>JAILNY010000022.1 GCA_024691105.1 Treponema sp. | reverse complement strand
ATTCCTGCCATCAAAGAAAGGAGAGTGCTTTTTCCGCTGCCGTTTTTTCCACAGAGAGCGGTAAAGCTTGAGTCGCTCAAAGTAAACGAGACATTTTTAAAAACGGTTTTATCTTTATATGATGCACTAAGATTTTTTACTTCGATCATTTTTGTCCTCCGTTCATGCGGACAAGAGCTGCGATAAAACACGGAACTCCAATCAACGAAGTGATGATTCCTACAGGGAGCTCAGATGGCGTTATGACCGTGCGCGCGACAGTATCCGAAACAAGCATCAGTATTGCACCATAAATCATAGACTCAAAAATCAATGTGCGGTGAACAGGTCCGTAGATTTTTCTTGCAATGTGCGGTGCAATGAGCCCGACAAAAGAAATGATTCCTCCGGCACAAACTGCACAGGATGACGCAAGAGAGCCTGCAACTAAAACAAGATTGCGTACTTTTTTATAATCAAGTCCGAATGCGATTGCAGACTGTTCACCGCAAACTAAGACATCCAGGTGTCGCGCGCACAGCTCTAAAAGGATAAAGGCTATCACCGAAGGAATAATGAAGGCTAAGAACTCGTTCCAGCCTTTTGCATTAAAGCTTCCGGTTGTCCACGCGTAGAATGAGTGAAGGTCTTTTTCGCGCATTAATAAAATGATTGAGGCAATTGCAGAAAAAAAAGTTCCGACTGCCGTTCCCGACAAAAGTAGCGTTACACCGGAAGTTTCTTTAAATATTTTGGAAAACAAAAAAACGCACAGAGCCGAAAGCGCAGCTCCCAAAAAAGCAAAAACCGAAACCGGTGACAAAAACGAAAAAGCCGCAATCGGAAAAAATCCCGAGATTACTGCTCCAAAGGTTGCGCCGGAAGAAACTCCCATAATACCAGGATCTGCAAGCGGGTTTCTGAACAACCCCTGAAAGACTGCTCCGGTTCCGCCAAGCAGCGCACCGCATACAACGCTTAACAAAATGCGCGGCACACGGATTTTTGTAATTACAAGAAAATCTGTCGGTGAACATTTTTTAGAAAGGACATCAAACGGTGAAATGATTTTTGTTCCTATGCACACAGCAAAAAAACATAAAAGCACTAAGACAAAAAGAGGAAGAACTTTTAATACGGTCAAAAATCTTTCGCTGTTTTTTTTCATCGACTTAATTCTAATTTATTTCCATAAAATATCTGCAAGCTTTTCGACTGCGTCTACGCATCGAGGGCTTGAACGGACAAAGCGATTGTCATCTCCGACATAGAAAATTCCTTTTGCAGCGGTCATCTGTTTTTCTGGATTCCATACTGCGCCTTTTTCAGTTCCGTCGCCGGTATAAAAAATGTAGTCCGGGTGCGCAAAGATTACGGCTTCGGCTGTGACAATCGGATAAGCCGAAAGTTCATCTTCAAAGATATTTTTTCCGCCGGCCGCTTTAATGATGTCGTTTATAAATGAATCTTTCCCGACTGTCATCATTGGAGACGGCCAGATTTCCCAATAGACAGTCGGCGCATCTGTAAACTCGCCGCTTGTTTTCTTTTGACCTCCCGCGTCATATGACGCATCTGTAAACTCGCCGGCAGAGTGATTTTTTTCGCGTAAATGTTTTTTAATCTTTTTTGAAACACGCTCTAAGGTCTCGTTCATTTTTGAAACAACTTTTTGTGCCTCTTTTTTGTGTCCTGTAAGTTCACCCATATCAAGAACTTCTTTTTTTACATCTTCAATAGAAGAAGCATTCGAAATATAAACCCGGATTCCGGCATCTTCAAGAGGTTTTACAAAACCGTCATGAATTCCCTGATACAAATAAACAAGATCCGGCTCAAAAGAAAGAATCGTTTCAAGGCTTATTGTGTTTCCGGCAAAACCGCCGACTGACGCAATCGTTTCTGCTTCCGGCGGAAAATCGCACAAATCAGTCCGCGCCGCAATCTGCTTTTCTGCTCCGATTGCAAAAAGAATTTCTGTTGCAGACGGCCCGAGCGAAACAACGCGCTTGATAGATTCAGCCTTTAGCGCACTGCCAGTTTCATTTTTTGTGCCGTCTTTTGAACATGCAGTTAAAAATAAAATTCCTGCGAATAAACAAAATAAACGAAAACGATTTTTCATAACTCTACTATATTTAAAATAGGCGTTTATTGCAAGAAAAGCACAAATATACTATATTCTAACTAGTACTCTAATAGGGAATTAAAGTCATGAAAGTTATTGATATTATAAAAACTCCGCAACCGACTTTGTCATTTGAAGTCTTTCCTCCAAAAACTGACGCGCTCTATGCTTCCGTTGAACAGGCAGTAGAAAAAATTGCCGATTTAAAACCTTCATACATGAGCGTAACCTATGGCGCCGGCGGTGGAACAAGTTCTCACACTGTATCAATTGCAAAACACATTCAGTGCGATAAAAATGTTCCTGCTATTGCACACCTTTCATGCATCTCATCTACCCACGAGCTTGTACACGAACAGCTTACAAAACTCCGCGATGCAGGAATAAAAAACATTCTCGCACTCCGCGGCGATATCCCCGAAGGATTTTCTACTGACCATCTTGATTACCATTATGCAAGCGACCTTGTAAAAGAAATTTCTGACTTCGGCGGATTCTGCATCGGCGGCGCATGCTATCCGGAAGGTCACCCTGACTCTGCAAACTCAAACGAAGACATCGACAACTTAAAGAAAAAAGTAGATGCGGGCTGTGAATATCTTACAACACAGATGTTCTTTGATAATAACATTCACTATAAATTTTTGTACAAAGCACGCGAAAAAGGAATCACTGTTCCTATCATTCCGGGCATCATGCCGATTACAAATGCCAGACAGGTTGAACGAGCAATAAAACTTTCAGGCTCAATAATGCCGCAGAGATTTCTTTCTATCGTTGACAGATTTGGAAGCGACAGTGCTGCAATGATGCAGGCAGGAATTGCTTATGCAACAGATCAGATTATTGACCTTTTTGCAAACGGCATTAATCATGTTCACGTCTATTCGATGAACAAACCTGAAGTTGCAGAAAAAATTCTTAAAAACCTTTCTTCGATTATCAAGTGGAATGAACAATGATTTTACAGCACAGAGTAAGTTCCGATCTTCTTGAACCAGACTTCTCAGAGCTTTACCGCTATGCAGGAATTAACGATTCATCAACTGTCGATGACAATACAAGAACTCTTGCAGAGGATGCTGCGTCTCAAGTACGCTCTCTGATGAACTGCCGCTCTGTGTATATAAAGCTTGCTCTTAAAATTGAAAACGAATTAATCAGCTTTGGTGAAAAACAGATTCAGAGCCACGCCCTGTCAAGAAATTTACAAGACTGCAGCGAAGTAATTTTATTTGCAGCAACCCTTGGTCCAGAAGTTGACAGAGCGATTCAAAAAGCGTCGAGAATAAATGCGGCAAAATCTGTAATGCTTCAGGCTGCAGGCGCAATGTATATAGAAAAATATTGTGATTGCCTGCAAAGTTTTTTTGCAGAGGAAGAACGAAAAAACGGATTAGAATTACGTCCGCGTTTTAGCCCAGGCTACGGAGATGTAAGTCTTGAAGTGCAGAAAATATTTTTTGAAATTTTACAGTGCCAGAAAAATCTTGCGCTTACTTTAAATGATTCATTAATCATGTCACCGGAAAAATCGGTTACTGCATTTATAGGATTAAAAAACAGGAGTTAGCATGAGCAGCATTCGTGATTATCTTGGAAAACAGATTCTCTTTTTTGATGGCGGAACCGGTTCTGTATTGCAGGC
>JAILNY010000016.1 GCA_024691105.1 Treponema sp. | reverse complement strand
GCTTCTTCAGCTGGTTTTCCAGCCTTGAGAGCGTCCATCAATTTACCAAAGTTGATACAGTTGTAACCGATAATCTGATTGTCCTTATCGATTGCACAAGTCTCAACATAACCTTCTGTCATTTCGAGGTAGCGAGGACCTGTTTTGCGTGTAGCAAACATTGTACCTATCTGAGAGCGGAGGTTCTTTCCGAGGTCTTCAAGAGAAGCACCAACTTTAAGTCCGTCCTTAGAGTAAGCAGACTGTGAACGACCGTAAACAATCTGGAGGAAGAGTTCGCGCATAGCTGTGTTGATAGCATCGCAAACAAGGTCAGTGTTCAATGCTTCGAGAAGAGTTTTTCCGATGAGGATTTCAGATGCCATAGCAGCTGAGTGTGTCATACCTGAACATCCGATAGTTTCAACGAGTGCTTCTTCAATAACACCATTCTTTACGTTTAAAGAAAGTTTGCAGGCACCCTGCTGTGGTGCACACCAACCGATTCCGTGTGTAAAACCAGAAACGTCTTCAATTTTTTTAACCTTTACCCATTCGCCTTCTTCAGGGATTGGGGCTGGTCCATGATATGCGCCTTTAGCCAAAGGACACATATGTTCCACTTCTGCAGTGTATGTCATGAAATGCTCCTATATAATAGAAAATTGATATGAAAGGAAAACGAATCTGAAAGGTTTGCCGTAAAGGCATAAGACTTATTAGCCACAATCAGTCATTCCCAGACGGATATACGTTTTCAACTTTTATAGAAGATAGAATATCGTTTTTTTATATATTTTTCAATAATATTGACATGATAATGGAAAAAGCATATAGTAACAGACGTTAGTAATAACTAACCGACTTATTAGCCACAATTAGTCATTCTTATAGTCTGACGTAAAAAACATGATACCTCTGTTATTACGTCAGGCTAACTTTTTTATCTGGAGGATATACAATGTTAAACAAAATTGCAATTGCAGATGTAATTGGCCGTGAAATTATCGATTCACGCGGAAATCCTACTGTTGAAGTAGATGTAATTCTTGAAAACGGTGTGTTCGGACGTGCCGCAGTTCCTAGTGGAGCAAGTACAGGCGAAAACGAAGCTCTTGAACTTCGTGACGGCGACAAGGCACGCTACGGCGGAAAAGGAGTTCTTAAGGCTGTAGATAATGTAAATAAGATTATCGCTCCGGCGTTGAAGGGCTTTAACGTATTTGAACAGCGCGCAGTTGACATGAAGATGCTTGCTCTTGATGGAACTCCTACAAAGAGCAAACTTGGTGCAAATGCTATTTTGGGCGTATCTCTTGCAACAGCTCAGGCTGCAGCAAAAGCTCTCAACATTCCACTTTACCGCTATATTGGTGGCGCAAATGCTCACGTTCTCCCTGTTCCAATGATGAACATTATCAACGGAGGTGCTCACTCTGATGCTCCAATCGCTTTCCAGGAATTTATGATTCGCCCGGTTGGTGCTAAGACAGAACGCGAAGCTATCCGCATGGGTGCAGAAGTTTTCCACGCACTCGCAAAGCTTTTGAAGGCTCGCGGACTTTCAACTGCTGTCGGTGATGAAGGTGGATTTGCTCCTAAGTTTGATGGAATCAACGATGCACTCGACAGCATTGTTCAGGCAATCAAAGATGCAGGCTACAAACCAGGCGAAGATGTAAAAATCGCAATGGACTGTGCCTCAAGCGAGTTCTCAGTTGAGCGCGACGGCAAGTTCTTCTATAACTACAAGCAGCTTTCAAACGGAACTCCAAAAGATCCGAACGGCAAGGAACTTTCCGACGACGAACAGATTGCATACCTTGAAGAGCTCATTACAAAATATCCGATTGACTCAATTGAAGACGGTCTCGACGAAAATGACTGGGAAGGCTGGAAAAAACTTACAGCACGAATCGGCGACCGCTGCCAGCTCGTAGGAGACGACCTCTTTGTAACAAACGTTAAATTCCTTGAAAAGGGAATTAAGATGGGAGCCGGTAACTCTATCCTCATCAAGGTAAATCAGATTGGTTCTCTTACAGAAACTCTT
Source organism: Treponema sp. (assembly GCA_024691105.1). Taxonomy (GTDB): domain Bacteria; phylum Spirochaetota; class Spirochaetia; order Treponematales; family Treponemataceae; genus Treponema_D. Next base: position 4,314 of record JAILNY010000016.1, on the reverse strand, counting down.
GAAGCAATCGAAATGGCACACCGCCATGGCTACACGACAGTTACAAGTCACCGCTCAGGCGAAACTGAAGACACAACAATTGCAGATATCGCAGTTGCAACTAACTCAGGACAGATTAAGACTGGTTCTATGAGCCGCACTGACCGCATGGCAAAATACAACCAGCTTATCCGAATCGAAGAAGAGCTTGGAGACACAGCTGTTTACGGGTACAAGAAATTAAGATAAAAATTTTCGGGTCAAGGTTCGGTTCGGTTCTATGCGATTCGTCCCTTGGCTCGATTTATTTTTAAATCAAAAAAAGAAGGTATGTAAAGATGAAATTGACTCTGGAAGATGTTCAGGAAACTGCATTAATTCCACTTGTAATAAAAGCAAATGAAACTCTTCGTAAAAATGCACGTGTAAAAGATGAGATGGCAGTCGAAATTGTAGCGTCGCTCGGAATTGACACAACGCCCTATGATAAATTTATGTCTCATGAAGGTGTTATTGCACGTACAGTTATGCTTGACCGTATTGTAAAAGATTTTCTTTCAAAAAATCCAGATGCGGTTATTGTAAATCTTGGCTCAGGTTTTGATAATCGTTTTTCGCGTGTGGATAACGGTAAGGTCAGCTGGTTCAATCTTGATTTACCTTCTTCAATTGATGTCAGAAAAAAAGTTTTTAATGAACATGACCGGGTTACAGAATTACCAGGAAGTATTCTTGATGATAAATGGTGTTCTGAGGTCCTTAAGGAAACAAAGAAAAATACTCGAAAAGTTTTACTTTTGGCTGAAGGACTTTTTATGTATTTTACGATGGAAGAAATTAAAAGAATTCTTTCTATTTTGAAAACAAATTTCAACTCTGCAACCTTGATTGCTGAAATGAATAATCCATTAATGGTAAAAAATCAGAAATACCATGATACGGTAAAAAATACCGGTGCTGTATTTAAAAGCGGAACCTGGAGTGGACAGGAAATTGCAGATTTATGTGAGGGTATCTTTTTTATTGAAGAACACAGCTTTAATGAGGAGATGAAGAAGCATTCTTTTGGAGGCTGGCTCTTTGCAAAGCTTCTTCCAAAGATGAATGACCGTTGGGCAACTTTTGAGTGGTAAAAGTTAGTTGCTTTTATTTATTCATTTCATTATTCTTAATGCAATTATGAACGACTCAAAGATTTCAAATTTTCATACACATACATATCTGTGCAATCATGCAGTAGGACGTCCAGTTGATTATGTAAAAGTTGCAAAAGAGCAGGGCTGTTCGGAGCTTGGATTCAGCGACCATTGTCCTTATCCTGATTTACACGAAGCAAACTGGATAAACTGCCGTATGAGTGTGAACCAGGTTGAAGAATATATCCGTGACGTAAAAGAAGCAGCATCTCTTGCGGATTTTAAGGTTCATCTTGGGTTTGAATGTGAATACGATAAAAATTATATAAACTGGTATCAAGACGAGCTTAAGGGCCGTTATGGCGCTGAATATCTTGTGTTTGGGCCGCATTGGGTGACAGACGGGAATATTCATCCGTATGCGCCCGAGTTTAATCACGATAAAAGACTTCTTGCAAAATATACAGATCAGGTTATAGAAGGAATTCAGTCGGGGCTTTATGCAATTTTAGCACACCCGGATTTGTTTATGTCTGGCTGGCGTGAATGGGACAACGAAGCGCGGTCCGCTCTTAAGGCGATACTTGATGCGGCCGTTGCTCAGAATCTCCCGGTAGAAGTTAACGGGCTTGGTATTGCACGTGGCTATATAGAAACTTCACGAGGTCCACGGCTTGGATATCCGTATCACGAGTTTTGGGAAATGGTCGCCTTAAGCGGCGCGCGCGTCATTTGTGATTCTGATGCTCACAATCCGGATGATGTAATTGCGAATGCCGTGAATGCGCGAGAGTTTGCAAAACGATATGGAATTACTCCGATAGAAACGATATTCAGTGCGACATAAATTGCACTATTGACAATAATTCTAATTTTTAAGATTATTCTTTTATGAAAAATAATGAAGATCAAAAAAAGCTATCGCGATCACATCTTGAAACATTAACATCTTCACAACTTATCGAACTTGCCGACGAGTTTGGAATTGATATTCCTGACGACTTAAACCGTCAGTTTATAATTGCCGAGCTTCTTGAAGTGGCAAAAGAAATAGATGAAAATTCAAACTTTAAGGAAACTATCAAGGTTTCTGAAGATGCAGTTCCAAATCTTCAGACAGAGCTTCCTCAAGGCTACAACGAAACTTCAATCGATGTGATAATTCATAATCCCGTTTCTCTTTTTGTTTACTGGGATTTTAATGATGTGCTTTACAAACAGCTTACTTCTGCTAAGACTCCATTATTTTTACAGGTCTGCTTTTTTGATGATATGGTTGCAGAAAAACCACAGGATGCTTTTGATATTCAGATAAATTACGAAGACCGCGAGCAGTACATTCTTATTCCTGGTGGAAAAAAGTTTGTAAGAGTTGATCTTGTTCGTGATACAGAAAATACGCTTAAATCCGTTCTTGCAGTTTCTGAACGTCTTGAAATTCCACAGGGCTCTGAAGAGTTTAGAAATTTCCAGCCTGGTGAAGATCAAAAGATTAAACCAATTCTTGAGCTTTCTGGCATTAAGTCAATGCTCAAAGATCATTACAATAATTACAGACAGTCTTTTAACTGATGCAAAAGGGGAGAAAATCAGATGGCTACTAAAAATATTTCATTACTTCTTAATTTGCATCATCCATACATCAGAATCACTGATGAAAAAAAATCTGAGTTCAATCAGGAACAGACTTTACTTTTTGAAAAAATTTCAAACATATATATTCCTCTTCTTAACATGATTTCTAATCTTAAAAAGGATGAGGTTAAATTTAAAATTTCACTCGTTTTTTCAAGCCCGCTTTGTGCACTGCTTGCAGATCCGATTATTAAAAAGCAGTATGTCGCTTATCTTGACAGTCTTATTGATTTTGGAAAAAAAGAACTTGTCCGCACAAAGAGTGTTAAGGAATTTTATAAAAACGCTGAACTTTATCTTGCAAAGACAATCGAAACAAAGCGATATTTTACAGAAGTTTATGAACAGAATCTTTTAAAATATTTTGCATCTTATGCAAAAACCGGTCAGATTGAAATTCTTGCAACAAGCGGTTCATATTTATTCATGCCTCATTACCGCGATATGAGCGAGATTTTGAATGCGCAGGTTGAAACAGGTCTTTATTCTGTAAGACATTATTTTGGAATTTCTGCTGACGGATTTTTCCTCCCGGAACTTGGTTATGCACCTGGACTTGAAAAGGTCTTGAGAATGTACGGCGTAAATTATACGATTCTGCCTTCGCAGAGCTTTTTGCTTGGTCAGGTAGCTCCAGAAAAGGGTATTTTTGCGCCAGCCCGCTGTTATAACTGTCTTTCACTTTTTGCTGCAGATAAGCTTTCTTTAGATTTTAACCAGAATCCTGTTTATAAAAATGTAAATAAAGATATTTCCTGGGAACTTGAACCAAAACAGCTTGAACCATTTGTAAAAGCGGGACAGGCCCGTACGGCTTCGGGCTTCTGTTACTGGAATAATTCCTTTGTAGATTCAGACGTCAATTCTAAAAACTGCCGTAAGACAGAGTTCATTTATAATGCAGAAAATGCACTTAATCAGGCAATGATTGATGCAGAATCTTTTGTAAGTGAATATGATGAAAAACTTTCTCGCGCTGCAAAAATCTTAAAAGACACAGATGTTTCTATGACTTGTGTCTTTGACGAAAAAATGCTTTATCAGACATGGTCAGAAGGTCTTGACTGGTTTGAGAATGTAGTAAGAAAATTTGCAGAGGCTGGAATAAATGTCGTAAGCTGTTCAGATCTTTTGTTTGATAAATTTTCACTTCAGAAAATCGTTCCATACTTTGCATCTGGTTCAGACCAGTCTTATGGCGAAGATTATCTTTCGAGCAAAAACGGCTGGATGATCCGTTATCTGAGAAAGGCCTCTGAAAGAATTGTTGACCTTTCAGGAAGATTCCCGGATGACACCGGATTAAAGGTTCGCCTTTTAAATCTTGGTGCGCGCGAACTGATGCTTGCGCAAAGTTCTGAATGGGCAAAGATGATTGATACAAATTATTTTGCCGAGTATGCGACAAAGGCATTTAAAGACAGCATAATTGCGTTTACGGCTGTGTTTGATGCACTCGGTTCAAATACTGTAAGCACAGAGTGGCTCTGTAATTTGGAAAAAGAGCATCCGATTTACCCATGGATGAACTTCAGAATCTTCTGCCCGAAACATTAAATTGGCG
>JAILNY010000150.1 GCA_024691105.1 Treponema sp. | reverse complement strand
ATGTTGTCAGAAGTTGACTGCAAGCGGAAGAATGTAATATCGCCTGGCATGATGTCTCCTTCCAAAGTTCCGTTTGTAACTTCGCGTGGAAGAGCACGAGCCATAATCATCTGGTATTTCATCTCGCAGAAAGAAAGCTTTGTTGAAGCTGTGTTTCCGCAGTGGAATCCCATGAATGTATCTTTGATTGTATAGTTTCCGTGTTTACCCTTGATGTCTTCATCGTAGATATCCTGTGGAACAGTGTTGTTGATGTCGAGCAATGTTACTGTGTCGTTAGAAACTACAGTACCGATGAACTCAGAAAGACATCCGTAAATATCTACTTCGCAAGATACCGGGATACCCATCTTTGTAAGACGGCTGTTTACATAACAAGGAACAAATCCAAACTGTGTCTGGAATGCAGGCCAACATTTTCCTGCGATTGCAACGAACTCACGGTAGCCGCGGTGTGCTTCAACCCAGTCAAGCAATGTGATTTCGTACTGAGCAAGTTTTTCGAGAACTTCAGGAATTTTGTTACCGTTTCCAAGTTCTTTAGCCATGTCAGCTGCAACTTCTTTAATACGTGCATCGCCTGCGTGTTTGTTGAATGATTCAAAGAGGTCAAGTTCTGAGTTTTCTTCAATTTCAACACCGATGTTGTAAAGTTGTTTGATAGGTGCGTTACAAGCAAGGAAGTTAAGAGGACGTGGTCCGAAAGAAATAATCTTGAGATGATTCAAAGCGTAAACTGCTTTTGCGATAGGAGCAAATTCATGAATCATGTCTGCGCACTGTTCAGCTGTTCCTACTGGATATTCAGGAATGTAAGCTTTGATGTTGCGGAGTTTGAGGTTGTAAGATGCGTTGAGCATACCACAGTAAGCGTCACCACGACCCTGGATAAGACCGCCGTTCTTAGATGTTTCTTCTGCAGCGGCACAGAACATCTTAGGACCGTCAAAGTGTTTTGCAAGCAATGTTTCAGAAATTTCTGGACCAAAGTTTCCAAGGTAAACACAAAGTGCGTTACATCCGGCTTTTTTGATGTCTTCTAAAGCCTGAACCATGTGGATTTCTGATTCTACGATACAAATCGGACATTCATAGATTTCGTCAGCGCCGTATTTTTTTGTATAAGCGTCAATAAGAGCCTTTCTGCGGTTTACAGAGAGAGACTCTGGGAAACAGTCGCGGCTTACAGCTACGATACCGATTTTGATTTTTGGTTTGTTGTTAATCATATTATACTCCTATGTATTTTTTAAGAAGCGCCGGGGTTGCCGAGCGCTGTCAGATATTTGCCGTTTGAGCTTTAGTTTTTTGCAAGGTCAATATTTACACCAGAGAGGCCGACAAAAGCACCTGATTTTGCTTCGTTTGAATCAGCATGTGCAATGAGCCACTTGTTTCGTGCCCACAAAAGCTTGTCTTCAAAGTCAATTTCCTTGATAGAAGGCTTTTCTGTATTTGTGTCTTTAGGAAGAACTACGATTACGCGGAATCCTTCTTTAAAAACTTCGCCGTTTTTAACAGCGTTGCATGGTGCATAGTGAAGTGTTGTCTCGTAAACCTGAACTACAGTTCCCTTTGGAACATAGAATGCTTCTACGAGGCTTGTATTAAGTTTGCCGTTTTTAACAGCCTGAAGCGGAGCTAGCAAAAGAACAATGTCGTTTGCCGGAATGTTCAATTCTGAACCGCGGTGCCATTCAAGACAGTTGAGCTTTGTGTTAAAGCCGTTGCAGTATCCAACCTGGATTGGCATTCCGCCGTAAGCGTTATCGCTGAATTCTTTTGCGATTGGAAGACTTTCTAAGCCTGCATCGCCAGGTTCGTAAATTACAGCGTTTTCCGGCTTTTTAGTTGTGTCTTCAAGCTTTTTTAAAAGGTCAGTTACATCGTAACCTTTAAGGACCTTTCCGTACTTTTCAAAGGAATGAGAAAAGACAGTTTTAATTTTCATAAAAATGTGCTCCTATGTGGCAAGGCGAAAATCGCGCTAAGCCTTTTTCGTGCTCGTGCACGATAACAATAATATAACCCCGCTTAAAGTTTGCGTCAAGGGAATTTTTGAAGGAATTTGTAAATTTTCCGTGGAATTGAACATTTCCAAATTTAACGTTACGTGTTATCATGAACGTATGTCAGAGTTTAGCGAGCGAATCAGAGAAGAATGGGCAATGCTGATGTCTGTCAGGCAGCGTGAGTTCAGGCAGCCGGATGACATTAAGGCTTACAGAAATATTCAATATAGGGAACCTGAGGAATACGATTACGTAAACGGCTGGAATCTTTTGGATTTATATCTTCCTGTTACCAAGGCGCAAAAGTATCCGGTTATAATGAGTTTTCATGGCGGCTCGTATGTTTATGGTTCCAAGGAAATGTATCAGTATTATCTGATGTCACTTGCACAGCGTGGTTTTGCAGTTGTGAATTTTAACTACCGGCTTGCACCAGAGTATAAATTCCCCGCAGCATTTGAAGATGCAAATTGTGTCATTAAATGGGTAAAAGATCACGCCGATGAATACAATCTTGATTATAAAAATTTTTTTCTTGTTGGTGATTCGTGCGGTGCTCATTATACTGCGCTTTATTCCGAAATATGCACAAATCCTGAGTTTTCCAAAATGATTGGAATTAAGCCTGTAGAAAATTTTGTCCCTCGCGGTGTTGGATTAAACTGTGGTGTTTACAAAGTAAACTGGTTTTTTTATCTTGTGTCGGATTTTGTGTCTGCGTTGGAAGATGTGCTTGGAAAGAAAGCTTTAAAGAGCGGTGTCATTGATATTAATGGAAAAGGTGTCCGGTTAAAAGATTTTATTAATATCGATAAAAATTTTACAAAGGATTTTCCGCCGGCTTATATTGTTTCTGGCAGTTATGACTTTGTGCGGTTTCAGGTTAAATATATAGAAAAACTTTTTAAGAAATTTAATATTCCGTACAAAGCAAAGGTTTATGGAACAGGAAAAGACAAAGAAGCGATTCATGATTTTCATGCAGATTTAAATTGCGAGCTTTCTAAAGAATGCAATGACGATGAGTGTATTTTTTTTAAGTCGCTTTGCGTGTAAACTCTTGTATGAATCGCGCATTCAAAAGTCGCGTCCGTAATCACTCGGCGTGCGCTTAGTGGTTTGTGTTTCGTTCCCAAAAGACGCCGTCTGAGTATCCCTGAATTGTTTTGTCAGTATCAGCGCGGTTAAGCCGCTTTTGCGCAAGCATCGAATATTCTTTGTTAAGTTCAATTCCAAAAAAACGGCGGCCAAGTTTTTTTGCGACTACGCTTGCTGTCCCGCTTCCTAAAAACGGATCAAAGACAATGTCATCAGGACGGCTTGAAGCAAGAATCAATTTTGCATAAAGCTTTTCTGGTTTTTGAGTCGGATGGTCGGTGTTTTCCGGCATTGACCAGAACGGTACGCTGATGTCGTCCCAAAAGTTTGAGGGACATGTGTCACGGAATTTTCCGCTTTCGGTTTCTTGCCAGTCCTTTGGTTTACCGTCTTCCTTATATGGTGCAATAACGCGGCGCCGAACTTTTACAGCATCTACATCAAAGTAATAGTCATCAGGATTTTTTACTGCAAACCAGATGTCTTCCATTCCGTTTTTCCAGTTTGATTTTGCGCCGCGTCCTTTTTCGCGCTGCCAGGTAATTCTGTTTAAGACCGTCAGTTCTTTTTCTACCGCGTTCTGAAGGCTTGAGGTACACTTCCAGTCGCCGCAAATATAAAGCGAACCGTTTGGTTTTAATTTTTTGCAGACCTGAGGAAACCACGTTGAAAGATATTCATCGTAGCTTTCTTGCGAGCGCGCGTTAAAAGTTGTTCCGTTAAAATTTTTTGTAAGGTTGTAAGGCGGATCAATTATGATTAAGTCTGCAAACTCATCAGGAAGCAGAGGCAGCGCTTTAAGAAGATCTGCGTTGAGTGTTTTATTTATTATGGAATCAAGGCCGCAGCGTGTGGCACAGGATGCGCTGGATTTTGCGGCTGCTGAATGTGCGGACTGTGAGAGTTCTTCGAGTGTCAAAAGCTGTTTTTGTAACTGTGGAATTTCTTCTTGAGAAAGTGTTAATGTTCTGTTTCGTGGCGCACGATTTTTTTGTAAGTTTTTTTCTGAAGTTTTACGTGTGGCATCTGATGGAGCTTGCATGAATTTTATTATATAGAAAAATGTAGCGATTATCAATTTAAAGGTTTATAATTTATTCAATTAACATCAAGAATTATCAGATGTGAGCAGGTGCAGAATGCCGCGCATTTTTTGATTCAGTACAGTTTTATAAATCATGGAGGCTATATGTTTAAAATCGGAATTATCGGAGCAGGATGGATTGCTCAAAAGATGGTAGAAACAGTTGCCGGAATGAAGGGCGTTCAAGTGTATGCGATTGCATCGCGTGACATTTTAAAGGCAAATGCTTTTGCAGAAAAGTTTCATATTCCACGTGCTTTTGGAAGTTACGAGGATATGGTAAAAATTCCTGAACTTGATTTG
>JAILNY010000132.1 GCA_024691105.1 Treponema sp. | reverse complement strand
AGTTTTGCCGCAGCCCTTTTAGGCCGCATCCTCGAAAGCCACGGATACTCAGTTGCAATTCTTGCACAACCTGACTGGAAAAATTCAGAAAATTTTAAAATCTTCGGAAAGCCACGTCTTGCATTTCTCGTTTCAGCAGGCGCCATGGACTCAATGGTAAGCAACTACACTGCCAACAACAAGCCGCGCTCCGAAGACGCCTATGCACACGGCGGCGTAAAAGGCCATCGTCCCGACCGCGCTCTTACAACCTATGTCGGCGCAATCCGACAGGCTTACAAAGGAGTCAATGTTATCATCGGCGGAATCGAAGCAAGTCTCCGCCGCTTTTCTCATTACGATTACTGGAGCAATACTGTAAAGCGTTCAATTCTCTTAGACAGCAAAGCCGATTTATTGATGTACGGAATGGGCGAACATTCACTTATCCAGATTGCAGATCAACTCAAAGCCGGAAAGACCGCCCGCGAAATCCGCGACGTCCGCGGAACCTGCTGGTATACCGGAAAGCAGTCAGACATTGATGAACTTCTTAAATGCGATGCACAAAATCTGATTAATAAAAAACTGCCTTTACAAATTCCTTCATACGAAGAAATAAAAAGCGACACACCGGAATCAAAAGCACTTTACGCAAAAAGCTATCTCATACAGGAACAAAACACAGACGCACTCAACGCTCAAACCTTAATCGAAAAAACCGACGCACGCTACGTCGTGCAAAATCCGCCATCTCTCCCGCTTACAACGCAGGAGATGGATTCAATTTACGAACTACCGTTTACGCGCCGCGCTCATCCAATGTACGACAGACAGGCAGAAAACGGCAAAACCGGAATCCCAGCCCTCGCCGAAGTTAAGTTCAGCCTTGCAAGCTGCCGCGGATGTTTTGGTGCGTGTTCATTTTGCGCAATTACTTTTCATCAGGGACGACGCATTCAAAGCCGCAGTCACGAAAGCCTCTTAAAAGAAGCCGAGCTCATGACGCACGACAAAGATTTTAAAGGCTACATTCACGACGTCGGAGGCCCGACTGCAAACTTTAGAAATGATGCGTGCGAAAAACAAAAAGCCGCCGGCGCCTGCAAAAACCGCGACTGCCTCGGAACAGATCCTTGCCCAAACGTAAAAGTTGATCACAAAGATTATGTTGAACTTTTACAAAAACTGCGCGCCATTCCAAATGTCAAAAAAGTTTTTATCCGAAGCGGCATCCGCTTTGACTATCTTATGATGGATAAAGACAAAACTTTTTTTTATGAACTTTGCAAGCACCATATAAGTGGTCAATTAAAAGTTGCACCTGAACATGTAAACGACAATGTTCTTCGCCTTATGCGAAAATCAACTCATAAAGTCTACGAACAGTTTGCAGCTGAATATGCGCGTATTAATAAGGAATTGAATTTAAAACAATATCTTGTTCCATATTATATTGCAGGTCATCCTGGAGCCGATCTCAGCGCCGCGGTCGACGTAGCGCTCTATCTCAAAAAAACTGGCTTTGTTCCGGACCAGGTTCAGGATTTTTACCCGACACCAGGCAGTCTTGCAACCTGCATGTACTGGACCGGCCTTAATCCGTGGAAAACCTTAGACGATGGCAGCTTTGAAAAAGTCTACGTCGCCCGCGGCGCCCACGAGAGAAAACTTCAGCGGGCACTTCTTCAGTTTAACCGACGAGAAAACATTCCTCTGGTAAAAGAAGCGCTCAAACTCTGCCACCGCGAGGATGCGTTCAAAAAACTATATTAGAGCAAAACACGACGCTTCTGAAGCCTGCCGGCATTTAGGCGCGCCTTTTGATTCTGTCAGCCGCATGCGCAACTTTGTGTCTTTCGATGCCGCGCGGTTTGCCAATGCAGCTCGCCGTACTTTTCCACGGCCCACTCGCCCGCACCCCATCCCTTGACCTTTTTGACATTTTTCGTGATAATGTCAAAATAAACGCGGCTCTTCATTCCACCTTTGCACATGCAAATTTTATGGCAAGTTTGACTGATTCCGCAGGAGACTACAATGCCTAAATTTACATTCAACAAAACACTTCCAAAAAATCTTGCACTTCTTTTTAAAGAGCGCGCAGAAGAACTTAGTGATGCCGTTTTTCAATATTCAAAAGATAAAGACTCAAACTTTACAGGCTATACTTACGTCCAGGTCTATGACGAAGTAATTGCCCTCGCCGTTGCACTCAAGAATCTCGGCGTAAAACGCGGCGACAACGTTGCACTTATTTCTGACAACCGCCGCGAATGGGCAATTGCAGATTACGCACTTTTGTCACTCGGTGCGGCTGACGTTCCTCGCGGCTGTGACTCAATGGGAACCGAAATCCGTTTTATCATTTCTTTTTCTGACTGCCGCATCGGATTTTTTGAAACTCCGCACCAGCTCGAAAAAGTTCTCGAAAACACAAGCGAATGCCCAAAACTAAAAACTGCAATCATCTTTAAGCGTTCAAACCGTGACGACCCGAACATCATCAACAACAAAAAAATCAAAGTCATTTACTTTGACGACTTTCTCGCCGAAGGTCAGAAAATCTATAACGCAGATAAAGAAAATCTCAAGTCGCAGATCGAGTCCGAAATGGAACTTACAAATTCCGACGACACTGCGACAATCATTTTTACATCAGGCACAACAGGAACTCCAAAAGGCGTAATGCTCACTCACAGAAGTTATCTTGCCCAGCTTGAAGTAATGCATAACTTTTTCCCGTGCAAACAAGGTGACACCTGGCTTACAATTCTTCCGGTATGGCACAGCTTTGAACGCGCGTTCCAGTATGTTGTTCCGACTTTAAAATGTAATATCGCTTACTCAAAGCCTGTCGCTCAGGTTATGGTTTCTGATATGAAAAAAATCCATCCGTCATGGATGTGCGGTGTTCCTCGACTTTGGGACGCAGTTGCAAAAAATATTGCAAAAGAAGCTAAAAAAGAAGGCGGCTTTACTTTGTTTGTATTCAAACATTTTGTAAATCCGTGCAAGGCTTATATTCATGCAAAAGACAAGGTTTGTGGTTGGGTATGTCAGGTTCAAAAACGATCACGCGTCCTTGATTTTTTTGCAGGAATTATTCCGTTTCTTGCACTGTGGCCTGTTCATGTTCTCGGCGATTTATTTTTGTTTAAGAGAATCCGCAAAAACCTTGGCGGAAAAATTAAGATTGCACTTTCTGGCGGTGGCGCGCTCCAGAATGATGTAAATGATTTTTACCGCGCAATTGGTTTTAATCTTCTTGAAGGTTACGGCTTAACAGAAACAGCTCCGGTACTTTCTATCCGCTATTACAAAGAACCTCGTCCAGGCTGCGTTGGTGCAATTCTTCCTTCAGTTCAACTTAAAATTGTTAAAGAAGAAAACGGTCAGATTGTTGACTCTACTCCATTACCTCCAGGACAGCGCGGTCTTGTTCTTGCAAAAGGCGAGCAGATAATGAAAGGCTACTACAACCGTCCTGATTTGACAGAAAAGATTATCGATAAAGACGGATGGCTTAACACAGGCGACATCGGACTTTTGACTTTTGACAACGAGCTTAAAATTACCGGCCGTGCAAAAGACACAATCGTTCTCCTCGGCGGCGAAAACGTAGAACCTGCAGTTCTTGAGCGTCAGCTTATTTCAAGTGAATTTATCGAAAGCGCAATTGTCCTTGGACAGGATAAAAATTATCTCGGCTGTCTTATTGTTCCTTCAAAAGACAAGACAGAAGATTTTGCAAAGAAAAATAATATTGAATTTAATTCTTACCCTGAACTTCTTGAAGAGGAAGAAATCAAAAATTTCTTTTCAAAAGAAATTCATACACTCGTAAGTGTTGCAAACGGATTCAGAAGCTGCGAGAGAATCAACACCTTTGCACTTCTTTCTGAAAGTTTTAAGCCGGGCGAAGAGCTCTCTGCCAAAGGTGAAATGGTTCGCCCAAAAATTGCCAAAAAATATCAGAAAGAAATTGAGTCGTTGTTTTAAGAATCACTTTACCGAAAATAAAACATTTGAAAGCGTTATTTTTCACGAAAATAAAATATTTCCATCCGGTAAATTTTAACGAAATTAAAAAATGTCCGGCATTATTTTATCACGATTCTTCCTTCCGGTTTTGAATAGCGCTTTTTCAAATTGCCTTTAAGATATTCTTTTATATAACGGACAACGGCTTCGTGCTCTACAATAGAAGCCGGCATTACATTTTGAGCATCCTTAAACATTGTGTAGCCGTCGCCGTTTTCGCTTATGATATATTGAATCGAAGCGACTTTATAAACAGCATTCAAATCAAGCGCTTCATAAATTCCGTAATTCAAAATTTCAATATTCTGAACGCGGCGTTTGCCTTCAACTCCCGCAAACATACCAAGCTCATCAAGCACAACCGGCGACGGAATACTTGTATCAACCTCAAAATGTAAACCAGAAACCTGGAGCCAGCCGCCAAATTCCCCGACAGCGTTTCTGCCGTCATCCGTCTGCGCACTTACATTCTTTACAGAAAACTCAAGAGCATCAGCAATCTGCTGACCCGTAACTTCTGCAGTACACAAAAAATTACCAAAAGGCAAAACGCCAAAAACATCACCATACGTAACCTTGCCGTCAGTAAGAGAACGACGTATTCCTCCGCCATTCATAAAGGCAATATCCGTATGCATTGCATACGCAATCGAATCAGCAACCAGATTTCCAAGCGGAATTTCTCTATTACGGATAAGACGTGTTTTATGAGCTGAATTTATATCAAGATAAACATCACTTTCTGCAACGACCTCATCAAGCTCTTCATTTATTTCTTTTCTGATTCCGCTGATAACCTGATCAACTGCAGGATCTTTTTTTCCATACTTATAAACCAGCTCAGTAGAAAGCTGCTTATCCGTATTTATTGTTAATTTTCCAAACGAACTGAATCTTGAACCAGTCTGCGAAAGAATGACATCTTCTCCCTTTTTATTTTTCACCTGCTCAACAGGAACAACACTGTGTGAATGCGCATCAAGAACCGCATCAATTCCATCTGTGTTTTTAATCAGATTATAAACTGTATAAGATTCGCAGCCAGGCTCTTCTTCAATTCCTAGATGCGACAAAAGAATTACAAAGTCCGCACCTTTTTTCTTTGCTTCATTTACAGATTTTTGAACACGCTTGTAAAATTCTTTTCCGTTTCCATCTGTTCCAAAATTGTAAACAAATTGATCACCTTCCTTAAAGTATGCAGGTGTTGAACTTTTAATTGAATACGGAGTTGAAACGCCGATGTATGCAACCTTAACATCATCATACTGAACAATTTCATACGGTGAAGCTTTTTCTAAAAATGATTTTCCAGAACCTGAATAAGTTATGTTTGTACATAAATATTTTGCATTCGATTTGTCGATTAAGTCCGAAAGAGTATTAACTCCGTAATCAAATTCATGATTTCCAAAAATTGCAAAATCATAACCGACAGCATTCATTATATCGACAATATACGAACCTTTAGAAATATCTCCGATTATTTCGCCCTGAATCGCATCCCCGTTATCGACAGTCGTAACAAAAGGAGTCTTTTCAAGACATTCATTTTTGTACGCCGCAAGACCTGCATACCCGATGTTTGAATCTACCGAACAATGCACATCGTTTGTGTATAAAACTATTATATCATTTGAAAGCTTTTTATTTTTAAGATTTGAACCGCAGCTAAAAAACACGCTGCTCAAAAGAACTGCAAAAAATACTTTATTAACAAAATTCAACTTACGCATCTGAAACTCCCGTATCTTATAATTATACCACATATTTTGTCTCCCCGCAAAAAATGGTGCAGGCAAAAAAATCTCGGACTCTGCAAAGAGATAAATCCTGATACTATACAAAATAAATTTGATATGCTAATTTACAAGTACGGAGTTTTATAATGAAGCTTAAAAATTTTTTTTCTATCGCTGTCATCTGTGTAACAGCAACAACTTCTTTTGCACAGAACAAATCATATTCAGACCTTTATAAAAAAGCAAAAACATTTGAATCGCAAAAACAATATGTTTATGCTCTAGCAAACTACTGGGACGCAATTGTCGCAGATCCATCAGAAAACTGCAAAGAAGCGGTTGACGCTTTTAACAAGCTTGCATACGTAATTAAAAACGGCAACCCTGGCTATGGAACTTTTGATGAATTTTCTATTTATGATGAATGGGTTTTGCTCTGCAAAAACTTTGAAAAATACTGGACAGAAAATCTGCCATTCTCTGTAGAATTTGGTCCAATAACTAAAGACGAACTTAACCGCGAAAACAAAACCGCTTCCTACAGAGCAGACATATACTTTAACTCTGAATCAAATAAATATCAGGCAATTCTTTCTATCTTAAAAGAGGGACTCAAAAAATCCCGCAGAAATGACTGGACAGACATCCATGAATACTGGCCTCAAAAATCTGTTTATGCAAATCAGGCAAAAAAAACACAGAAATATCTTATAGATGGTGTTCCGTTATTTGTTGATGACGAAGATCATTTCGAATTGGATTTTTTTGCAATTCCGGCTTCTCTTGGTTTTTCATGGCATGCTTACTCTTTGACAGGATTTTTTAGTATTGAACTTTCTCTCGTGGACAATAACGGGAACGTTATTTCTAAAAGTAGAAGCTATAAACCAAACGGTGAACAGAGGGGTCATCATTTTACTTTTACAAATATCGACCGCACTTCAATGCAGATTATTGATTCCGGCAATGCGCATGCTGTAATTACAGATGTTACAGTTTATTATGGCAACCCTGAAACTACCTATTGGGATCGTACTCCATTTAACGAACAGCCTAAGCTAAAGACCTTAAAACTAAACCAGACAACTATCATAGACGCAACAGCTGACATCGATGCAATTAACGAGAACGCTTATTCAAAACGAATTTCAGAAGAAAAACTTAGGAAGGAAAAAGAAGAACAACTTTCACTTGAACAGAAAAAAAAGCATGAAGAATTTGACAATATCTACAGTCAAATTGCACCGACAGCAAACACTTCTAATAAAATTAAAAATATTTCACTCTTTGCAGTCACTCAAAAACAATTTTCCGATGTAATGGGCTATAACCCTTCTAACACTAAAGAAGATTTATATCCGGTTACAAATGTCAGCTATTATGAGATTCTAGTTTTTTGCAACAAGCTTAGCATTCAAAGAGGTCTTAAACCTGTTTACTCTATCAATAACTCAACAGATCCTGACAAATGGGGAAAGATCCCGGAACAGAAAGATAAGAACTGGGAAAAATGCAAAAAGGATTCAAAGGCAAATGGTTATTTCGTATGCTTATATCCAAGACCACAAAATTTGACATCTTTTAAACCAGACGGAAGGAACACAGAATTATTTACAAATGTTATTAGACAACATACAAATACCCGCGATATGTTTTCAGAAAGAACTCGAGAAAAAGTACTTAAAGCTGCATGGGTAAAAGGTCCTGAATATACGTTCCGTATTACCACTTACGAAAATTTACTTTCTTACTAAATAATAACATCCAGAGCACAGCATGCAGGAAAACAAATCTTTTTTAACACAGCAAATTATTACATACATCGGCAATAAACGTTCACTGTTAAACCAGATACAGGAACAGGTTGTTTCCATAAAAGAAAAACTTGGCAAAAATAAATGCGTGTGTGCAGATTTATTTTCCGGCTCTGGAATCGTTGCAAGAATGCTAAAACAGCATTCATCAAAAATAATCTGCAACGATCTTGAACAATATTCTTACGTCATCAATTCCTGCTATCTTACAAACAAAAGAGATTTTGACACAAAAAAATACAATTCACTAAAACAAAAAATTTTAGACAGCGCTGAACAAAACAAAACAGAAGGAATAATTACAAAACATTATTCACCACGCGATGAAAAAAACATCAAAAAAAATGACCGAGTTTTTTACACAAAACAAAATGCACTTTTAATTGATACCTATCGTGCACTTATCGATGAATATGTCGAAAAAGATTTTCAAAAATTTTTTCTGGCACCTCTTATAAGCGAAGCATCAGTTCATACAAACACAAGCGGTGTCTTTAAAGGTTTTTACAAAGATAAAAACACCGGCATCGGAAAATTTGGCGGAGCAGGCAGAGATGCTCTTTCGAGAATCTTAAAACCAATCGAGCTAAAGACACCAGTCTTTTCTAACTTCAATTCAGAAGTTGAACTATATCAAAAAAATACAATTGAACTTTCGGAAACACTTAAGGACATCGACATTGCATATCTTGACCCGCCGTACAATCAACATCCATATGGCTCAAATTATTTTATGCTGAATTTAATTCTTAAAAATCAAATCACCGCAAGCGTAAGCCCGGTTTCTGGAATTGTCTCTGACTGGAATCATTCCGATTTTAACCGTCGCGTTGCAGCCCTTGATTCACTTGAACAGACGATAAAAAATCTTGATGCAAAATATATTATCATCTCGTATAATTCAGAAGGCTTTATCTCGCCCGAACAAATGCAGACAATGCTTTCGCGCTACGGGAAAATTTCTACAAAAGAAATTTATTACAACACATTCCGCGGAAGCAGGAATTTAAACGAGAGAAACATTCACGTTTCTGAATACTTATTTATACTGGAAAAATCATGAACAAAATATCTCCAGCCCTAAAAAAAGATCTTACACGCCTTGCTCAAAAATACGAAACTGCAGATTTTTTAATCTCAGATCCAAGTCAGTTTTTGCGCCACTATTCTGAGCCAAAAGATATTGAACTTTGCGCATTTGTTGCAGCACTTCTTGCATTTGGAAACAGAAAACAGTTCATTCCAAAAATTCAATTTATAATTGATCAGGCAGACAATGCCGGAGGAATTTACAACTGGATTTTAAATCGCGGCTACAACGAATTTTTTCCAGCGCAGAATACAAAAAAATTCTACAGATTTTATTCGTACAAAGACATTAATAACCTATTTAGTGCGCTGAATAAAATCTTAAAAACTGAACAGACTTTAGGAATTTATTTTCACTCACTTTACAACGAAGCTCTCAACATCAGCGCCGCCGCGCCGCACCTTATCGACATCATCGCCTCTTCGTTTGCCGGCTGCAGCATCGTTCCACAGACAAAGACATCTGCAAAAAAAAGATTATGCATGTTTTTACGCTGGATGGTTCGCGACAACTCTGCAGTTGACCTTGGACTTTGGACATGGTATCCAAAGTCCAAACTTATAATTCCACTTGATGTCCATGTATTAGCCGAGTCCCAAAAGCTAGGCCTCATTGCCCCCGGCGCGGCGGCTACCCGAAAAACCGCCGAAGCCCTGACAGAGTGCGCTAGGCAAATCTTTCCCGATGACCCGACTCGTCTTGACTTTGCACTCTTTGGCTATGGCGTCGATAAATCTCATGGCGCGCAGTAACATGAACTGACGCAGCGAATTGAAAAATCGCGTGCATGCTCGAACAACCGGGCTCATTATTCTGAATAGAAATTTACGAGCTGGGCGCGCTCTACATCAGAGGCGCAAAGATTCTGAAAATCCAGCCGACAGTTCTAATAAACCACGGAATATTTCTGTAATTTTCTGTCGTAATTTCTGAACACTCATTTTTTAAATTATCAAAATCTTTTTCAGCAGCCTTTATCGAATCAGTCTTATACAAAAATGTACTGCATTCAAAATGATGATACAGGCTTCTGTAATCAAGATTTATAGAACCGATAGTTCCAATTTTAGAATCTGCAACAAAAACCTTTGAATGAATAAAGCCTGTTTCGTATGCAAAAACTTTTATTCCATTTTCGATTAAGTTTTTTATGTATGTTCTGCCAACACAAAACGAAACAAAATGGTCGTAATGTTTTGGCACGATAATTTCAATCTGAACTCCACGATTCGCCGCAAAAATCAAATCATCCAAAAGTGAATTATCGATAATAATATACGGCGTCATGATTCTGACCTTTGCAGTCGATTTTTCAAGAATATATTTAAAAACATTTTCTGCAATATCTGCATCGTTATACGCATCATCTCCATAAGGAATTACAAGTCCCGGCTTTGAACCGCGAGTATTTACAGCTTTCGCGCCACGCACATTCGCTGCCACAGAGCGTTTGCGTAAATCGCACAGCACGGCATCCTTAGAAATAAATTTTTCAAAATTTTCACACGGAACTTTTTTCTTGTTCTGCACATTCCATTGCTGCAAAAACATCAGAGTAAAAGTACGCGCAGCAGGCCCGGTTATTTTTATTCCAGCATCCTTCCAGTAATTAAAACGTCTTGAAACTATATTTGCATATTCATCAGTAATATTAATTCCGCCGGTATATGCAACTTTTCCATCGATACATATTATTTTTCTGTGATCGCGGTTATTGAGCCCGGTATTAAAAACAGGAATGAATTTTAACCAGACCTTTGAACTGATTCCATAAGAAGTAAAATAATTTTTTAAAATTGAACTGGATAAAGAAATTGAACCTATGCTGTCAAAAAGAATTCTCACTTCAACACCTTCGGCAGTTTTTTTTGAAAGTATCTCTAAAAGCCTGTCCATAATCTGGCACGGTTCAACAATAAAGAATTCAATAAAAACAAACTGCTTTGCTTTATTTAATTCATCAATTAAGTCTGCAAAAAAATCTTCGCCGCACGAAAAATATTCTGTTGCAGTATCTTTGTAACAAGGATAACGTCCAAATCGATAAAGATAAGAACAAATATCCTTTGCAGCAGAAAAATCTTTTGCAATCTCTTCAACTTTTTCTTTTTCCGGAATATATTCTTCAGAAATTTCTTTCATCCGGCGAAGCTTACGTTTTAACCAGATTCCACCCTGATTATATTTGTACATAAAATAAAGCGTTATGCCAAAAACCGGCATTATCAAAACCGGCAAAATCCATGCAAGCTTAAACTCGTTTTTACCGGGAACATTCACAAGGTATAAAAGAAAAATTGCAGAAACAATAACTCCACCACCAAAAAAATATGTAGCGACGGCTTCGAGTTTTATTGTTAGCACTATAAAAATTGCAAGTTGAATTAAAAGAAGTAAAAGTACGACAAGCATACGGCTGAACAGAATTGTTCTAAGTTTTTTTGCAGCCTGAGTTTTTGCATTTGGCTTTGCCCTGAATTTTCTTTTCTGTACTTTATTCATAGACTTACTTTAACACAAAAAAGAAAATGACTCTAGACAAAAAATCTGCTTTATGTTATAAATATTCCTACATGGCGTCGTACCCAAGTGGTAAGGGACTGGTCTGCAAAACCATCATGCCTCAGTTCGATTCTGAGCGACGCCTTAGCAAGGACTTGAGTTATAACTCGAGTCCTTTTTTTCGAGCCGGTCATGGCAAAGCCGCGGTTCGTTTATATATATGGGCCGTTCCAGATTGGAACGGCTTTCGTTTTTTTTACCTTCGTTTTTTTTGTCCACTTTCAAAATTCTGTGTTAAAATATTTGGAGAAGGCTTCATCTTCAATTTATAAGTCAGCGGCAAATCTTGCGCTGACATAAAAGCGGAGGAATTCCATGAAAAATCAGAATAAAAATTCAAAAACCGACAAATTAAAACTCCTTACCGAAAAGCTGAAATCTAACAAAGAACTTTCCTCTGACAGCCGGATTGCACAGCTTATTCAGGACATTGAATCTGGAATTATGCCCGAGTACAAAGTCCCGCTTGATTACGACATGTACATCGACAGCGAAGTCGACGACCGCAATTACGAAGATGACCTTGACGACGATGACCTGATGTATACCGATGACGATGATTATGAAGATCAGGATGAAGACTCCGATGTAGACTTTGACGATGAAGATCGCGGCGGCTCTGATTACGGCGATTATTTTGATGACGAATCAGACTCCGACGACGATGACTTTGATGACGACAATGATGAGATGATGGATGATGAAGATGACTACGACTTTGATGACGAGTTTTAGACTTTTAAAACGACATTCGTTAAAGGCTTTTCGTCTTACAGCTCGTAGCTCTCTCCATATTTAATTATAGTCGTGTTTGCAAAACCATTTTCACGCAGATAATTCTGTAAAAAATCCTGCGCGTCAGTTTCACCATGAACCAGGAAAATGTGTTTTAACTTGCTGGTGTCAATTGCCTTAAGCCAGTCTAAAGTCTCTGTATAATCCGCATGCGCACTGAATGCGTTAAGCTTTTCGACCTTTGCATTTACCTTATACCAGGAATCCATAATATGAACTTCTTTTTCGCCTTCAAGAATTTTTCGTCCGAGAGTATTTTCTGCCATGTAACCGACAATCAAAATTGTATTGCGTTCATCCTGAATATTGTTTGCAAGATGATGCAAAATTCGACCCGCTTCGCACATTCCGTCGGCACTGATAATAATCATCGGACCTTCTTTTTCGTTAAGAAGCTTTGACTCTTCAACGCTCGTTACAAAAGTAAGATCTCCAAAACCAAACGGATTTTTGTGATGCTTTAAGAAGGCTTCTGTAACACTTGCATCGTAACACTCCGGATGTACACGGAAAATACTTGTTGCGTTTGAAGCCATCGGCGAATCAACATAAATTGGAATCGAAGGAATTTTTTTCTGATCTACAAGAAGATGAAGGTGATAAATAATTTCCTGAGTACGTTCAATTGCAAAAGACGGAATGATTATCTTTCCTTTTTTATTAATTGCATCTTTGATAATATCAACTAGTTCATGGAGCGCAAACTCTTTTGACTCGTGCTTGCGGTTACCATACGTACTTTCAAGAACAACGTAATCAGGAGCGGGAACTTCAATAGAAGGATTACGGACAATTGGCTTTTCTTTACGCCCAAGGTCGCCGGTAAATAAAACTCGTACATCGTCCTGACCTGGAAGACGGATGTTCAAATCAGCAAAGGCAGAACCTAAGATATGACCTGCATCGTGAAATTCCAGCTGAACCTCAGGTCCAATATAAAGCGGACGATTGTAAGACAAAGTTACAATCTGATTTGCAGCTTTAACACAATCCTCTTCATCAAAAATCGGAGTCCAGGTAAATTTATTTCCTTTTTTCTTTGCCTGCTTGCGCAAGTACTCAGCATCGCGAGCCTGAATGCGGGCACTGTCCATCATTACAAGACTTGCAAGATCGCGGGTTGCCGGGGTTGCATAAATATTTCCCTTGTAGCCCTTTTTTGTCAGAACCGGCAAAAGACCGCAATGGTCAAAATGTCCGTGAGTCAAAATCACGGCTTCTAACTTATCCGGTGGAAAATCAAAGTTTCGGTTTTTGTCATCAGATTCCTTTCGCTTTCCCTGAAAAGCTCCACAGTCAATCATATAACTGTGCCCATTAATTTCAAGAATATGTTTTGAACCTGTAACTTCCTGAGCTGCACCAAGTGAATAAAGTGTAATTGCCATAACTATCTCCCGCAAAAAAATATATAAATATAGATATTTTTCTTACTTATATTTTATCGCGGAATTTATGATTTATCAATTTTTTTTGTATTTACCTTTTACCCGTTGCGATTCGGCCGTCCGCAGACCTTATCGCCGGCAATCCTTAACGCCCGCAACCCCTACCATCTGCAATCATTACCGCCCGCGCTCATCCTTTTGTGATTCAAAATAATCAGAACGCTGTTCGGTCCAGTTGAGTTTTAACTTTTCCCAGTCTGTTCTTTTTACGATTACAGGATATCGATATTCTCTGACAGTTATTTTTGCATCTTTAATCTGATAATCGTAAATAATGAAGGCGATTTGTAAAAAATTATCATTACTTATTTGTGGAGGAAGTATTGAAGTGCCGACTAATACAATCCGCGAATCAGTTACCCAGCAGAATGAATTTATCCACTCAGACGAACCAAAGAATTTTGTAAAAAGAAGATTTTCTTTTCTGTCAAATATCCCGAATACAGAATCAACATCTGTAGAAACAGAATACTTTCCGGATTTTTCTTTACACAATTTTGCATAAACATCATTGTAAGCAAATCTGTCGCCGTAAAAATTCCACTTCTTAAAAACCGGATACAATTTATTTTTTAAAGAAAGCGGATGATTCTCCTCTAGAATAAAAGTTTCTTCAACAAATTCAAACTTATCAAGACTTACAGAAGGTTCAACTTTTTTAATCTCATCAATCCACCAGTTTAACTCAGGCGGAAAAACAAACTCCTGCGCAAACACGCGCATCGCTGTCATCATCAAACTGAATGCTATCAAAACTTTTTTCATATTCATATCCTTATGCCAGTATTATACTACACTATCACTTGTTTTTCATTAAATTTCCACCGTGACAAAAAAAACGGCTCAAGGGAAAATCCTTTAAGCCGTTTCAGTGTTTATTTCACGAATCATTGTAGCTGCGTGCGCAACCAGTCAATTAATCCTGCTCAACCTCTGTGCACCTTAAGTGCAAATCTTCAAGCTGTTTCTCATCAACAGGACTTGGACATTCATCCATCGGGCTTGCAGCAAGGTTATTCTTAGGGAATGCGATAACCTCGTGGATCGATTCTTCGTGACACATAAGCATTACAAGACGGTCAAGTCCCGGTGCGATTCCTCCGTGTGGTGGAGCACCAAACTTAAATGCCTGTACCAAAAATCCGAACGCCTTTTCTGCACGTTCGCGGCTGTATCCAACGATTTCAAAAATACGTTCCTGAAGTGCAGGATCGTTAATACGCATAGAACCCGATGCAAGTTCATAACCGTTAAGTACGAGGTCATAAAGATCGCCCTTTACTGCACCCGGATCCTGTTCCAGTGTATCCCAGTACTGCTTCTGAGGAAGAGTGAACATGTGGTGTTCTGTTTCCCAGTGATTTTCTTCTTCGTTCCATGCAAAATATGGAAAGTCAATAATCCATGCAAAGTGGAACTCATCATTTGGATTATATAAATTCAAATCTTTACCAAGCTGCTTACGAACAGCACCGAGAGCTGTACAAGCAAGCTGCCAGTTTTCGTCGCTTACAAACAAAAGAAGATCGTTCTTTTCAGCACCAAGCTTGCCGCAAATCTCTGCTTCCTTACCTGCATAGAATTTTGAAATACCACCCTCGAACTGGCCGCTTTCTGCAACTTTCATCCATGCAAGACCTTTTGCCTTGTATGTCTTTGCAACTTCTTCAAGTGCTTCAATATTTTTGCGGCTGTATTTATCTGCAACATTCTTTACAACGAGTGCTTTAAGTCCACTTCTCTTATGTCTCTGAACATCGCGGCCAGCATTTGCAGCGCCTGCTTTAAATGCGTTAAAGTCAGCAAGGTCTGCCATAAAAGCTGCATCCTGCATCTTCATATCAAAACGCAAATCCGGCTTATCACTTCCGTACCAGTCAAAAGCATCTTCCCATGCAATACGGTCAAACTTTGCCGGCAAGTCATAGTTCAAAGTCTTTTTAAAGATATGCTGCATCATGCCTTCTGTTGTAGAAAGAACTTCTTCGCGGTTTGTAAAAGAAAGTTCCATATCAATCTGAGTAAACTCAGGCTGACGGTCACCACGGGCATCTTCATCACGATAGCAGCGTGCAATCTGGAAGTACTTGTCAAAACCAGAAACCATCAAAAGCTGCTTGTAAAGCTGTGGACTCTGTGGAAGTGAATAAAATTTTCCAGGATGAACACGGCTTGGAACAAGGTAGTCTCGTGCACCTTCTGGAGTAGATTTAATAAAGGTTGGAGTTTCAATTTCCAAAAATCCTTTAGAAGTTAAATATTCGCGTGTAGCAAATGCAACCTGTGAACGAAGAATAATATTGTGCTGCATCGGTTCACGACGAAGGTCGAGATAGCGGTACTTAAGACGAAGATCTTCGTTTGCAACTACTAAAGTTCCGTCCTTCTGACGAACTTCTTCGATAGAGAAAGGAAGTTCCTGAGAAGTTGTAAAGATTTCGATATCTGTAGCTTCTACTTCAATTTCACCGGTTGCCATGTCGGCATTAACATCTTTATCTGAGCGCGCTGCAACGATTCCTTCAACAGCGATACAATATTCACTTTTAAGACTGGCAGCAATTTTTTTAACATCATCACTTGCCTTGTCGCCAACCATAACCTGAGTAATACCATAGCGGTCGCGAAGACGAATAAACAAAAGTCCGCCCAAGTCACGGGTGCGGGCAACCCAACCGTTCAAAACAACTTTCTTACCAACATCACTCTTGCGGAGTTCACCGCAAGTAACAGTTCTCTTAGAGTTTTCCATAGTAAAGATATTTTAACGATATGAAGAATTTTGCGCAATCGTTGTACACTTTTCAATTTGTCCAAAATTGCGCAATCGTCGTGAATCTTTGCAGTTCACAGAGGCCGCGTGACTAAGTATTTTGTCACTAGCACAAGCACTTTACAAGCTCATCGACTTCTTTAAAATCAAGCGGATGAATCGCCTCTTTTGCCTCACGTTCATCCTGATAAACATAATCTTCATCCAAACATTCATACAGGAACAATTCATCATGCATAGCTGTGATTATAGAATTCTGATACAGTTTTAAAGCGCAGGCTCTCTGACCCGTAATTTTATCAATAGTGCTGCTTGATACAAGGAACGGAACTCCGTACTTTAATGCAATCGCTGTTATGTGACAGAGAATATCATAACCGTCACCAAGCATTACAGAATCAATTCTTGTCGGCTCACCTACAGTTCCAAACAAAACCTTACCGGTATGGATTCCGGCACTAAGCATTACACACGGTTCTCCGATTCTGGAAGAAATTACATTCAATTCCTGAACACTGTTCATAATACTTCTGGCACACTTTAGGGCATCGTTAGGATTTCCGTTGAACATAATCATGCAGCTTCGACCCCAGAAGTTAGAAATAATTCCGTTATTTATAACCGCATTATCTGCAATTGACTTAATAAATTTACTGCACGTTTCAAACTCTTCACGCGGATAAATTTCTTCGCCATCAGGCTTAACAACAACCAGCTGAATATACATCATCGTTGTTTCAACAAAGCCGTAATCACCAATCTGCAAGTCTTCAAGATTCTTTACACCAAACATTGCAAGAAAGTCTGTCGAAAAGAATTTTCTACAGATAATATTTTTTTCTTCTATAACAGTTGCATCTTTTTGACCCTGGCTAAAAACAAGCTGATGCGCATAAGCCATCCAGCAGGTTGCAGAAAGAATTAACAGCATCATTGTAATTTGACCATACTGAATAAAATGCGTTGCCGAAAAATGCGGAAAGAAAAGATCCATAAAAAACCCAATTCCAACCATCATGTATTGTAAAAGATATATTCCAAGCTTTATCTGACGAGTCGCAAAGGCAAAGGCCATTCTGAATACCACATAAACGTAGTAAATCATATTTGCGAGAATGAGTGCAGGTCGCGCAAAATTTGTATACTGAACCGGGAACAGCAAAAAGAACAGTCCAAGAGATGCAAAAAATCCAAAAATAATTTTATCAGCAAGATGAATTTTTGGATTTATCGCCGTGTCCTTTAAAAGAAAAAGCGTAAACATTTGCGGTGCAAGCCACAAAAAAATATCCTGCCCTCGCTTGATTACAGAATATGGGATATTCGGAAAACAGAATGACAAAATACTAAAGTCATAAGTCAAAAGCTGACATATCATTGCAAAAAACGAAACACATAAAATCATATTTTCTTTTGCATCGCGATCTGCAAAAAACACAGTAAAGTTTATAATAAAGCCAAACAAAACCAGACCGATCAAAAATGCTGTTTGTGCAACAATCATTCGTAAGTGCTTTGTAATTACCTTTTCTTCAGCAAATAAAATAGAAGAAGTAATTCCCGATGCCCGGCTTTTAAAACTTGAAACCTGAACCACAAGTTCAATCGAACCAATCGAATCCGACTCAAGATAAGCATACACCGGAGTCTCAGCCGGCCGCATCACATCCTCTCGCTCAGAATAAACACCGTAGGACGCAATCTTTTTTCCGCCTGAAAAAAAGTTAGCCGCAACATTTGGTGATCGTCTTGAAAAAATTGCATACTTTGTCGAAGGCTTTAAGCCCATTATTTCAATTCGGTAACAGGCAATGTTTGACTGAAAATTTTTCTTTGCTTCAACCTGCCAGGAACCGGGAACTTTGATAAAGGCCATATCATACTGTTCACGATTAAAAGACCTGAACTCCTGCGCAGGATAAAATTCCCACATACCATCAAGTGCGATTGCCTTTTTTGAAAGCACCGACGGATCCACAACATGAACAACACCGTTCCAGACCTCTGTCGAAAAAACAGCGAACATAGAAAAAATAACCGTTGCAAAAATGCC
The DNA here is from genome assembly GCA_024691105.1 of Treponema sp. GTDB lineage: Bacteria > Spirochaetota > Spirochaetia > Treponematales > Treponemataceae > Treponema_D. Next base: position 5,671 of record JAILNY010000132.1, on the reverse strand, counting down.
AAGTATTTTTTTCATCCAAGCTCCCCGACACTAAAGTCATACTGTGCATCTTCAAAAGAGCGTACCCTGTATAGAACAGTTTTTTCTCCATCTATTTCTTCAACAAAGCCGTCAAAAAGACAATCCGTATATGTGCGGCAATAATTCAATGCCTTTTCTGACACAAGGATACGGGAATTTATTTTATCATTAATCTCACATATTCTCGTTGCCTGAATAATTTCCTTTGAACATACAGATGCATTTACATGAAGATTATTCCCCATAAAGCCAATCGAAATTTTTCCACAATGAACAGCAGACTGCAAGCCTTCAAATTTTATCTTAGCGATATTCATCGCTTTTTTTACTTCGCCCATTCTCTTTTGAAGCTCAATTGCACACTGACAGGCAATATCCTTTAAGTCCGTAAAAACGACGATCATTTCATCATTTGCATACTTACATATGTAACCACCATACTCACGGACAACAGGTGCTGCAACATCATAGTAACGTCGCAAAAGATCGTAAATCGTTTCTGTACTTACAGATTCACACAGCTCACCAAATTTTTTTATCGACGTAACTAAAATCATTGCATCGCAGATTGCATTATCCCCCGGTGCAACGTTTTTAGAATTTTCAATCTGAAGAAAATTTAAAACCTGTGTTGGAATATATCTAAGATACGAAGCATTCAGACGTTCATATTTAGCAAGATTTGCCCTGATTTGTTTTGCCATAGAATTACGCTTTATCCCTGCAATAACAGACTGCATAAAAGCAAACATCATAATTGCAATCTTAAACGTCACAATGCCATCCTGCTTTTGCGGGTAAATCAGTCCAGAAAGACCATAGGCTGCAGTTATAAGCATAACAATAATCATAACAATATTTGGAACAGCAATATTTCCACTTGTCGTACGCCGTTTAGCAATTATCACACACAAATACAACGAAGCCGCATAAGTAATGCACATAAAAGTCAAAACAAGATTACTTACGATTTCCACAGGAAGAAAAAGAACTAATAACGGAACTGCGAAATCTATTGTAAGCACAAATGCATTCAACTTTAATTTAATGTCATACAAATTAACAGCATAAAGATTATACAAAGGAATTATCATTCCAAGAAAAAACAAATTAAGTTTTAAATTTGCTGCAACAGAAATTACAGATCTAAAATATCCGATTAAACTAAAATCAAGCGTACACGTTACAAACAAAAGATTTAAGCTTAAAGCCGAAAGCCACAGATACATCTTTTGAGTTCGGTTTAAAAAGAAAATAATAAGATTGTAAATTGTCAGAATAATAAATACTCCGGATACAAGCATTTCAACTATAATATTATTTAATATGCTTTTTTGAACAAATTTATCTTCTGCAAATTTTGGAATATAAACAAGTCCACCGATTTTCTGCTCATAATTCTTTACATAAAAAACAAGGTCTGCATACCCCTGTCTGTCTGCAGTAAAATCTACTGAGCGCATATAAAGAATTGCTCTATCGTCTGATGTATAACTTTTAATTTTATCTTCATCATATACACATTTTCCGTTTACAAACATTTGTGTGCAAACAACAAATTCCTTATGAAGCATCATCGAGTAACATTTAAATGGTTTTAAATTACTTAACAGACAGTGATAAGTTGCATAGCCTTTTTTAGATTTTATGATATGCGGAGCAGTAACAACTTCGCCTCTTAAATCTTTTGCCGTAGCAGAACGAACAAAGCCATCACGATAAAAAACCTTTGGACTTATGTAACGGCTGTCAAAATAATCCCACTTTCCATCAATTTCTACATAACCGCTTTCCGGAAAATTTGGATTACTAAGATAAATTCCTGAATGCTCTACAGCACCCGCAAATTGAACTGCAAAAAGAGAAAACAATATAAAAATCAGAAAAACTCTCTTCTTCATATAATATTAAAATTATACTCTATATAGTGAATATTTGCAAAATTAAGTTCACCCCTGCAGAACTTAATTTGCAAAATGCGCTGAATGCCCTTATAATTTAATTATTATGGTAAACATTCTGCCTATCGCAAGTGGAAAAGGCGGCGTTGGAAAAAGTGCCATCGCAGTAAACCTTTCGATCCTGCTTGCACAAAAAGGAAAAAAAGTTGTTCTCATGGATTTTGATCTTGGCGGTGCAAACCTCCATACCCTGCTCGGCCTTAAAAACAATCACGCGGGCTTAGGGAATTTTATCTACAAACAGGAATCTTCGCTTGAACCGCTTATGCAGCCGACCAATGTTCCAAACCTTACATTTATTGCAGGTGACTGTCTCTTTCCGGGAACTGCCAACATGGGCTATTTTATCAAACGAAAACTCATCAAAGAAATTGAATCTCTCGATGCCGACTACGCAGTCTTAGACTTGGGCGGCGGAACAACCTACAATACGCTCGATATTTATCTTTTAACCTACAACTCGCTTTTAGTCACAAGCCCCGAACTGACCTCAGTTCTTAACGCCTACTCCTTCTTAAAAGCCGCCGCGTACCGCTTTTTAAGCCGTCAATTTAAAGCAAAATCGCCTGAGCGCGCCCTTATCGAAAACTACATCAAAAGCAGTCAGGCCGGAGCCGAAAGCTCTTACGTAGCACTTGTTGACGAAATCTGCGCTCAGTTTCCTGAGTCTGGACAGCGCGCCCGAAGCGAGCTTGCCAAATACCGCCCGCAAGTCATTTTAAATATGGGAAAATCTTCACAAGACCTTGAGATGGCCAAACGCCTTCGCTCGCTTGTATGGAATAAATTAAACATTGCCTTAGACTTTGTCGGTTTTACTCCACGCGATAATTCCATAGAACTCGCGGTTGCAACGCGAGTTCCGGTCGCGCTGTCCAGCCCACAGAACCCGTTTATTAAACAGTTAAACGCGGCGGCAGAACGAATCATGCTCCACACCTATCAGTACAACGAAAATCTTGAAGACACCGAGGTAATTCCACCGGGAACTAACGGCAACGAAGCGTCAGAAACAAGCGACATCGAAGAACTTAATACAGAATTTTCATCGCTTCAGTAAACGCTCTCGCTACCCCTGAATTCGCTTCATCAGGACTTTGAAAGTTGTCGGACTAAAATAAATCTTTCGAGAATTTAAACCGCCGCAGTCTTCGGCCACCACAGGAATCCTTAACCACTCAAGATATTCATGCGCAAAAACTACGTTTGATTCACCGACATTTTTTCTTGTATTTGATTCTTCTAAATTAAAGACATTACTTCCGCCAAAAACCTTTGCCTTAAGATTGGCCTTTTCAGCGCCCTGCTTAACCATTTCTTTAATCAAAGCCCTTATCGCATGATCACCAAAACGCGTAATCGGTTCTTTAATAATGTCCTTTGCATCAGAAAGAGATCGTCTTGGCAGCATAAAATGATTCATTCCGCCAATTAAATTCACCGAGTCAAACAAAACAACAGCTACACACGAACCAAGGACAGTAGAAATTAATTCATCTTTATCAGAGACATAAAACTCACCGGGATGTATCGTTACGATTTTCTTTTTAAATGAGTTGTCATAAAATGTGTTCATTTTTTTTGTGGAATCAGAAGAAAGTTATCTCTCCAACTTCTGCTCCGTTCTCCACTCCGAAATTTCCAATCTGACCGGCTTCCTGTTTATGAGCTGCAATCGTAAAATGATTTATCAGCTCCTTAAGTCTATCATCTTTTAACTCCCACGAATCAACGCCAAGCGTTGACATAAGTTCCTGTTTTTTTCCGTTTAACTTAACTTCTTCATCACCAAGCTGTGCAATCAGATTTTCAAGGCTGTCATAAATTTCTGCAAGTTCATCAAGCTTATTTTTTACAATTGCACAATGCTGTTCAAAGCCCTGCGGGAACACGCTGAAGGAATTAAGCATAGAAGATAGTTCTGTCTGAACATTTCTAAACTCAGACACAAAAGAATTTTTTGCAATTCTAATTTTATTCATCTCAAGAGAATCTTCTCTACTGTTTTTTGTAAATTCCTCAAGCAGAGATTTTATACTTGTAATAAAAACAGACAGCATATCCTGCATCTGATCAAGAGACTCATTTGCAGAAGAAATAAGATTATCCATATCAATTACAGAATCCTTTACAGCAGAAATTGCAGGGTTTTTTGCAACTTCAATCTGCTGCAAAATACGAACGTGATGAAGACGCGCAATAATCGGTTTAAGTGCTTCAAAGACCGCATACATCTGGAGCGCACGTTCTGTAATAATTCCACAATCCCGGTCCAGATTTTTCTGACTTGCCTGATATGCTCCAAACTCTTCCAGAATCCCCGTAAACTCTTCTGATATTTTTTCCATTCTAAGCTGAATATTGTCCTGGCTTGCACTATGTCTATCAAGAAAACGGCTTATATATTCTGAACGTTTTGGCTCGACATTATTTAACGTGCTGGTTACAGAATCCCAGTTATTCTTAAAAATATCGATACTCTTTTTTATATTCTTACAGATGTCATCAAGAACAGAAGAAGAAAGTTTTAAGAGATCAATATTGAAAGTAATGTTATCAAGAGATTTTTCGTTTGTTCCATCAGAATGTTCAAGCTTAGAACATTCATCAAAACACAAAAGAATATGATCCATTGCCTGACGTACAATATCCTGAAGCTGCAAACCTTCCATTGCTCGTTGAATCGGAATATAAACTGAATTAATTATAGACTTTATATCCTGCAGCGGACCTGACGCACGCTCAATCAAATCTGACACATCCGTAGAAGAACTTGTTCCCGCACTCGAAAGCTTTTTCTGAGCAGACATAATTCCGTTAAATACATCTTTAAGCCCGCTTATCTGTTTTAAAAGAAGTTCTTCTTCTTCAAGAAGCTTGTTCGAGTAAATATTCATATCAGTAGAAAGCTGTTTTAAGCTTTCTGTAATACTACTGAATGCGCGACCACGTTCACCGGACTTAATAGAAATAACCATTGCATTTAACGCAATAAGTTCCATTTCTTCAGAATTTTCTGTAATTTTTTTTACGTTCTCATTTACATGAGTAAGGTCTTCTATTTTTTTATTCAACGATTCAAATAGCGCTGCATACTTTTTATCATATCCGGTAAAAAAATCACCTTCGTTTTTTGAATTCTCATTATTCATACGGTCAAGACTTGTAAACATTTCAAGGAATGTAGCCATCGCAGATCCCTCGTCCTTATTAAGCAACTGAGGAAATCTTTCTGCAAGATTCATAAAAATGTCTTCTGTCTTCTGGCTGTACTGTCGAATCTGTTCCTGGATCTCTGCTATATTCATCCTGACCTCGAAGCGGGAATTACTGAATTTCCGCATTATTTTTGAGAAACTTTAAAACAATTATGATTAAAGTTACTCAAATGATTACCTTATATTTTATTATATAAGTGAGGATTTTTAAAGGATTTTTTTTGCATCGTTTTTCGTATTTTTTTCCTGCTCTTTAATCAGAATGTCAGTTTGTATTTCTGATTGCATTAATTATATCCATATATGGACCACCATGCTTTTTATAAACCGGCTCCATAGCATTTTGAAATTCTTTATATTCCTGTTCACTAAGTTCTATAACTTTGCAGCCATTATCACGGGCAATCTTTTCAGAATATTCCTCTCGAATCTTCCATTGATTGCGTTCATAGTCTTGAGTCTCTTTTGCAG
>JAILNY010000109.1 GCA_024691105.1 Treponema sp. | reverse complement strand
CGGGTGTGTCCGCTCTGGATGCACGATTTTGCGCGCTTGATGTTTTTTTCTTTATCGTCAACGGGGCTGTTCCAGCAAACGCCGGCGCAGTATCCGATTGTGTTTAATGGTTCTTTGTCTGTCTGTGGTAAAATTGTAATCATATTGTTCCCCATAATTTAATGTCGCGCAAAATTAAAGTGCCGCGTCCCAGAAAAAAATCCGTGCGGTTTTTTTAACAGTGCTTTTATGTAATGCCGCGATTTACTGCACTACATTCCTGTCGGCACGTCAATAAATTCTGCCTTTAACTTTTTTTCTTTAATCAATTTTTGCATCACAAGATTTACTCCGACTGTCTCTGTCTGGTAATGTCCGCCTGCAATCACATTGATTTTATTTTCTTTTATGTAGTGATAAAGCTGGTGGTCAACTTCGCCTGTGATATACGCATCAAGCCCTTCTGCAACGGCCTGCTCAACATCTTCCCCCGCGCCACCAGAAATAATGCCGACAGTCTTAATATTGTCTTTACCAAATGCGAGGACATGCGCCGGTTTTTCGCCCTCCCCAAGTACCAGTCGGCTAAGTTCAGTAACCGACATCTCTTTTTTTAACGAGCCCTTAACGCCGATTTCCATTCCGCGCCAGAATCCAAAGCCGCGGGTCTTAACAAGGCCGACACGAGACGCAAGTCCCCAATTGTTTCCGTAAGGCTTGTTTGCATCAAGCGGAATATGGTATGCAATTAATGCGATGTCGTTTTTAATAAAAGGGGCAACTCTGCTGTAATGTGAACCGGTGATAGTCTGGCATCCGCCCCAGAAAAGTCCGTGATGAACAAATAAAACATCGGCTCCAATTTTTGCAGCGCGTTCTACAGTTTCGTTACAGGCATCAACGGCAAAGGCAACCTTTTTTATCTGTTTTGAATCCGGTGCAGAATTTTCAATTTGAATTCCATTAAGCGAAACATCGTGCGAAAAATTTTCTTTTTTCAAAAACGAATTAAAATAAAAATCAAGTTCATTTAATGTCATCAAGAGCCTCGATAATCTGTTTAGTTTTTAAAACTGCGTAACTTGGAACAAAGCATTTTTTGTCCTTTTTTAAGCCAAAGAAAATATTTGCCAAAAGAGGATCGGACTGTTCAATAAAACCAAAGCCGTTAGTTTTATATTCACCAAGCTGATTAAGAGAGATACATGCATAAATTGCGCGTGCAGGATTTTTTATCTGACCAAAGCTTTCTGCTGCAATTCCATCGCCGACAATAATAAATTTTTTAAGATGAGCTTCTTCGTTGTCTGCAATTTTAGAAAGCATTTCATATTCTTTTTCGTAGGCAGTTTTGTATTGAGTGTTCTGGCTGAAAAATGTTTTAGAATTTTTGCGGCTTTTAAAAACCAAATTCTGGTAAAGCAATGGTTCAATTTTTACTTTTTCGGTAGAAGTAATTGTGCCAAAGCCAAAGTCAGCGGCGTAAACCTTAAATCCTGCTTTTGCAAGTAGAATAAAATACGGTTCGTACGCATCCTTTGGTGCACGTTTGTCAGGTGTAAAAAGAATTACAAAATCATTTTCATAATTCTTTTGTTTTGTGTCCGGTGAATATGTTGTAATAATTACATCCGGGTTTTTAAAAGGATGTTCAGCTTCCTTTGTAAATTCACCATAGTCTGATTTGTAAAAATTAATTTTATCTTTTTGAACTGCGTACTTTTTTGGATTTAGCGTTACGGGAATATTGAGAATAAGTACGACTGCAAGCAAAATTGTAAGGACAAGACAGATTGAAGACGAAATTAAAAACGCAATGCTGTAAGTGTCAACAAAAAGATGGTTACAAAAACGGATAACACCACGCCAGTTTATAAAAAATACGATAAATGAAAGACAAAGAACAAGCCAGCTGGCAATTGTCAGACCGTTTGCAAAAATCTGAAGAATTGTTATAAAGAACGCAAGCGGTGCAAAAAGAACAAGAGAGTCAATTCTCGTTTTTGAAATAAAATAAACTCTGAGACAGGTAACTGCAAGTATGGCAAGGACAAGCATTTGTCCAAAAAAAGGAGTAGGCTGAATATGCATAGAACAATTTTACTTCAAATTCCGGCGGTGTTCAACTCATTGACTCGCTTGCTGGTTATGCTACGCGTTTTCCCGCAATTCTTCGATGCGTGTGCTCTGCCGCGATTTTTGCTTTATTTTATTCAGTACATATGATATAATGATAATGATACATAAACCGGAGAAGAAACGTGCCTCTAAGTAAGCGGATTGAAGTAGATAAAAACAAAATTTCTAAAGCTATCAGCTCAGGAATTCCTCTGACTATAACTACATATACGCTTCCACATGAGATGGAAGTATATATGGGTGATGTTTTGACAGCGTTTCTTACAGAGCTTGATCAGCTTCAAATGGTTGAGTATCTGACTTATTGTCTTAACGAGCTTATTACAAATGCAAAAAAGGCAAATACAAAGCGTATTTACTTTCAGCAGAAAAAGCTTGATATTACAAATCCGGATGACTACGAGCTTGGTCTTAAAACCTTTAAAGAGGACACGCTGAATAATATCAATTATTACCTTCAGCTACAGAAGAAAGCAGGCCTTTACGTTAAGCTTATTCTTCAGGTTCGTAATAACAAAATTAAAATCGAAATACGCAATAATTCAAGCCTTACAGTTTTTGAATATAAACGAATCCACGACAAACTTTCGCGAGCCCAGCAGTACACTTCTGTTGAGGACGCTCTCTCGCAGGTTCTTGACGATTCAGAAGGTGCAGGCCTTGGTCTTGTAATTATGATTCTTATGCTCGACAAAATCGGGCTTACAGAAGAAAACTTTCAGACTCTCTGCGAAAACGGCGAGACAATTACACGAATCATTCTTCCGCTCAGCGAAAAAACGCTTAAGCAGATTGATATCGTTTCTGAAGAATTTATCAGACATATCGACAGTCTTCCGCAGTTCCCGGAAAACATTGCCGCAATCAATAAGCTTCTTAATGATCCTGATTCAAAGATGTCTGACATTGCAACACAGATTTCTAACGACGTATCGCTTACCGGTGAGCTTTTAAAGATGGTAAACTCTGCGGCTTTTGCGCTTGCAAGCCCTTGTCACAGCATTGCAGATGCAGTTCGTCTTGTCGGCTTACGCGGAGTTAAGAACCTGCTTTTTAGTATCGGTACAATGCAGACATTTAAAGAAGTCAGCGGCGATAAAGCAGATTTGTGGAAGCATGCTTATCAGGTTGCATTCTATTCATATAACCTTGCAAGAAACTTTTTTTCAAGCCATCGCGCTATTATAGAAGATTCGTACATCTGCGGTCTTTTGCACGATATGGGAAAAATTATATTTGAAACTTCCCATCCGGATATCCTTAACCGTATCAAAGATATTTGTGTTAAAAAAGGAATCTCTGTTGATTTGATCGAGCGTCTTATTGCCGGTGTAAATCATGGTGCAATCGGTGGTGAAATTGCCAAGAAGTGGAATTTCCCTGATGTAATCGTAAATGTTATCAAATACCATCACGACCCTGAAGAAGCGCCTGAAAATGTCAGAATTCTTACAAGCATTGTGTATCTTGCAGATATTTTGACTTACTATCAGAAAGATGAGGTTGCCTTTTATCAGATCGATCCAGAAATTCTTGCACTCTTTAAGATTACGACAGAAGAGCAGTTTAAGAAAGTTTCTGATAAGCTCAAGACTTCTTTTGAACGCGATCAGGAAGAATAGTTTTAGTTGAATTTTCCGCGCGAGCTTAAATTTCTGCGCACGGATTTAAGATTGAATTTTACTCAGACTTTCAACCCATTTCTGCATTAAAATTCCAAACGCAACACCAACATTAAGCGATGCTTTTAGTCCTATCATTGGAATTGTAACACAGCCGTAAGTCGCTTTTTTGATTGCTTCCGGGCTTGCTCCAAGTTCTTCTGATCCGATAATGCAGATTCCTTCTTTTGGAAATTTAAACTCATCTATAGGAGTTCCGCCGGTTTCTAAAACAAATATCGGCTTGTCCTGAGGAAGTTCATCAAGCGAGCTTCTCTTCCACGGAATGGTCTCTATACAGCCCATGCCGCTACGGACAGCGCGCGGATGAGATGGATCGCAGCAAAATGGCGAAAGGTAAACGCTTTCGGCGCCCATTCCTTCGGCGGTACGGAAAATCGAGCCAAGGTTGAACGGCGAGCGGATGTCTTCGGCATAGACTGAGACCCCGGGATAGAACGCGCGCGTGCGCACCTGCGTGTTTGTGCTTGTTTTGTCCGGCGCCGACTCCGGTGATTGTTCTGTTTTATGCGGCGCGATGATTAAGTCCCACTCTGCCGGGAATGTTCCGATTATTGCAAGTAAGTGGTTACGCGCAGTGTTGCACGCGCGCAGTTCATCAAAGGGATTTGCGCTAAGAAGAGTGTAGAGCTCGCGCGCTGCCTCTGGAGGCAGTTTTGGATCGAGCAGCAGGACTTTTATAAGTTCTTTAACGTATTGCTCGCGCGGCATCTGATGGAATGAGTATTCTGAGCCTTTTTCGGCGATTCCTGCAATATCTCGTTCGAGAGCGCCAAATGAAAGAGCGAGCTTACGACGTTTTTGACCGCCGGAAAGTTGAAAGAGTTTTGATGGTTCAATCATAGTTAGAAAGCCAGCTTGAGCAGGTCAAAAAGGTCGTCAGAAGTCATGCTGCGAGGCAGTGTATTGATAAGGTCAAGTTCACCACCGTCTTCGGCACAAAGCGCGAGCTGGTCGACTGTAATCGAAAGGTCCTTTAAGCGCGCCGGAAGGTTGTTTTTTGCAATCTTTTGTCTTACATATTCTGCAAAGGCTGTAACGGCTTCTTCCTGGCTTGCTTCTTCTGGTGCGGCGCGCAGGATTTTTGAAAGCTTTGCAATCTTGTCGGCCTTAAACTTTGCGGCATCTTCGATTACATAAGGGAACAGAATTGACGAGACCAGCGAGCGCGATACACGATAGCGGGCGTTGATTGTCTGTGCCATTAAAGAAGCAATTCCCGGCGAGCTCATTGCACTTGCAAGTGATGCCATACATCCGCCCTGGGTCAAAAGGACTTCGGCAGGCGTAGTAATTGTCAGGCTTGGTGAACCGTCCATTGCGTAGCCCAAAAGTTCAGTTCCCTTTTCTACGATCATATCACTGAAGAAAGAAGACTTTTGCGAGATATAGCTTTCTGTTGCAAGGCAGAGGGTTTCGATTGACATTGAAGACGTCTGGTTTTCGGTCAAAGTAAGCGAAAGGTTAGGGTCAAAGAGAACGAGCTTACAAAGCGCGTCTTTATTCTTTAAAAGCTTATTTTTGTTAGAGCGCGAGTCTATTACCGGTGTAAACGAAGAAAAAATAAACGGATCGCGCATTGTTGTCGGAATACAGATTAACGGCAGGCTTGCTGTAGTAGGAACTGCTCCATCGACAAATTCATAAAGCCCGTGAACCTCATAAAAAACAGAGCAGATTGCCTTTGCGATATTTATCGTTTTTGAACCACCGGCTGCGATAATTCCGTGAACATGTGCTTCTCGGGCAAGCTTAAGAGCCTGTTCGATAGTCTGGGTATTTGCGCCGTTAGAAATTTCGTCAAAAATAAAGTAGTCGATTTTGTGTTCATTAAGCGGTTGAATGATTTTGTCAGCAATTCCAACTTCTTTGAGCATCGGGTCAATTATAAGCATAAACTTAGATCCAATGTCCTGGGTATATTGACCGATTCTCGTAATTGTATAAGAGCCAAGAATGATATTTGGTGAAATTTTAAAGATAAAATCTGCCATAAAAACTCCGTTTTTTTAATGAACAGCCGCAAAACCGGCTGCAAGTCGTATTATAAAGTTCTATATACAAAAAAAGACGGAATTCCTTCCGCCTTTTTTTATCTAGCATCAAATTAAATTGAATTAGATGCCGTAACTAGCCATAATCCTTTCGGCAGTAGAATTGATTACTTCTGCGCTAAGGTATGATGAGTCTTTAATTTTTTCCTTAATCTGAGCAACAAGGTCAGCTCTTACATCAGGAGTTTCATCTGCAACTTCTTTAAGGTAGTAAGCTTCGGCCATCTCTTTTGCTTCTTTTGAAACGCTGATAGAATCTGGTGAAGATTTTACACTACCTGTACCCTGAGTACGTTTTGTGTTCTGAATGTTGTTAAGTGGAGAAATTCCTCCAAGTTTGTCTATCATCATATTGTCCTGCCTTATACCTTAATTATCGGTATTTTCTGCTGAAAGTTTAGCATTATTAGTGCCACAAACGAAAACTGCAAACTCTCCTTTTATGGATTGCCGTGCAGCAAAATCGTCCCTTAATTCTGCAGAAGTCCCTTCCACAATCTCTTCATGCAGTTTTGTCAGTTCCCGACCGATTACCACGCGCCGGTTACTATCAATATCGGCAATATCCGTCAGCAACTTTACAATTCTGAACGGACTTTCGTACAAAATAAACGCATATCCAAGCTGCATAAGTTCCCGCAGGCGCTTACGTCTTTTTCCGGGACTTGGCGAGGTAAAACCTTCAAAAACGAGGGTTTTGCCGCCTGGACCTGCAACGCTTACAAGGGTTGCAAACGCACTTGGACCCGGAATTGGAACAACATTATACCCTGCCTGCCGTACTTTGTAGGCCAAAACAGAGCCAGGATCGCTGATTCCAGGCATTCCGGCATCGCTTGCATAGGCAACCGATTGTCCTTTGTTTAACAACTCGATAATTTTATCGGCTGCAATTTCTTCATTTTGGGAGCGGCACGAAATTAACGGCTTACGAATCTCAAAATGGGTCAGAAGCTCTAACGTGTGGCGCGTATCTTCGCAGGCGATTACGTCTACAGTCTTGAATGTTTCCAAAGCTCTGTAGGTGATGTCCCCTAAATTTCCGATAGGCGTTCCAACAATATACAATTCTGACACACTATAATTATATAGTCAAATTATGTTCCGCGCAATAGGAAATTTTTTGACATATATTTTTTCTGTGTTATCATAATAAAAATAGGAGTGAGAAAATGAAGTCTTTAAAAAATACTTTTATCTGTTTATTTTTGCTACTTTTACTTGGCGGGTTTGTGTGTGCTGCTGAAAAGGCATCGTTTCAGGCAGAGATTTCTGAAATTGATGTTCACGGAAATTCGTATCTTTCTATAAAGCCATCGCTGCTAATTACAAAGGGATTTAGCGCAAGTGATATTGTTAATGTTCAGGTTGGAACATATAAATTTACAGCTCCAATTGTAAGAAATTACAGTGATGTTGATAATGGAGAATTTCTTTTACGCCTTGAACCGAATGCGGTTTCTCTTTCAATCAATATGGGAAATTTTGCAAAGGTAACGGGAGCAGAAGTTGGAACAAAGGTTACCGTTACATTAAAAAAGAGCTATGGTTATCTTATTGAGTTTCAGACACGAATGCTTAAGCAGAATGATGACCGTACACGTTTTGCAAGCGATGAAATTTTTGCAAACTTTAGAGAAGTGTCCGGCGGAAAAATTGCCAAAGGAAAATTATACAGATCTTACAGTCCGATTCGTGGAGACAACCGTTCACCATATGCTGCAAAGCTTGTAGAATCAACAAAAATTGATTTAGTTATTAACCTTGGTGACAGCAAAGAATCTGCGGAACCTCAGTTAAAGAGCGTGCCTTACTATAAGTCACTTTCTGACAACGGAAAAGTTCTTTATGTAAATATGGGATCGTCTTTTTCTGGTGATGAATTTAATGCTCAGTTAAAAGAAGCTCTTGTATTTATTGCAGAGCATCCTGACTGCAAGTATCTTGTTCATGGAAAAGATGGAAAAAACAGAACTGGTTTTATTGCAGGAATTCTTCTTGCGCTTAACGGTGCAACACTTGAAGAGATTACAGAAGACTACATGAAGAGCTTTGAAAATCTTTACAGCGTTCAAAAGAATTTTCAGCAGTACGATTTAATTTCTAATACTGTTCCATTTATGTTTTCTAATATAAACGGTGGAAAGAAAGTAACTCAGAAAAATCTTCATCAGGTTGTGACAAATTATCTGATAAATACTATCGGTCTTACTAAGGCGCAGGTTGACGCACTTTGTAAGAATCTGCAGTAGCACGAATCTTTACTTTGTTGACATCGAGATAATGCTGGCGGACAAGCTGTTCAAGTAAATTTACGGTTCCTTCGTAACCTAAAAGCGAAGAGTCGATTGTAAGATGATAGTTGTCAGAATCTTTCCAGTTTGAATCTGTAAAGTGTCGGTAATATTTCTCGGTGTCGCTGTCCTGTTTTTTTATTTTGCGTGCGGCAAGGCGCTTGTCAATTTTGTATTTGTGCTGAATATATTCAAGGCGGTGTTCCTGATTTGCCGTGATAAAAATGTTCAGGACTTCAGGTGAGTCTTTTAGGATATGATTTGAACAGTGTCCGATTATGATACAGTCCTGGGTTTGTGCAAGGTTTTTTATTGCCGCAGTTTGAGCTTTAAATAGGCTTCGGTAACTTTCAAAGTCCGGCGTGTGGAAGGAATAGTGTTCAAGGATAAAGGCTTCTGCGATGTTGGTATAAAGTTTTTCGTCATGCTGTTTTACAAAGAGCTTTGAAAGGTGTCCCTGTTCTGCAACTATGTCGATAAGCTCTTTGTCGTAAACCGGAATCGAAAGCCGCTCACCCAAAAGACGCGCGATGATGCGGCCACCGCTTCCTGCAAGAGAAGTGATTGTAAGGACAAGGCGTTTTCCTTCTTTTAATTTGAGTTTTTCTTCGTAGACAAATTCACCATCAACAGAAAAGTAATGATGGGCAAATCCCATCTTGTCAGAAAAATATTTGGACAAAGGACCTACGATTATGACGGTAATCAAAGTTCCTTCGCGCACGGCTTCAAGTTTTCCGAGAAAGAGAAACGAAAGACCGACTGCAATTGCCGACATTGTCGCATCGCTTACGAGTTTACAGATGCTGAATTCTTTTTTTGAAAAATCAGAAATTGCTTTTACAAAAGCTTCTGCGCTGAGCATGACAACATCAGCAACAACAGAAAGACTTACGCCAAGTGCTCTTAAGCTGCAGCCGAGGACTGTAAAAATAATTGCCATTCCATAGTTATTGATTGCAAGATTTTTTGTCAGGTTCATTGCAAAATCAATGCAGACAGAAAACAAAAGATTTGCCGGTATCTGAAAAAACTGGTAGCGCGGGAATTTTTTTTGCAGTAAAAGAAGCTGAACCAAAAGAAGTAAAAGGTTGAATAAAAAAGTGAAGGTACCGAACGAAAATGGAAAAGATAAACTTAACACATAAGGAATACAGGTTGTCGGACCTGTTCCAAGCATGGAGCGCGTAATAAAAGCGACACCAAGTGCGTTGGAAAAAATTCCAAAGAAAAACATTGTGTAGCGTTTGATCAATTCTTTTTTACTGCGCATAAAAATAGTATACCTCAGGAATTGCAAATATTCAAAAATATAATTAAAATTGCTTAAATTAAATTTTATTTGTGCGGAGTTTGAACATGGCATACAAAATTTTTATTGACGGAAAAGAAGGAACAACTGGATTAAAGATTTACGAGCGCTTTGCCGGTCGAAACGATATTGAGATTCTTCAGATTGATGAGGAAAAACGAAAAGACCCTGTTGAAAAAGCAAAGATGATTAATGAATCTGATTTTACTTTTCTTTGTCTGCCGGATGCTGCTGCAATTGAATCAGCAGGGCTTTGCACAAATCCAAAGACAAGAATTATTGATGCTTCAACTGCACACAGAACAAATCCTGACTGGGCCTACGGATTTCCGGAACTTGATAAATCATTCCGCGAAAAAATCATTTCTTCTAACCGTGTTGCAGTTCCTGGCTGTTATGCATCTGGTTTTATTGCAATCGGATATCCGCTTGTAAAATCCGGAATTATGCCAAAGGATTATCCTGTTGTTGTTCATGCGGTAAGCGGTTATTCTGGAGCAGGTAAAAAGGCCATTGCTCAGTATGAGGCAGAAGGTCGCGATGCTGGTCTTGATTCTCCAAGATTGTACGCTTTGACTCAGACTCATAAGCACCTTCCAGAGATGAAGAAAATTACAGGTCTTGATTACGAACCGATTTTTAATCCTTATGTTTGTGATTATTTTCAGGGGATGACGGTTACTGTTGGTTTGCATGCAAGGCTTTTGGCAAAAAAGGTAAGTGCTAAAGATGTTCAGGAGATGTTTGCTGCTCACTATGACGGATGTAATTTTGTAAAGGTTGCTCCGTTTATGGGTGAAGGTGTTCTGCCAGAGCAGTTTATTCCTGCAAACACATTGGCTAATACAAATGACATGCAGGTTTTTGTTTATGGAAACGATGACCGCATTATGGTAACGACTCGTTTTGATAACCTTGGAAAGGGTGCATCGGGCGCTGCCGTGCAGTGTCTTAACATAATGATGGGAATCGATGAGACAACGGGTTTAAGATAATCGCGATTTAAGTCGCGCCATCGCGCGACACTCTGTAAGCGTGATTTACGCCGCGACGCCACAAAGACTCGCGCGTCATGCGCAGAGCCGCGACATCCGCACAGTGCCGGGCTGTTCGAGCGACTCGCGTCGCGTGGCAGTCGATTGCCGTGGCTACATCATCTCGTCAATAACTTCGCAGGGACTTTTGCCGTAGTAGAGCCACGCGTACACAGCAGCGCCCTGAACCACTTTACGGCCGTAGTTACGGGTCTCACTTATCGGAATCGTTTCTAAAAACAAGTCCGAAGGAAGGTTTTTATACAGTCCAAGGCCCACGCGTGATGTCTGAAGCCAGCGTCTTACGCGGGTTGCACCGGCATTATATGCAAACAGTGCAAGAATATCAGAATTGTTAAGCCGGCGCACAAGATCTGAATAGTAAAAAGTTCCGACACGAATGTTGGTTGCCGGGTCTGTAATATCGGCATCTTTAATTTTTAATTTTTGAACACAATCATCAAAGGTTGGCTGCATTAATTGGGTAAGACCAATTGCGCCGGCGTGACTTTGTACGATTGGGTTAAAAAAGCTTTCTGTTCTGATGAGTCCGAGCATTTCGTAAGGTTCAACATTAAATTCTTTTGCAGAATCTTCAATTTGAAACGAAAAGTTTTTAGGATAGGCAAGTTCAAAAACCCTTCGGTTTACGCGTGCATTATCAAGATTTGCAGTTTTAGAAATCATGTGAAGACTTTTATAAAAATTATTGTTCGTATAACTTCCGCATGAGCGCAAAAACTCTGCGACATAACAGATTGTTTCAACGCTAAAGATTTTTGGATCGATTGTATAAAAATACTGCCATTCAGGATAAATTAATTCTTCAAATCCAAAATCAGCATAGCCCTTAAGTAAAATTTCTGCTTCGACATCATTTGTGGCAGACTCTGCAAGCGATGATGAAAATATTTTTCGTTCAATCTGTCCTGCCGGAAGATTCAATTTTTTTGCCGCAAGAAGTCTGTAGTAAATATCAGTTCCTGCATTAAGCTCAAAGGCTTTTTGATACGCTGTAATTTTTTCTGCGTCAGTTCCCGAAAGAATTTTATTTTCAATTAACTCGCCGGTAAGAAAAGCAAACTTTGAAGTATTTGCGTTGTCCGCGTAACCGTCAATGATTTTATATATTTTTGGAAACGATTCCCACTTTGCGCCGGTAAAAAGCAAAAGCGAAAGATTATCCAAAAAATCAGAAAAGTAATACGGGTCATGCCATGTGCTGCAATATTTTTCTAGTGTCGGAATACATTTGTCGGTAGAAACGGCAAGTTTTGAATTTAACAAAAACCAGAGAGCCATGTCGTATTCTTCATCAGTTTGAGAACACTCAAGTGCATCGGTAAATGCCTTGTCAGATTTTGAATACATAGACGCGCGGGAAAAAATTCTTCCGGCGTAAATCAAAGAAAAATATTTTACCTTTGGATTAGTTTTTGCAAATTCAGAATCAGAAAGCTTTAAAAAATATTCTCCGTTCTGCTGATGTCTTTTACTTACTGCAAAATAAGTTTTTCCGATGTCGGCTGTGAGCTGTTCATTTAACGGAATCGTTTTTTGTTTTGTGCAGTATTCTTGAATATTTTCAAGCATGTCGTACGAAGCCGGAAAATCACCCTTGCCGCAGAGCACTCTGAATTTTACAAAATATAAAAGAAGCGTTTTATAAAATTCTGAATTTTCTGCGGGCGCGGTGGTTTCAGATTCTGAATCGTCCTTTACAGGTTCAATTACTTCAAGCTGAATTTTATCTGCATTGCTCAAAAGATAGTCGTTATAAAAAGCGATGTGGTCCTGTGTAATCTTTCTTGTTAAAAACCAGGCGCCGATTGTTTTTGTAAGACGAGAATCGTTTTTTTCGCGCATTGCAAGAAGCCGCATTTTGACAAGTTCATTTGGAGCGCGCGAAATATCAATTGAATCTGTTGTGTCTATGAGCAGCGCGTATTCTTTATTGTCAAAAAAAATGTGACACGCAAAAATGAGCGCTGCGTCATCGTTATATTGCTGGAGATAATTTTTTGCTTCTTTGATCTGGTATTGAATGTTACCAAGTTTTATTTTCTGTTCAAGACTTCGGCGGCGGACATATTTTGAACCGTGTGCGATGGCATTATTAAAATGTCTGATTGCCGCTTTGTTGTTTTTTTGCTGAACTTCTTTTAGTCCGATAAAATAATCTGTATCTGCACCGTATTTTTGCTGAAGGGTTTTGTCTTCTTCAGATTTTGTATTACAACTAATGCCGCATACTGTTAAAAATGTAATGCAGCATAGTGTGAGAATTTTTTTTAATTTCATGTAGCAACTCAATTTTACTCTGCAGGAATTATAATCGTTGTACCAGAAATGATGTGGTCAGGATTTTTAATTCCATTGTATTTTGCAATTTTTTTGTATTTCCAAGGGTTGTTGTAATAAGTTTTTGCAAGATCCCACAAAGTATCGCCCCACTTAATTTTGTAAGAGATATTCTTACCTGCAGGAGCTTTTGCTTTTGGTTTTTCTGGAACTACTTCCTGTGCAGGAGCAACGACAATTTCGTTTTCTTTTGCAGGATGTTTAATTTCTTCTTTTTCTTCTGTATTTTCGTCAGCTGGTTTTTCTACAACCTGAGTCTGAGTTCCTGCTGATTTTTTTACAAGATTAACTTTTGAAGGAATTATAAAGAAAATCAAAATGACAGCGATAATACAGATAACTGCGCAGATAATGCAGATTAATACAGGAACTTTTGTCTTTTTGCGGATAGTCTCTGTGTCGCTTGTAGCAGCGTGGCCTTCTTTTGTTTCTTCATCAAGGATGTCAGAAAAATCGAGTCCTGCAGAGTTTGAAGTCTCTGCCATCTGTGTTGCAGCAGGTTCCTCAAAAGAAGTGTCGTTGAATAAATCATCAGAGCTCGAGGTATCTGAGAGAGTGTCTGTTGCAGGTTCGTCAAATGAGAACGATTCTGTGTCGTCGGTTGCAGGTACGTCAAAGTCGAGCGAGGTGTCGGTTGTGTCTGTGGTTTCTGTTGAGTCAGTTGATGCGACAGACTCGTCAAAGGTAACCGGTTCTTCGTCCGGAATTGAAAAGTCGTCGTCAGTAAAGGTCATTGAAGAAGAATCAGATTCTGTTGATTCTTCTGTGGTAGTTTCAGATGCCGGTTCTGATGAAGGTTCTGTGCCAAAGTCGTCAGGGATTGAAAGGTCATCCATTGTGAGCGTGTCATCGGCGCTGGTATCAGAAGTGAATGAGTCGTCCGCGCCGGCTTCGGTTGTGGCTGCGTCATCAGAAGCGATTGTTGTATCATCCGGGATATCAAATGATAAATCGTCGCTTGCTGCGATTGTGTCGTCAGCGCTTGAGTCAGAAGCGACTGTTGTATCATCTGCTTCGACTGAGTGCTGCTCTTCTACAAGCGAGTCAATGTTTAATGAATTAGGATCAAACGTGATTTCTTCATCAGAGGCAAAGCTTTCTTCCTGAACAGAATTAGAAAGACTTGCTTCCAGATCAAAGTCGTCATCTAAAGAACCGGTCTCTGCATTTGTAATGTCAGATGAATCTGTAAGCTGGTCTAAAGTGCGAGAAACAAGATTAACAGTAGTAGAGGAGTCTCTTCCTGTTTCCGGATCATGAAGTTCTGCGTTAAGTTCATTATTTTCATCAATAGAAATATCCAGAGCGATGTCCGGGTCTCCATTAGGATGTTTTTTTAAGTGCTTGATTTCAAGCGTATCTACATATTCAGCGTCTTCCATTGTACCAGTTTCTGAGCGGTACAAATCTACCTGCACAGTAGTTTGATTATCTTTTACTGTTGTTAAATTGAGTTCTTTTTTTTCAGGCGTTCCCTCTTTAAGGATAGGATAGAACGTGCCGTCAGCAAGCTTGATACCAATAGTTTTCATAAACACCTCTAAATTACTACCATATTATATTATCTGTAAATTTTCTTGATTTGTCTATGGTGAATTTTTAATAAACTGATTTTTTTTGCATTTTTCAAAAATGTGATTTAAAATTAAATGATGTGCAAATTTTTGTGCACGGAGAGGAAAAATGCGGCTTATAGACAGAGTAAAAGGAGTTTTATTAGATTTTAAGTACGCAAAAATTCTGCAGATTATCGCAGTATATTTTGCACTTGCTTATCATATCTGCTTTTTTGTAACGTTTGGTGTTCTCAAAATTTATCCGCTGTTTTTTTACAATATTTACAGCATTCTGCTTTTTTCGATTTTGGGTTATTTTGTTTTTACAAAGCGGTCTTTTGTAGTTCAATTCTTTTTTCTATATACAGAGGTAGTTGTTCACCAGATACTCGCTGATTATTATCTTGGTGGAATGGCTTCGTTTCACTTTTTTATTTTTCTGACGGGAATTCTTCCGCTTTTAACATTCAGACAAAATTTTAAGCTTGCAGCTTTTTACGGAATTCTTTCTGTTGTACTTTTTACAATTCTTGAAGTGATGGCGCCGTATATTACTCCACAATATGAACTTTCAGAGCGCGCGCTGATTATTATTAAGACAGTGAATATTTCGATAAATTCAATCGTAAATATTACCGGGCTTTTGATGTACTCGTATATTGTTTTTCTTGTTGAAGGAAATCTTGAACAGCAGGTTGAAGTAAAGACCGCTGAGGTTACCAAAAAGACAGAAAAGCTTTTAAAGATTCAGAGTTACGTAATTAACAGTCTTGCAAACCTTGTTGATAATCGTGATGTTTATACTGGTGAACATATTCAGCGCACAAGTGCCTATGCAGAAATGATTGCACTTTCTGCAATTGAAAAAGGAATTTATCCTGACCAGATTACGCCGGAGTTTGCAGAATACATAAAACGTGCGGCTCCTTTGCATGATGTCGGAAAGATTGTTGTATCGGATGTCATTTTAAAAAAGCCTGGCCGTCTTACCACAGAAGAATTTGAAGAGATGAAGCTTCATGCAAAAGAAGGCGGAAGAATTATAACAGAAGTTTTTGCAATGTCAGATGACAGGGAATTTATAAAGATTGCATCAGAGGTTTCTTCTTACCATCATGAAAAATGGAATGGTTCTGGATATCCAAAAGGATTGCGTCAGGAAGATATTCCGATAAGCGCAAGAATTATGGCGATAGCAGATGTGTTTGATGCGCTTGTTTCTAAGCGATGTTATAAAGATCCGTATCCGATTGAGACAGCTTATACAATGATGCAGGATGCTTCGGGCACGCATTTTGATCCGGTTCTGCTTGACTTGTTCTTAAGTCAAAAAGACAAGATTGAGGAAATAATGCATAAATACGCAAAATAAAAATTCTCTTAAGTATAAATTCAACTATATCATTGTGGCAGGATTAATATGAATAAATCAGATTTAAAAAGAAATTACTGGATGCTTGACGGTCGTTTTGCAAAGAAGGGTTATGACTGGTGGTGGCATAATTTTACTGCGGTAAACGAAAAGACTGGAGAAGAAAGAGCGTTCTTTATTGAATATTTTACGTGCAATCCGGGATTGTCGTCGACCGCGTCTGATTCGGAATCACTACAGGCGGCCGCGGCACCTTACAAAACCGCGTACACTCAAAATACCGCGCCGATTTTAGGACAGCTTGCAGCAAACCGCGAAAAGGGATTTCGTCCAAGTTATCTTATGGTTAAGTGCGGCTGGTGGGGAAAAGACAAAGCGCAGCTCCATAGATTTTTTGCGTGGAGCGATGTAAGTATCGGACAGAATCAGAACGGATATTTTGTAAATGCAGATGACTGCAGTGCGTGCGAGACTCATCTTAGAGGTTCAGTTCAAATTGAAAAAGCAGAGGCAGAGGCGCACCCTGAGTGGATGTGTGATGCGGGTTCAATGAGCTGGGATATCGATGTAGATAAGAAGGTTGCGTTTAATGTTGGTTACGGTGCAGGATCGCTTTTTAGAAAGTTAAAGGCCTTTGAAATGTACTGGCATGCAGAAGGAATGAAGTCGCTTTATTCAGGTTCAATTACTGCAAACGGCAAAAAATATAAAATTATTCCGGAAAAATCTTTTGGCTATGCCGACAAAAACTGGGGCGCCGATTTTACGTCTCCGTGGGTGTGGCTTTCGTCGTGTGATTTGACAAGTAAGATTACGGGTCGTCATCTTGAGGATTCTGTATTTGATATTGGCGGCGGCCGGCCAAAGGCGTTTGGAATTGCGATGAACCGAAAGCTTCTCAGTGATTTCTGGTATGAAGGTAAATCGTATGAATTCAATTTTTCAAAATTCTGGACTTTGTGCAGAACAAAATTTGACTGTCGCGAGACAGAAGATAAAATTGTCTGGTACGTTCGACAGGAAACAACAAAGGCTGTGATGGAAACGCAGGTTGAATGTAACAAAAGCGAGATGCTTCTTGTAAACTACGAGTCGCCTGACGGAGCAAAGCGCCACAACCGTTTGTGGAACGGCGGAACAGGGCACGGAACGGTTAAGCTTTGGAAAAAGAGGATCGCTGTAAACAAAGACGCGCGCCTTGAATTAATCGATGAACTTGAAGCAAAGCACATCGGCTGCGAGTGGGGCGAGTATTGTTAATCGGATAGCGCGGAAGCCAACCCGCGCCAAAGTTCCGACCCGCGCGTTTGAAAAACTCGCGCGGTACATCAAATGGCGCGTGCAACTTTTAAGCCGCGCGATTTTTTTTCACATTTATGATACAATTGCACAGCATTAATGCGCGAGGGAGTTCGTTGCGGGAGAGCTGGGAGACAATATGAAACTTTTAGTTGTAGTTGATATGCAGAATGATTTTATTGATGGAGCTCTTGGAACAAAAGAGGCTGTTGCAATTGTTCCAAACGTTGCAGAAAAAATTGAGAACGCGCGAAAGAACGGCGATATGATTGTTTTTACGCGTGACACACATCAGAAAAATTATCTTGAAACACAGGAAGGAAAAAATCTTCCGGTTGTGCATTGTATCGAGGGGACACCCGGCTGGCAGATCAGTGATAAACTTGATGTCGGTAGCGCGCGCATTTTTGACAAACCTTCATTTGGTTCAATGGCACTTGCAGACTTTGCCGCCACATTAAATGGCCTTGAAGAAATTGAACTTATCGGCCTTTGCACAGGAATCTGCGTAATAAGCAACGCTTTCATTTTAAAAGCAAAACTCCCGGAAGTAAAAATCAGTGTCGATTCATCCTGCTGTGCCTGCGTAACTCCAGAAAGCCATAACACTGCTCTGAGCGCAATGAAACTCTGCCAGGTGGAAGTGAGATAGATCGGGTGGGAAAACGCCAAATTGCCAACTAAAAAAGCGCCAAATCGCCAAATGAAAACTTGCCATGTGCCGACATAGGGATTTTGCACAATTTCGACTGTTGTCCTATGGGGATTTTGCATATTTTTGCTTGAATTTCTATAGGGATTTTGTATAATTTTAGATATGGAAACATTTAAAAGAAAAATCTGGGATAAATTTAAGGCTTGGAAGGAAGAATCTGATGGGCATACCGCTCTTCTTGTAGAGGGTGCCAGACGAATCGGAAAATCTACTGCTGTCGAAGAATTTGCAAAACAGGAATATGAATCATATATTTTAATCGACTTCGCATTTGCATCTCAGAATATTAAAAATCTTTTTAATGACCTTTCTGATTTGAATTCTTTTTTCAGGCTGCTTCAATATTACACCGGCAAAGAACTTAAGGAACGAAAATCTCTTATTATTTTTGATGAGGTCCAGTTATTTCCATTGGCACGCCAGGCTATAAAGCTCCTTGTAAAAGATCATCGCTATGATTATATGGAAACTGGTTCTCTACTTTCTATCAAGGAAAATGTAAAGGATATTCTTATTCCCAGTGAAGAAAGAACAATCCAGATGTACCCGATGGACTACGAAGAGTTTTGTTGGGCTATAGGGCAGACAAGTACTTATGAAATTGGACGAAGTATCTGGGACAAAAAGCAGTCTTTGGGTGATGATGTAAATCGCGACTTGATGAGAAAATTTCGTCTTTATATGATTGTTGGAGGAATGCCACAGGCTGTAGAAGCATTTCTTACAACAAACAATTTCACAAAGGTTGATCTTGTTAAGCGGGATATTCTTAAACTTTATGAAAATGATTTTATGAAGTTTGATTCATCCGGACGTTCTTCGCTGATTTTTGATCATATTCCAGCAGAACTTCAAAAGAATGCGTCACGCTATCAGATTTCGAGTGTAATAGAAAATGCAAGGGCTGGAACTATGCTGGAGCGTATTGCTAAACTTAAGGATTCAAAAACTGTAAATATTGCTTATCATGCTAACGCACCAGAAGCCGGGCTCTCGCAAAATATTGATTTAGAAAAATTCAAGCTTTTTGTTTGTGATACAGGTCTTTTTGTGACTCTTTGTTTTAAGGATAAGGATTTTACTGAAAATATTATTTACGACAAATTACTTTCAGATAAGCTTCCGGCAAATCTTGGCTATGTTTATGAAAATGTGATTGCCCAGATGCTGGCAGCAAAAGGTGATGAACTTTACTATCATACCTTCCCAAGTGAAACTTCTAACCATAATTATGAGATTGACTTCATTATTTCCCGCAAAAACAAAATCTGCCCACTTGAAGCAAAAGCCGCAGATTACCATCATCATAAATCTCTTGATATTTTTACCCAAAAATTCTCGAAACACATTGGAACCCGTTTCCTTGTTTACACAAAAGAGTACCGTAAGGATACAGATATTTTCTGTATTCCTTTGTATCTGGTTCCATTTATTTAGACAGGATTATTGTAACCCAATAGCTTCTGCCAGGTGGAAGCTATTGGGTTAATTCCCCTGTGCTTTCTTTGCGGCGGCGCGTTCCTGGAACATTTTCTTTACGGCTTCGGCAAAGAGCTTGTCTTGACTATTCATCTCTGGAACAGAGAAGATTGGCTGGCCGTCAGTTTCGGAAACACGGAAAATTTTTCTCGGGTCGGCTTTGTATGCC
>JAILNY010000081.1 GCA_024691105.1 Treponema sp. | reverse complement strand
TATTTAAAAGTGGAATAAAATTTATAAACATATTATATTTAAACAAAGAGAGAATAGTTATGACAGAAAAGATTTTCAAAACCGAATCAGGTTCAATTCACTACTGGATTAATACAAAAGCAGAGAACTCAAAATTGCAGCTGGTGTTTTTACCGGGGCTTACTGCGGATCACAGACTTTTTGATAAGCAGATTGAATTTTTTAAAAACCGATATCCGGTTTTTGTCTGGGATGCTCCGGCACATGCGGCTTCCTGGCCGTTTAAAATGAATTTTTCTCTTAAGCAGAAAGCTCAGTGGCTGGATGAAATTCTTAAACAGAATAAATTTGATAATCCTGTGATTATCGGGCAGTCGATGGGCGGCTATGTTGGACAAATGTATGCTGAACTTTTTCCACAAAAGTTAAAGGGATTTGTTTCCGTTGATTCGGCGCCGCTTCAAAGAAAATATATGACTGCAATCGAAATCTGGCTTTTAAAAAGGATGGAAGGGGTATATCTTCATTATCCGTGGAAGAGCCTTTTAAAACAGGGAAGTAATGGAGTTTCTACCACCGAATACGGAAGAAAACTTATGCTTGATTTTATGATGACTTACGATGGCGATCAAAAGAGATATGCTTCTCTTGCGGGTCACGGTTATAAAATTCTTGCAGAGGCGATTGAAGAAAATCTACCGTATGAAATTAAGTGTCCGGCGATGCTCATCTGTGGAACAAAGGATCACGCAGGTTCATGTATAAGATACAACAAGGCATGGCATAAAAAAACCGGCATCCCTCTCCATTGGATAAAAGATGCCGGGCATAATTCAAATACCGATAAGCCGGAAGAAATAAATCAACTGATTTTGTCGTTTCTTGAAACACTGGTTTGACAGATAACTGCAAAGCTTAATATCGACATTAAGTTTTTATCTGCTGATTCGTCCGGTGCCGCCGGAAGTGACAAGGCGCAAAACTTCCTGTTCTGATACAAGGTTAAAGTCGCCTTCGATTGAATGTTTGAGACAGCCTGCGGCGCTTGCAAACTCAATCACGTCCTGATTCGTTCTGTAAAAGTCGCTCCCATTTGTGGCGCAGTCGATATCGATGTCCGCATTTTTTGCTTCACCCTGTTTCATCAATGCAAAAATCAGCGCTGCAGCAAACGCATCGCCAGCGCCAACACGTTCTACAATATGAATCGCATACTCGCGACTGAACACTGCTTCTTTTCCATCATACAAAAGCGCAGACCAGTTGTTGTTATCTGCATTAATCGACTGACGCAAAGTGATCGCAACTTTCTTAAAGCCGTAATTTTTTGCTAAAAGCTCTGCAGTTTTTACATAAGCGTCTTTATCGATAATTCCGTTATCTACATTTGTCTTATGAGTTTTAATTCCAAAAACATTAAGCGCATCTTCTTCGTTTGCAATGCAGACATCAACATACTTTGCAATCTCGCTCATTGTTTTTTTTGCCTGCGCTTTTGTCCAGAGCTTGCTTCGATAATTCAAATCGCACGAAATAGTGCAGCCGGCTTTTTTTGCGGCCTTGCAAGCTTCTATAGCGAGGGCCGAAGTCTTTTTTCCAAGCGCCGGGGTAACGCCTGTAATATGAAACCACTTTGCGCCTTTAAAAATTCCTTCCCAGTCATAATCGCTCACAGAGCTTTCTGCAAAGGCTGAACCTTTTCTGTCATAGATACAAAGGCTTCCGCGCTGCGACGCACCTTTTTCCAGAAAATAAATTCCAAGTCTGTCGCCGCCGCGCAAAACAAAATCAGTCTTAACACCAAAGCGTCTGATACTGTTGATTGCCGACTGACCAATTTCGTTCTGGGGAAATTTACTTACAAAATAAGAATCGCATCCAAACTGTGCAAGGCTCACTGCAACGTTTGCTTCGGCGCCGCCAAATTCAGCATTAAAATTATTCACCTGAACAAAACGGTGGTGGCCTTCTGGCATAAGGCGCAGCATAAGTTCACCCATTGTTACAACTTTCATATTTCCCCCTTGGTGCGTGGCATTTGAAGTCGCGCGTTTTTTACATCAGATTGTGGTAAAAAAAAATTCCGCGCGGGTTTGTTATATGTGTGGCAGCAGGAAATGCCGCGCGTTCATAAACTATTCTACAAGGAACAAGGTTCCGCCGACAGATCCGTTTTCAAGATTTACAAGAACGTTTTCGCGTGAACCGTTTGCAAGCAAAAGCGGAATTCCGTAAACCGTAGTTTTTTCTGCGGCCTGGATTTTTGTTTCAATTCCACCGGTGCCAAAAGAATTTGTATCGCCAATTTTAATCGACTTTCTCAAATCAGGAATTGATTTTACAGTTTCAATTAATGTCGCATTAGGATTTGTCTTTGGATTGTCAGAATAAATTCCGTCGATGTCGCTGAACAGAATCAAAAGATCGGCGCTCCACAAAATTGCAGTCAGTGCCGAAAGGTTATCATTATCACCGATTTTCATTTCATCAATCGAAACAGAATCGTTTTCGTTTATGATAGGAACAACACCTTCGTCAACGAGTGTAAACAAAGTGTTGCGGATATTTAGTGAACGATGTTCGTTTTCAAAATCGTCTTTTGTCAAAAGAAGCTGGCCGATATGAATATCCTGGGCACCAAAAGCCTTGCGCCACTGGTGCATAAGTTCAACCTGACCGATAGAACAAAGTGCCTGTCGGTAGTGGACATCCTTTTTACGTGCCCATTCCTTTGTTGTCGAAACTCCTGCGACCTGCGCACCAGAAGAAACAAGCACAATCTGTTTTCCTTCTTTAATCAGCGCTGCACATTGAGATGCAAACTCTGCCATAAATTCTGTATTCTGAGTACCGTCTGGTTTTGCAAGAGTGTTGGAACCAATTTTAATTACAATTTTTCTTGCAGCCTTTAAAGCTGTAGCAATATTTTCGTTCATAAATTAATAATACACGCTATATAGTTTTGTAGCAAGTTATACATTTTTTCGTTATAATATTTTAAACTCGACGCAGTTTTTTTCGAGTTTTCGCCGCCGCAAAATCAGGCGTTTTTAAAGTGAATTTTATTAATGAGGATTTTCTTATGAGTTTTAAAAACAGATTTAGACCAGAATTTCATCTTTCGTGTCCAAAGGGCTGGATGAATGATCCAAACGGATTTTCTTTTTACAACGGATTCTATCATCTGTTTTATCAGCATAATCCAAAGGATACAAAATGGGGCTTAATGCATTGGGGTCATGCTGTTTCAAAAGATTTGTTAAAATGGAAGAATAAAAAAATTGCGCTCTATCCTGATTCAGGTGCAGACAATGAAGGCTGCTTTAGTGGAACTGCATTGGTTGACGGAGAACGTCATGTTTTAATGTACACAGGTGTCAGCCAGAACGGAGTTCAGCAGCAATGCCTTGCAGTTGGCGATGGAAAAAATTACAAAAAAGCAGAATCAAATCCTGTTATAAAGACAGATACTGTCCGCAAGGCCGTGCCTGACTTTAATCCAAACGATTTTCGTGATCCAAAAATCTGGTTTGAACCTGAGGACGATGCGACTGATAAAACGCTCGGCATGTCAGAAAAAAATGCTGGTGTGAATTCATCTTTGTGCGGCACTTACTACTGCGCTGCCGTTATAAAAAAAGCAGACGGAAACGGCGCCGTCGCTCTCTTTACCTCAAACAATTTAAGCGACTGGACATTTAAATCAATTCTGGCTGAATCCAAAGGCGAGCTTGGCGGCATGTGGGAATGTCCTGACTTTTTTACACTCGAAGAATCAAACCCGCGCGCAGAAAAAAAACAGCACGCAGAAAAAAAATCACGCAACGTCCTTATCGTAAGCCCTCAGTCAGTTAAAGCCGACAGCGCCAAAGGTCTAAAAGAAGGAAACAACAGCGTTTACATGAGCGGAACCTTTGACAAAAAATCGTTTACCTTTATTCCAGACACACGCACAGAAAATAATTTTACTGCCGCATCTCTCGATTACGGAATTGACTTTTACGCACCACAGACAATGCAAACCGATGACGGTCGCCGCGTGCTCATTGCATGGATGCAGGCCTGGCAGTCTTATAATACGCCTGAAAATTTTTCGTGGTCGGGACAGATGACTTTACCACGTGAGCTCTATTTTAAAAACGACAGACTTTATCAAAACCCGGTAAAAGAATACGAAGATAAAATTCAAAAGCTTCCGTTCCTTTCTGGTGTCATTAATAAAAACATGACAGGCTGGTTTGATAAATATAATTATGTTCAAAGCGAGCTTACACTTGAAATTACTCCGTCGGATAATCCCGAAATCCGTAAAAACGAAAAAGTGACTTTGCAGATTTCTGATAAGAAAGATAAATTTGTAAAATTCACTTTTGACTGCAACACAAATGAATTAACCTTTGACCGTACAAATTCAATTATCCGCGACGAGGCTGTAAAATCCAGCACAGTAAAAATTGAACCAGATCCACAATCAAAAAAAATCTTGCTTCGTTTTATAATGGATACATTCTCTTGCGAAACTTTTATCAATAATGGACAAAAAGTTTTTACAAACACATATTTCCTTAACAAAAATTTTCGTGCGCTTAAAATTGATTCTTCAACCAATGCGGGACTTTATTTTAAGGTAATACGAATAAAATAACATTAAAGGAACTTAATATGAAAAAACAAAAAGTATTAACTGCAAGCCTTGCATTATGCGTTGCGCTCCTTTCCTGCAAACCATTATCTGCTCAACAAAATTATGAACCAAAATATGTAAAAATAAAACAGGTCACTGCAAGTTCAACACTAAAAGAAAAATATTCAGCCTCCAATATTGCAAATCAAAATTACGAGTCCTGGGCCGAAGGCAGCGCTGGCGACGGCTGTGGTGAATGGGTAGAACTTACTTTTTCTGAACCAACGGCAGTCGATCTTATTACGATTAAAAACGGTTATGGTGACCTTGCCTGGTACTGGAAAAATAACCGCATCAAAAAAGCAACAATCATTTTTGACAACGACAAATCAACAAAAAAAACGTTCTCACTTCCAGACACACCGGAGCCACAGTATTTGTATATTGGATTATTGAATAAAGAATATTCAACAATGCGCCTTACGATTGACGAAGTATATCCGGGAACCTTAAAAGATAACGACTGCTGTATCGACGAGATTTGCATCAATGCGACAATTTTACGAAAAGATATTTATGGCGCATATTATGACGCACCAGATCTTTTGTATGTCTATGACCCTGAGACAAAACTTATGTTTAAGGGTTTGTATGAAATTGATGTCGGAAAGGACAAGATTAGAGAAGATGAAAAAGGTCTTTTGCATGTCCAGAAGGCTGACTGGGAAGACGGGGATCCGTACTGGGCTTATGTATCTGCAAGCATGCGTGGGACAATGGTTCATGGTTTCTGGCCGGGAACTGGCGGTGGACATGAGTCAAATCAATATAAAATCTATCTTAATCCAAACGGAAGACATCTTTTATTTACCTGGCATGAAGAGTTTTACGGTGGTTTGGAATATTATGATCCACTTGTTACACTCTATGTATGGGAAAATAAAACCTGGAAAAAATTATCAGACTGGAGTGAACCAGGGCTTAAAACTGTCCGCGCTTTAAAAGAAAAATTAGAAAAGAAAAACATTAAATATTACTTTGATGTTTATAAAGAGAGTTACAGCAAAGACGAATATCTTGTACTAAGAGCATATTTTAAAAGCGAACCTTATATAAATGTTGAATTCAAATTTACTCAAAACAACTGTAATTTTAATGATTACGAAAAAAAAATCAAAACAATTGCAGCGTTTGGAACAGTTCAGGATTTTACATCAGATTCAAAATTGCTTGAACAATTAAAAAAAGACGCATCAAAAAATTCAGAGCCGCTTATAATTGCAAGTGCCTTTAACCCTGATCCAAAAATGGTTGAATATCTTATTTCACTTGGAATGAGTCTTGAATATAAAAATCCTCATAACAGTAAAACTTATACAGCGCTGGAAGCCTGGAATCTTGGTTCTAACAACGATCAGGTGCGCGATGTTCTTATAAAAAATGGCGCAGTGTATTCTCCAAAGATGCTTTGTGACTGTATTGAACGTGATGATAAAGATGGATTTAAAAAATTTTTGACTCTGGTAAGCGATTATAAACCGGTGATTGAAAAATTAGATCAGGAAATCGGATTTTTAAAAACTGAATCGCTGATTTTTTATTTTTCGGAGCTTAACAAACTTGGAATTGATTTAGGTCCAAAACCTTTCAGTTCTGCGCTTGGACTAGGCGATGTTCCGCTTACAAAGTTTTTCCTTTCTATCGGACAAAAAATTCCGACAGGTCTTGAAGGAGCATATGGGTCTCCAAGCCCGCTTGAATATCATGCAAAAGGATACGTTGAACAGTGCAGAGCAAGTGATGATTACAGAGAACGAAAAGATTTCAGAGCCGAAAAAGATTGTGCTGAAGCAGCAAAAAAATCCCGTGAGTTTTTAGATTATCTTTTTTCACTCGGAGTTTCGCCAAATGATTCAGAATCAAATTGTCTTTATGACATTTCAAAAAAAGGACGTTATATCTCAAAGTATGATCTTGAAATGGCAAAGCTCTTTATTTCAAAAGGCGCTGACATAAATAAAACTGGTACAAAATTTATTTCTCATCCGTTATATTGCTTTTTAGAGGAATCCGGTTTTGATGAAAAATACTGGTCGCCTGAACAGAAGCAGTTTAAAAAACTTCTTCTGGATAACGGCGCTTATGCTGAATATGCTTTTGTTTGTGCACTGTATCAAGGTTCCAGATCCAGCGACATAGATATCGGTAAAGTATTTAATGAATATTTTCCAAAGTTTACAGGAAAGAACGTTATATTCAAGCACGAACATTATCCAAAAATGATAGAAGAAATGTCTCTAGTTGTCTGTCTGCTTGAACAACATGTAAAAAAGGAATCACGAAATTACATGATAAAAACTTTACTCGATTCTGGTTATACAGCAGATGGTAATCCTTATTATAACAGGTATTATGATCCGGTTGAGTATTATATGATAGAAATCTGTAAAGGTGAATTTGACGATGACAGCCGTTATATCATAAATAAAATGATTGAAGTTCGAAAAGAAAAAACAAATACCAGCGCTATAATGCATTCACTTATTAAAAACAGCGTGGATCTGTATTTTACAAATAATAATCACTTAATTGATATGCTTGATATTTTAATTGAAAACGGTGCAAAGTGGGATTATCGTGATTCATATAAAGAAAAAACATTAAACTGTGCAGAGCTTCTTTTTGAAGTTAAAGACTGGAAATTTTTTAATGAATTAATTGAAGAACGTCTTGATTCATTAATCGCTACTGCAAGACTGTTGATAAAAAACGGTGCCGGTTCTGTGCTTAATGAACAAGCTTTCAAAAAAGCAAAAGTTCCGGCAAAGATTTATAAGAGGATATTAAAATAGAGTCCGTAAGTCTTTTGGCGCGCGCAAATCTATCTTATCTGCCCGTCACCGTCAATCAGGAACTTTGTCGTTGTTAATGCCTTTATTCCCATCGGACCGCGGACATGAAGTTTTTGAGTACTTATACCAAGTTCCGCACCAAAGCCAAATTCACCGCCGTCCGTAAACCGAGTCGATGCATTAACATAGACACAGCTTGCATCAACCATTGTCTGGAACATGCGCGCGTGCCGGCGGTTGTTTGTAATAATGCTTTCCGAATGCTTAGTATTATGTCCGTTAATATATTCGATTGCCTCTTCAATCCTATCAACAACCTTTACGCAGCATTCATAATCAAGGTATTCATTACCGTAATCTTCTTCGGCCGCTTTAACAAGGTGACCGGCAGCACTATCAACACTGCATAAAATAGCAAATGCCCTTTCATCGGCATGCATCTTAACGCGGCCGGCAAAGCGGTCTGCCATCTTTTTTAAGAACTCTTCTGCAACGGCCTTATGTGCAATTACGCATTCGATTGCGTTACAGACACTCGGCCTCTGAATCTTTGCGTTTTCTGCAATATTAACTGCCATATCAATGTCGCCGTCTTCGTCAACAAAAAGATGGCAGACGCCGCTTCCAGTTTCTATAACCGGCACGCGCGCATTCCTTACGACATTCTCTATTAATTTTTTTCCACCGCGTGGCAAACATACATCGATTTTTCCTACGGCGTTTAAGATTGCATCTACGTCGCTGTGATCATGTTCTTTTACTTCTACAAGTTCAATTGCATCCGGTGTTGCACCAGAATCTGCACAAGAGGCAAGGGCATCTTTAATTACATTTACAATTGCAATGTTTGAATTATAAGACGAAGCCGAGCCTCTTAGTAAAATTGCGTTTCCACTTTTGTATGCAAGACAGAATGCATCAACTGTAACATTAGGACGGTTTTCGTAAATGATTGCAACAACGCCCATTGGTACACGTACCTGGCAGATATTCATTCCGTTAGGAGTTTTCCAGCCGTAAATTTCTTCGCCGATAGGGTCGGTCTGCGATACAACTTCTTTGATGCTTGCAACGATTCCATCTATACGCTTGTCATCAAGCATAAGGCGGTCGATGATAGATTCGCTCATTCCGTTTTTGCGGGCAAGGTCTATATCAGTTTTGTTTGCAGCAATTATCTGTGAGCGGTTCTTATCAAGCGCATCCGCAACTTTTAAAAGCGCTGTGTTTTTTTCGCTTGCTTTTAACATAGCAAGCTTTTGACTTGCGGCTCTAAGTGATTTGTAGGCAGACTCTAATTCCATTTTTACCTCTTTATATATAAAAAAACCGGAACAAAAGTGTTCCGGTCGCATAACAAGCAATTAATAGTTTGCTAAGAAATACATTCCAAGCAACATTGCAACTCTACACTTTTCATTATCCCAATCAATTGAATCGGGCAAACTTTTAATATAGTACCAGAAAATTCCAAACTCTGGATCTATACGAAGTGCATATTCCAAAAAGTCTTCGCTCTTTGTCTGAGTTCCAAACATAAGATACACTACATCATAAACAATCTTTAAAAGATCTTTATATGCATGAGACCATTTTCCTTTTGAAGCAGCTTTGCAATATTCTGCAAGCTGATAAAGAACCTGCTCTTTTAAATCTGCGTCAGATTCTTCCACCCATGTTTTTTGAATCAAAAGTGTTAGATTTTTCTGAAAGCTTGTAATAAGTTTTTCTTCAAAACCAGATGCTTCTTTTTCAAATAAAGAAGTTGATGAACCGAATACTTTTGCAATAACGTCAGCAGATTTTGCTATCTGTTTTGCAGTTGTAGCAGACTGCATTGTATTAATTGCATTAGTGATTGCAGTATCAACATACTGATTAATTATTTTAGTTGAATCATTCCCCATAGCGTTATAATAATTTTTAAAAAGACTTTATTCAAGACCTTTAGTTATCAACATAATGGTGTTATAATGGTTACTATAATTTCTTATACAAGGAGTATATGAATGGAAAAACTTTTTCATCTTAAAGAAAGAGGAACTACCGTAAGCCGCGAAATCGTTGCTGGTCTTACAACATTCCTCGCAATGGCTTACATCCTCGCTGTAAACCCTTCTATTTTGTCACAGGCAGGAATGGAATGGGGTCCGCTCTTTACTGCAACAGCTATCTCTGCTGCAATTGCAACTCTTGTTATGGCATTTGTTGCAAACCTTCCTGTTGCTCTTGCACCGGGACTTGGTCTTAACGCATTCTTTACATTTTCCGTTGTTTTGGGAATGGGATGTACATGGCAGTTTGCTTTAACAGCTGTTTTGCTTGAAGGAATTTTATTTATTATTCTTTCTATTTGTGGAATTCGTGAAGCAATCATTAAGTCAATTCCAGAAGGACTTAAAAAAGCCGTTGCTGTCGGAATCGGATTGTTCATTGCAATCATCGGTCTTGCAAACGCAGGAATCGTTTCTACACAGACAGGAACCTTAATCGGATTTGTTAACTTTAACATGGCTAACAAAGCTGCTGTAGTTGCAATCATTGGTCTTCTTATTACTATCGTTCTTTATACTCTTAAAGTACCAGGAAGCGTTTTGCTCGGAATTATCCTTACAACTATTATCGGTATTCCTTTTGGTGTAACAACAATCCCAGAAAACTTTAAACCATTCTCTGCTCCTGCTATGCCTTATCTCTTTAAGTTTGATTTTGCTCAGGTTTTGACAGGAAAATTCTTTGTAGTATTCTTTACATTCCTCTTTACAGATTTGTTCGATACAATCGGTACATTGCTCGGTGTTGCTGAACAGGGAAATCTTAAAGACAAAGATGGAAACGTTCTTAATGCAAAGGGCGCTCTTATGGCAGACGCTATCGGAACTGTTGCAGGTGCTTGTCTTGGTACTTCAACTGTAACATCGTTTGTAGAAAGCTCATCTGGTGTTGCAGCTGGTGGACGCACAGGTCTTACTTCTGTTGTAACAGCTATCCTGTTCCTTATCTCATTGTTCTTGAGCCCATTGTTCTTCCTTATTCCAGCTGCTGCTACAGCACCTGCATTGATCTTTGTAGGTTACCTCATGATGAAATCAGTAACAGGAATCAACTTTGAAGATCCTACAGAAGGAATCCCTGCATTCGTTACAATTATCGTAATGCCATTTGCATATTCAATTTCTAAAGGTATTTCTTACGGTATCATCACTTACGTAATCGCAAAATGTGCCGGAAAGAAAATTAAAGACATCCCTGTTGTTACATGGGTTCTTGCAATTATCTTCCTTGCAGACATCATTTTTGAAGCAGTAAAGTAACCCGGCTTCAATCTGACTGACACACATCAGCCAATAAAAAAAACCGCAGATCTCACTGAGTGGGAAATGCGGTTTTTTTTGACTCAATTAATCTAATTCATTTCCACAATTTTTGCATTTTTCTTTTAGAAAATAATGGAATCCTTTATAATACTTTGAAAACGCCCTGTAAAATTCTATCAACTTTACATGACAATGCGGACACCTGAAATTTTCGATAAGCAGCCAGTAAGCTATAAAGAATATTACATCCAAAATAAAAATCAGAGTTTTAGGACAGTTTGCCATAAATGCTGATACCGTTCCAATAAATAAAACTACCGGCACCCCATATAACGTGATATGAAACTTTGTTCGTATTTTCATTTTTTACCTCCTATCCTAATTAGAATTTTTTAAATATTTTATTTTTCCCCACTCTTACCTCTTCTTTACAATTTTCATAAAAAAGAATATCACAAAAGAACTAATGATTATAATCGGTACCTGAAGAATTATATACAAAATATACCAGTCATTTAAAAGATGTCTTAAACTAAAATCAAATTCACCATTCATAATATAATAAATCATTGCACGTGATATATATCCAAATAAAATATAAATAAGCAGTCGAAAAATAAAACCTGAAATACTTTTAACGTTATCAAAATTAATAATCGTTACCAATGCAGAAATTATTACCGGAAATACTATTGCTCTTACTTCAACATAAAAGTGAAAATTTGGCAATAATACAATTCCGATGGAATAAATAATCAGCAGAAATAAAGATATGATATAACTTTTTGTTTTTGTAATGTTCATTGTTCTCCCCAAAACACAGAGTTGCCACACAACTCGTGGCATGCAGCACTTTGAGTCAACGTCCATGTAACGGAGTTTGCTCGCAAACTCGTGACGCGCGCTACTTTTGATGCTTGTTAAGTTTTAGTAATTTACGCGCGTTTTGAAATTGCAATCCCATCGCCGCACTTTAAGAACTCCGTTTCAAACTCAGTGTTATTTTTAAGAAACTCAATGTATTTTCGGATTTTTTTGACAAGCTTTATCGTACTGTAGTTGTGAGTTAAACTCAAATCTTCTACCATTCCATGGAATGAAAGATTATCGCTGATAAATACACCGTTTTCAGTCAGATTGTCTTTAAAGTGTTCAAAGAACTTCTGGTACTGCGCTTTTGGACCGTCAATAAAGATAAGATCAAATTTTCTGTCAAAGGAATAAGTCGCCGCATCGCCAAGGTAAACAATAATCCTGTCCATCAAATCATTATCGTTTACGTTTTTAACAGCCTCATGATAGCGTTCAATATCAAACTCGATTGTAGAAACAAAGACATCATCTTTTGTTTTTGCGAATCTGATTGATGAGTAACCGATTCCTGTTCCTATTTCGAGAATTGTTTTTACATCGTGTTCAACAATATAGTTGCAGATAAAATCAATTCCTTCATCTTTCATAATAGGAACAGAATGAGTCTTTGCAAATCTTTTAATCTGAGAAATTTCTTCCATGATTAAATTACTTTTTTTCGCCGCAATATCTTACGACAAAACTCTGGTCAAGTTTATCCTGAAGCTTAAATCCTTTGATAACAAGTTTAACCAAAAGATTCTGCAGGGCAAAGCTTGAAGCGATTCCGATTGCAACCGAGCCCCACATAATCGGTTTTACAAGTTTAGAAAAAGCTTCCTGAGTCATTTCCGGATTCATCTGATGAACTGTCCAGCTTATTAAAAGAATCAATCCAAAAACAATTGCAATAGTAATTGCAAGATTAAAGATGCTTGAAATTACAGTAAAGATGTATGTATTAATTCTTTTTCTTTTTGGAGAGAGTTCCCCGTTTTCTTCCGGTGCTTTAATATCTTTTAATTTCTGTTCATCCATTTTTTAACCTCTGTCTTTTTTTCCAAGCATAGCAAGGAATGAAATTATTAAAATTGCTCCAAACACTACAATCATCGCATCCGCAACGTTAAATGTCGGCCAGCGTTCCATTCTAAAAAGTCCGAGCGGGCTTTTTTCCCATCCAAACCATTTAACATCGATAAAATCGACAACGCCCTGTGGTCTGAAAATGCGGTCAATCAGGTTTCCGATTCCACCACCAAGAATTGCACAGATACACCATCTCTGCAGCTGTGTAAATTCCTCGCTCTTAAAATAAAGTCTGATTACGTAAGCAATTACCAAAAGCGGAATTACTGCAAAGACAAATTTTCTTAAAAACAGTGGCCATGAGTAACCCATGCTGAATGCGACACCAAGGTTGCGAACGTGAACAATTCTTACAAAGCCATCCCAGAACGACCACAAAATTGTGTATGGTGGAATGTTTTTAACAACCAGAATCTTTGTTATCTGATCTAAAATTATAACCAGTGCAAATAGACTGAATGGAATAAGTTTTTTAGTAAAATTCTTATCTTTCATAATTAAATTCCTAAATCCTCGCCAACGATGATTACTTTAATTCTTTTTGCAGGACGGCAAATGCGTGTTTCTACAAACTGTGCACAGATGCTTTCCTGATTTATACAATCGCCGCATTCTCCAGTGATTGAACATGGAGTTGTTTTACAGAATCTCTGTGCATTGATTGGTGCAGTGTAAGTGCGGACTTTTTTATAAGCGGCATCCATGTCTTTTACGATTTTATTTACACCTGCAATAACCAAAACGTGTTTTGGGCCATAACACAAAGCGGCAACTCTGTTTGCGGCACCGTCAATATTAAAAAGTTCACCTTTTTCTGTAATGGCATTTGAACTCATCAAAAAAGTTCCGCAGTTAAGAGCGTCGTGCATAAGTTTCTGGCGTTCTTCTGGAGTCTGGGCTGTATCGCGGTCAATCAAAGTATAACCTTTTTCTTTAAGCGCTTCTTTTATCCCAAGCGAGTCAACAGTCATTGTTCCGCCCCAGGAAACAGATTCATCTTGTGGAATCAGTTCCAGAACCTTTTTAAGAACGTCATCTTTTGACTCAATGTAATAAGCTTCAAAAAAGCGTTTTTCCAAGGCTTCGACAACCTTTGGTCCTATTTTATTATCTCTCAATTTTTTTGGATCCATTTTTTTGCCCCCTGTTGCATCCAGATATATTTTTTACAAGCATTGTACAAATTACCGCCGTCAATAGTCCTGTAAAGACTACAAGGCCAAACATAAATACAGGTGCAAAAGAACTTAAAGCAAGCGCACCAAAAGAGAGCGCACTTGAAATAAACGAAAGAAAAATTGCAAGTGTATTTAAGCTTTCTGAATTTTCAACTGAATAAATAATATAATCGATACTCAAACCAAAAACAAGAACAATTCCAGTAACGCTAAAAAATCCAATCGGAATATTTGCTGCCGCAAGAACTGCAATACAAACAAAAATTGTTATTACCGGAATACAGATTATCTTTGCAATGTCACTCCATTTATAAAAGAACTTTAACATCACTGTCATAATTATAAATGCGCATACTAAAAAGATAATCATAAGTCGTGTCAGAGAATTTAATTCAGTTCCGACATCGTTCATCTTGTTTACAAAAAATACATCCGGCATCTCTTGAGAAAGCGTCTTGCAATAAGATGAATCTTTAAAATGAAGCGGCATTACAACGCTGTACCAGTTTTCTCCGACCTGTCCGATCCAGAAATTTGATACGGCATCCTGAATAAATGAAGGTAAGTTTTTCCCCGGTATTAAATAGTTGTCAGCTGCATTCTTGTAGATTTTTTCAAAGTTGCGTCGTAATGCAGTTGCTTCGTTTTCTGTATAGCCAAATGCAACGTATTGTCCTTTTGCATAAGGCAAAAGTTTTTCAACAGCCTCGTATGATTTTTTTTGTTCGCTTACAGGTGGAATATATTTAGTAACGGAATTATAAGTCATATTCCGTTCATTCTGTTCTAAAATATATTCATCAAGTTTTTTGCAAAGTTCAGCTTCTTTTTCTAAAACGTCTTCACTTGAATTACCTTTTACAATAAAGTACCAGCCGTTTGAACCAGAATTTAATATTCTGTTTGCCTCTTTTTCGTTTTCAAGAAGCGCGCCCTTCATCGTGTAAAATGAGCGCAGGTTGTTTTCTATGCGGACATTGTTTCTGAATATGACAAGAATGATTGCGGCACTGGCACAGATAGCAGCAAGTGCAATGATAGAGATTGAACGGCGCGATAAGCGGCGTGACAGAAAGCTCGATGAAGGGCGCGCGCTGCCGGTCGTGTTATCGAGGAATCGTGGTAGTTTGAACGGAATCGCAGTTTTCTTTGCAGGCATTTTAAAGAGTGGATAAAGACAGATTACAGTCAGGTATGAACTTAAAATTCCTGTAAACGAAAAAACTGCGACCTGCTTTAAAAGCGGGAACGGCGAAAAAGTCAAAAGAACATAACAGATTACAGTTGAAGCAAGCGAAAGAGACAACCCTTTAATAAGATGTTTTCTTATCGCGGTTCCCGAATTCAATTCAAAATCGCTTTTCCATCTGACAAAAAAATGCACGCTGTAATCAAGACAAGTACCAATCAAGGTAGTACCAAATACAAATGTCAAAATATGAATTTGTCCAAATGCAATTAATACACTCGAAAGCGCAAATAAAACCGACATCGTAATTGCACCCACTGAGCAGACAACCGGCAAAAGGCTTTTAAAAACTACGATACACAGAGCAATAATTAAAATCATAGACACAACCGAGATAACCGATATCTCTTTTTGTGCCGAATAAGAGCTTTCGTAACTGTGGAATGGTACTCCAGAAAAAATAAATTCCGAGCTGCAATCTTTTTTAAGAGCGCTTGAATATTCGTATATCTTTTTTACGCCGCTTTTGTCATTTGTAATAGCGGCACCCTTTGGAGTCAATAAACCACGGATCATTACATAACAGTCATCTTCAACAAATGCACACAAAACACCATCGTGCATGTTCATCGAAGTTCCGTTGTTTACAACTTTTTCAAGCGAAGCAGAAAGTGCCATTTCGCCTAGTGTAAAAGGATCTTCTTCAAGATTTGACTTTGGTAAAAAACCGCTGTAAACGTTTAAAAGACCTTCTGATAAAAAATCATAAATACCGTCATGGGTTTTAAAAGTTTGAATAGTTTTTTCGTCAAGAAAATAAAAACGGTTATTAAAATAGTAATCTGTAACTTCGTCCATGATGTTGTCATTCATGTAGAATTTTACATTTTCAAAACATTCTTTATTTTCTGCGATTTTGTTATATAGAATTTCTGCGCTGTTTTTTGCGCTTTCAAAATCTTTGTCTTTTACAAGGATGACAAACATTCTTCCTGTGCGGCTGTTTAGTATATTGTCTGCTTCGCTTACATCTCGGCTTGAATTTGTGTCAGGAAGAATATCAAAAAGATTTGTATTTATTTTAAATCGAGTTCCGCATAAAAACAGAACACCAAGTAATAAAAAAACAAGCCCGTGAACCGCAATCCACAAGGCCTGATACCTGTTATTTTTCAAAATATTTGCATTCATCTTCTGATAGATTATCAGTTAAAACCTGATTTATCAACAGATAGTCTGATCTGTCTCCGTTAAGCTGAATTATATTAAAGACTTCTACAGTTGAATTAGCGGCTGTACTTGTTCCGCCAACTTCTACCGCCTTTAGGAATTTAGAAATCGTTTTGTCTTTTGGAGTTAAGGTTGCTCTCCAGATTATTGTTTTTCCTTCAGCTTCGGCTGTATAGTCAATTATAAAGTTTTTCTCAAGGGTTTCAAAATCGCCGGTGAACATTGCAGAAATTACATTTGCAACATCAGTAAAAACAGGAATTTTTTCTCCGTCAAATTTCTTGAGATGACCGTTGATTTCCTGAATGAAAAACTTCTTTGTTACAGCGCTGACAGTTTTAATAGGCTTTTCAGCAAACCAGATAATTCCGTCATTTGAGCTGAGTGTAAATTTTCCGCTGGAATTAATTGATTTTTTAGTTATATGAAGGTATTGATTAAGCTCAAAATCACCGCGGATATACGGATGTTTTGCAAGATTTGTGCAGATTGTTTTAAAACTGATTGGACTTTGCTGCGCATAAAATGGGCTTACGGCAGCCAATGCCAAAGTTAATACAGCCAATGTTCTTTTAATGTTACAAACTACTCTCATTATTCTACTTCCTTATCCGGGAATCCCCAGAAATTAAAAAAATTATACCATTGTAAAGAATGCTTTAAGCACTGTTTTTCAAGTTCTTCCGCGAATTCTAAACAAAGTTCCTTTATTTTAGTTTCACGTTCTTTACGTGGACAGTCTGTATTGACTTTGCTCTTTACGACATGAAAATCATAATTTCTGTCAAAGCCCGTGTCTTTTTTTCTAAGACCATAAATAAAATACACAGGAACTTTTAAAAGCATTGCCATAAGATAAGCTCCATAAGACCACGGAGCATCTTTACCCATAAATGGTGCGGTCAGATATTTTGCATTTGCGTTTTTAGAAATTCTATCGCCTGCAATAATAATCATTCCACCGGCATCTACAGTCTGCTGCAGAATTTCCATTGTTCCCGGATTAATGCTGTTAACATCAATTACGTTATCCGAAAATTCCGGATTTATCTTTTTGATTGTATTTGTAAAATTGCTAGTAGAACCTAAATCCATTAATACCGAAATTGGAATTTTTCTGTCTGTATATATTTTATCATGGTTTGCAAGATTTCTAAAGACTTCAAAATTACCAAGGTGTGAACACATGATAAAAGCAGGTTTTCCACTGTTAAGATGCGTAATCAGGTCGTTAACGTCATCGTCGCAGAAATTTACTTTTACAGTAGTTTCTTTTTTTACCCAGCATTCAATTTTTTCCATTACAGTAATTGCAAAAGAAAGAATCTGCTCAAAAACCTTTGGTCTTTTATTGCTTTGATTAAGGTATGAATTTATCTGCGTTTGATATCTTAAGCATTCTGTGCGGGCCCGCTTGCTGAAAAGAAAAAAGAAAAAGCTTATTACGCGGATTAAGAAATTTAAAAAAAATCTCGGTGCAAATTTTATCATTGCAAGAGAAAGGTAGATAGGAATACTTGTATGGATTACTTCTTTTTCTGCTGCCCATTCGGCAATGTTTTCAGATTTATCGGTTTTTAGAGTTTTCTTCACGTTCTCTGCTCTTTCGTCTTTTAGCAAGAATAGGATATCGGAGCCACATTCCGATTGTCATTCTTGCAAACATAAAAGAAATTCTGATATTATCGCGAACCATTCTGAAATTAGATTTTCCACCGGCAGGATAAGATACATTTACAGGAAGATAAATAACCGGAACGTTTTTCCAGATCATTTTTACAAGAATTTCTGTATCAAAGCCCATGTGACTGTCTATAAATCCAAAACGACAGATTTTATAAAACGGTTTAACCGGGTAAATTCTATAACCGCACATAGCGTCTTTGATGTAACCCTTTGTGCAGGTTACAAATGATGCATAATTGTTGCTTATCTGACGTCCGCTTTTGCGCTTTTCTGGAATTGATTCGTCAAACTGTGGATAACCGCAAACCAAAGCATCTGGGTTTGCTTTAGAAGTTTCAAGGAATAATTTGCACTGCTCTGTGTCGTGCTGTCCGTCTGCATCAATCTGGAAAAGATGAGTAATTCCCATTTTGTAGGCAACTTTGATTGCCCTGCATACAGAATAGCCTTTTCCTCTATTAAAACGGTTTGTTATAAGAGTGATGTTTTTATACTTCTGGCAAACGAGATTTATGTAAACCTTGTCTTCGGCTTTATTTCCGTCATCAACAATGATAATCGGTAAATCGTAGGCAGACAAAGCTTCTACTACAGTTTGAAGAGTAACTCCATGATTATAAACCGGTATAATAAATCCCTGTTGCATATGTTTCCCGACTTATCTGCTCATTACAATATTTCCGCCAGAATAAGTCTTTGCTCCGTCAGATGATGTCAACTGATAGTTTACAGAATTTTTCTCCGGGTTATATTTTAATGTAAAGTGAACTTTAGAATCTGGTCTAACAGGCGAAGAAAACTTCAATCTTTTTGCACTTTCGATGTTGCGGGATGTTCCAAAATATTTTTGTGCAAAAAAAGTTGCCATATCAATCTGAGCAACAGCTGGAACTAATTTAATTTCTGGAAAATGACCGTCAAAAAAATCACATTTTTCTGGAATAGTTAGTTCAAGTACAACGGCGTTTTCTTCCTGAGAAATTACAACTTCTTCCGGTAAATTGTGCTTAGATAAATACATAGTTTGTAAATAGTATCAAAATCTTAGTTTTTAGTAAATAATGCTTGAATATCAAGTTTCTTTTTTTTGCCCTGCAAGTCCATAGGAAGTTCATCCAGGTAACGCCATTTTTTTGGCAAAACGACATTTTCAAAGAAATCAAGAAGATAATCGTGGAAGAACATGTTTATATCAAATTTTTTCCAGTCTTTGAATTTTTCCTTACCCTTGTCGTTAAAAACAAGTGCTGCCGCAAGATACTGACGTCTGTCACTCATAGCAACAACGCAGACATCCTTTACAAGCCCGGTCTGTAAAAGGCGGTTTTCCACTTCTGTAAGCGAAATACGTTTTTCTTCTATTTTAACAATAGAATCTGCACGTCCTTTTAACAAAAAGCGGCCGTCATCGTAAATGTCGACTAAATCCGCAGTCTGGAAACCTGCCGGGTCTTTAATATAAGGCGATTTTATGTTTAAGCAGCCTTCTTCGTTTTTAGAAATCTGGGCATTTGCAAAAGGAGTCCATTCCGGCCCGTTTTTAGACTGGCGGTAAGCGATACCGCTTGTTTCTGTACTTCCGTAAACTTCCATCGGCCAGAACCCAAAGACTTCTTCTGTCTTTTTTGCCACTTCCGGGAGAAGAACTCCGCCGCTTGTCGTAATAAAAGGCGATTT
The DNA here is from genome assembly GCA_024691105.1 of Treponema sp. GTDB lineage: Bacteria > Spirochaetota > Spirochaetia > Treponematales > Treponemataceae > Treponema_D. The sequence goes on along the minus strand of JAILNY010000081.1, from coordinate 16,257 downwards.
AAGGTTAAGTTTTTCTTCTACTTCGACCGTGCGCTTTAAGAACGCTGGAACTGCAACGATAAAATAACTTTCGTCGGTAAGTTTTTCAAACTCGGTTGGAAACTCAATTCTAAATCTTCTAAACGGAATGCCTGCCGCAAAAGGAAGCATTGCAGAGAACAAAAGTCCGTAAATGTGATGCTGGCTTAAGGTTGCAACAAGCTTTCTTTTTAAGAATTCATCGCCCCAGAGGCTAAAGATAAACTCGTTATCAAGCTCAAACTCTGTAAGGCGCTGCAAAACGGATTTTGGTTTTCCGGTGCTGCCCGAGGTAAACATAAAGATTTTTGTTTCGTCGGCATTGATGGCAGGTGTTGAACGGATTTCGTTTTCTGAAGGCTCCTGCGCTTTTGCGATAATCTCAGGGATATAGATAGAGTCTTTTGCATCTTTTGAATCGGTAATAAACTGAGTGCCTTCTTCGCGCATTTCCTTGATAAATTCTTCAGAAATGTTAGCTGTAAGGGCTACTTCTTTTCTGCACTGCAAAAGCGCAACATAAGAACAGATAAAGTACCAGTAATCGTCGCTGTGCAAAATCCATTTTGCAGCGCCGTTGTCGGTTATAAATCTGCGCATTTTTGCGCTGTCGGTTAAAAAATCCTTCCAGGTTTTGTATTTTTTTGATGACCAGGTGTCTTCGTAACACATGATAAAGTCATCTTTTCTTGAATCTGCGGTAAATTTTGAAATTGGATAAAGTTTTGGCATATTTTTATTAACCACACTCCTTACGATAAATTCAACTGCAAAAATCATTCCCATGATTCCATAGGAAATTCCACAATTGTAAATTGTCCATATTTTTTCGTCACAAAAGAACGCTGTGTACGCTGCGACAAGACTGTTCAGAATAAAGTAAATGCACCAGACATAGGTGACTTTAAGGCAGTATTTTTCTACGCGGCGCTCGTTAATTGAACCGCGGATTGTTTTGTCCTGTAGGGTTGCAAATCTAAAAATGATGTTAGGCTTTGTAAAGATTGTAATTCCAAAAACAAACAAAAGGGTTACACAGATTACAACCGGATAAAGCTTTAAAAAAAGTGAACTGTTAGTTATATAGCAAAAAATTCCTATTGCAAGAAGGAAAATTGAAGAAACAAGGGGACGGATATTAAATTTTAATTTTCTGGATTTTTCAGCACTGGATTTGTCAGGTTCTGATTTTACGCTTGTTGCTGAAAGAAAATACACAAGCGCAAGAAAAACGACGCATAACGATACTATCCTGACCGGCATTTTATACACTACAAGGAGTGTAAAAACCAGAACAGGATAAAGTATCGAAATGATTGTTATGAATACCTTAAGAAAGGCTTTCATAAACTCTGCTTATTTTGCGAGAGGTGCAAGAATGTCTACTACGTTCTGAATAGTTTTTGCACTCTTGAACATTTCTGGATCAATGTTTCCGTTGATGTAAGGCTTCATCTTTACAACAAGGTCAACTGCGTCAATTGAATCAAGGTCCAAATCTTCGAAAAGTTTAGATTCAAGATTTACACTTGATTTTTCAACTTCAAATTCGCTCTCGAGGATATCCTGGAGTTTTGCAAAAATTTCGTCTTTAGTCATATTAATCTCCTTATATATGATTATGCTCTTTCTGCTGAAATAAATTCAGCAAGAGCATTTACAGAGGCAAAATGCTTTCTGCTGTCTTCGCTTTCTGCAGATAATTTGACACCGAACTTCTTCTTAATAGCTACTCCAAGTTCAAGAGCATCTATTGAATCAAGTCCCAGGCCTTTACCAAAAATAGGTGCATCATCTTTTATATCTTCCGGTTTAACGTCTTCAAGTTCAAGCGAAGATATAATCAGCTCCTTTATTTCCTGCTTAAGTTCATCCATCAGTAAATTCCTTAAAACAAAAATAAAGCACTAGTATTTAGTGCGTTCTATAATTCTATTATATCAGAGTTAAAATATCAAGAGACAGTGCAAGGCGCTTCAGCATGGCAAACGCATTATAAAAATAATACCAAAAATACGACAGCTCCCGAAAAAGACATGGCAAAAGTGACTGCTTGAGGTGTTTTTCCCTTGAGCTTAAATCTCGCTTGTGTTCCGCGAAAGCGTTTTTATTGATATTTTTATAATGTGTTTGTCCTAGGAGGCTGTGGTTGCGATTATCGACGCATTATGTTACAGTTTTATGCATGAAACGAAATTCAGACTTTGATATGCAAAAATTCTCGCAGGATAAAATCCATGCGATTGATGCTAAATTTGAAGCACAGAAAATAGCTTTTTCTCCGATGACATTTCAGGCAATCAGGGCATTACTTGAATTAGGAATAATGAAGCTTATTAACGAAAGCGGCGAAAAGGGTATTACTGCACAGGAGCTTGCTGATAAATCCGGCATTTCGCTTTACGGTGTGAATGTTCTTACAGAAATGGCCGTTGGAATGCATGTTCTTTTGTTAAAAGTCGTTGATGGTAAAGAATATCTTTCTTTGAGTAAGACCGGATGGTTTTTGCTTGAAGATAATCTTACAAAGGCAAATTTTGATTTTACAAATGACATCTGTTACAAGGGTGCATTCAACCTTATTGATTCAATCAAGACAGGAAAGCCGGAAGGCTTAAAGGTTTTTGGTGATCAGTGGACAACTGTTTACGAAGCACTTTCGACACTGCCTGACCGCGAAAAAAAGAGCTGGTTTGACTTTGACCACTTTTACAGCGACATCGCATTCCCGGAAGCTCTTCCAATCGTATATAAAAACAAACCTAAAAAGCTTTTTGATATCGGCGGAAATACCGCAAAATGGGCAATCGCAAGCTGCAAATTTGATCCGGATGTAAACGTTACGATTATTGATCTTCCGGGTCAGACAGCCGTTGCCGAAAAGAATGCTGGCGCTGCAGGTTTTGCAGATCGTATTTCAACTTACAGCGGAAATATCCTTGCAGATTCGACAGTGCTTCCGCCGGCTCCTGATGCTGTATGGATGAGTCAGTTCTTAGACTGTTTTTCTCTCCACCAGATAACAAAGATTCTTAAAAAAGTTCACTCTGTTGCAACAGAAAATACCGACGTCTATGTTCTTGAGCCGCTTTGGGATAAGCAGCGTTTTGAAGCAGAAAGCTATTCTTTGCAGGCTACATCACTTTATTTTACCTGTATCGCAAACGGAAACAGCAAAATGTACCGCTACGGCGAGCTTGTAGATGCAATTGAAGAAGCTGGATTTGAACTTAAGACTGCTCATCACAATCTTGGTTCAAACTGTTATTCACTTCTTGTATTTAGAAAAAAATAGGAAGTGCACGTGCAAAACTGTTTTTTTATTTCTGAGCCTGCCCTTTATGCTCCTGGTCTTGAAACAACAGAAGACTTTAAGCTTTGGGCAGAAAATAAGAAAGAAATTCTTTTTGAAAAATCTTCTCCGTCTTTGTCTTATACGGATGCGCTTTTCAGACGCCGTTTAAGTCAGTTGTCAAAAATGACGGTAGAGGTTGTTCATAACTTAATAGAAAAAATTAAAACCGGCGCTGACAAAGCAGCTGCAGATGATATTACAAAGACAAAAATTGTCTTTACATCGTTTCGTGGTGAAATTGAACGCGAGTTTAAAATTAATCAGTCGATTATAGAAGATGAAATGATATTGCCGGCGGGTTTTTCGCTTTCGGTATTTAATGCACCGGTTGCTCTTGCGACAATGGCCTGCAATCTTAAGTCAGGCTATAATACAGTGTTCCCGACAGGCGAAGATTTTGCTTCGGCTCTTTTGTGTGCGGCAAGTCCAATCTTAGCCGGCAAACAAAAGCAGGTCATCTTTGTTTACGCTGATGAACTTATCCCGGAAGTATATTCAGATTTTGCACCAAAGGACAAACCGCCGCTTGCATTTGCCGTGGTTCTTAGTTCTGAGCCTTTAAAAGGAGAATCTGGCGTAAAATCGGTTTCTTATACACCGGATTCTGTTTCTAAAGACGTTTATGAATTTATTCGACTTCACGTAAAAAAGTGCTATAATTAAAGTAAGATAGTTTTGCTGCGTATTATAAAAAAGAGGAAGATTTCATGAAAAAAAATATTGACCCAAAATATATAGCTGATGATTTACCAAAGATTAAAAATCCGTTTTTGTATGTTTATCGAATGATTTTTAAAACCTTAAGCTTTATTCTTTTTGGACTCGGATCATTTATTATTGCGATTTTTATTCTTCCGGTTTTGCGCCTTGTATGGCACGATAAAGAAGTTTTTAGAAAGAAAGGCCATATTTTTATCGGTAATGTTTTTTCTGGAATCATTCATATTTTTAGATTTCTTAGAATTTCAGAATTTGAAGTAAGCGATATAGAAACTTTGCGCAATCTTAAATCCTGCGTAATTGTTGCAAACCATCCGTCGCTTTTAGACGTTGTTTATACGATTGCCCTTGTAAAGAACACAGACTGTATTATTCGTGCAGGTCTTAAAAGCTCTCCTGTTGCGGGAATTGTAAGAGCGCTTTACATCTCTAACGACGGCGATTTTGACAACATGGTTCAGGATTGTAAAAAGTGCCTTGATGCAGGCAGCAATCTGATTATTTTCCCGGAAGGAACACGAACTCCGCGTCACGGAATTAATCAGTATAAAAAGGGTGCAGCGCGCATCGCATTGGAATGCGGCTGTAATGTTCAACCGATGCATATCGGCGGTGGTGATAAATACGGTCTTGGTAAATACGAGCCATTTTATAAGCCGCATCCAACAGACAAATATTTTTACAAGTTTACGGTATTACCACAGATTACAATGGATAAATACAAGGATCTTGCCCCTGCAATTGCAGCAAAGCGACTTACCGACGATATGCGCGCTGCTATAGATTCCGTTCAAGATTAAGGATTGATTTAGTTTTAGAGATTATTTCTTCCACAGAAATCGGTTTTTTGATGTGGGCGTTCATACCAACTTCTATGCATTTTTTAACGTCTTCGTCAAAGGCATTTGCGGTCATTGCAATAATAGGGATTTTGGCAAGATTTTTGTCTTTAAGTGAACGGATTTCTTTTGTTGCAGAATAGCCGTCTAATACCGGCATCATAATATCCATAAAGACTAAATCATAATAATTGCTGCCTTTTCTCATAAGATTGTCGACAGCCTCGCGTCCATTGACTGCGGATTCAACCTTAAAACCGATGTCCTGTAAAATACGGGATGCAATTTCGCGGTTTAATTCATTATCTTCGACAAGTAAAACCCGCTTACCGTCAAAGGAAACAGTCGTTTCGGTACGGATGCTTTCGATTGTATCTTCGTTAAAGTAGTGAGATTCAAAGTTTACAATAAATTCTGTTCCTTTGTTTAAGGCACTAGAAACTTTTATTGTACCGCCAAGACACTCAACGCAGGCCTTTGTAATAGAAAGTCCGAGTCCTGTTCCGATTACGCCGCTTTCTGTGGTGTCCTGTTCGCGTTCAAACGGATCAAAAATTTTATCGATAAATTCCGGCGAAATGCCTTTGCCTTCGTCACGAACCTTTAAGGTATAGCGTGAAACATTCTGGCGATTGATGTCTGATTCCTCAGAAAGTGAGACGTAGATTTTGCCGCCGGATTCCTTGGAATATTTTACGGCGTTTGACATCAGGTTCATTACGATCTTTTTTAACTTCATCAAATCGGTTTCGATGAAAAAGTGATTTACCTCTGAAAAATTTAGTGAGGCAGAAACACCAAAGCTCTGCATCTGAAACTCAAGGATGTCTTTAACTTCGATTATCAGTTTTCCGATGTTGACCTTGGATTTTTCCATTGTCAGATTGCCGCGCTCGATTTTTGACATATCAAGGACATCGTTTATCAGCGCAAGAAGATAGTTGCTGGACATCTGGATTTTTTCAAGGCTCTTTTCTACGGCAGCTTTGTTGTCGATTTCTTTCTTTGCGATGTTTGTAAAGCCGATGATTGCGTTCATCGGGGTGCGGATGTCGTGTGACATGTTAGAAAGGAACTGACTTTTTGCCATTGTCACTTTCTGGATTTCGTCGTAGGCATCAAGGATTTTTTTGTGCTGCTTTTTGTAAGAACCCACGTTGAATTTATAAATGCTGTTGATAATTACAGAGACAAGAATCATAGACTGCGCAACATCGAGTCCGGCCTGCCATTTAGAGTCAAAGTTGTGAACAAATTCCGGATGAATGACAGAAATGATGATTGCCCCTACAACCGTAGGAATGCAGATTAGATACATGATAAGGCTTAATTTTCCTTTTAAAAAGATAAAAGGAATTAAGAGAATGATGAGAGTCCAGGACTGCATTCCGCCTTCGATTCCGCCAGACTGAAAAAAAAGCAGTAAAAAGGCAACAAGGGCATCGGCAATTGTAATTATTGCTGAGAGTTTGTATTTGTTGAATATATTAAGGATTATGATATTGATAATTAAAAGGAAAATTCCGCCTAGAATGGTAATGCTTCCTGCGACGGTTATTCCTAAAAATTGAGAAATACATAATGAAATAACAGCACCAATTAGAGTGGAATGCAAAAAAAGATTTAATAGCTTTGGCTCAATTTCTCTGTCGCTGTTAAGATAGGACTTTAATCTCTCCACAAATTTCATAACTTAAATTATATCATGGGTTTTTTGAAATTGAGAAAATATTTTTTTTAAAATCTCTATTTTATTCAGGCAAACGCATTTAACAATATGAAAAAAAAATACGACAGATTCCGATTGTTTAGTATACGCTGCCCGGCGGGGTTATTTTTCCTTCTTTTCTGGGTTTTTGCGGTACAAAATGGCGATGTTGCCGATTATGCGTACAAGCTGAGCGCTGCAGGTTGAACAGATCTGGTCTGTAAGGCTCTGCTTTTCTTCTTTAAATTCAAGGAATTTTACTTTTATCAGTTCATGTGCTGTAAGCGATTCTTCGATTTTGCCGATTACACCGTCTGTAAGGCCGCTCTGTCCAATGATTACTACCGGCTTAAGTTCATGCGCGAGGGCGCTTAATTCTTTTCTAAAAGCACTTGTCATTTCGTTCATTCTTCTATTTTACTGAATTATTTACATAAACTCAACGCAGTTTTATAATCTTAATCTGATGAATAAAGCGACGATTCAGAACTCTCTGGATAAAAACCGTTACCAGAAAATTACCGACAAAATACTTTCTCAAATCCAGAGCGATATCGATAGCGGCAAAGAAAAGCCATCACTTTTGCTGCATGCCTGCTGTGCGCCGTGTTCGTCTTATGTTTTAGAATATCTTTCAAAATACTTTGCGATAACAATTTTCTATTATAATCCTAATATTCATCCCGAGACTGAATACACGCGGCGGCTTAATGAATTAAAAGCCTTTTTGCCGGAATTTGCTCCGGATAAGGACATAAAACTTGTTGAAGCGCCGTACAATACTGCGGAATTTTTCTCGGCCGTAAGGACAGAACAGGAGCCTGCGCTTGTGACAGAGTCTGAGCGCGGGGAGCGGTGCCGCCGCTGTTATGAGCTTCGTATGAAGCGTGCGTTTGAGTATGCGAGCGAGCATGGCTTTGACTGGTTTACGACGACGCTTTCGATAAGTCCGTATAAGGATGCGGATAAAATTAATCAGATTGGGGCGGCGCTTTCGGATGCCTCTGCTCGCGACGCAGGACACGGCGCGTCGAATGACTCTGCGGCGGGGTTTGTGGACGGCGCATGTTCCGGCGCGGCATCGAATGAGCAATCTGCGCGACCACAATTTTTGACCAGCGATTTTAAAAAGCGCGGCGGATTTTTGCGCAGCCTTGAACTTAGCAAAGAGTATAACCTTTACCGTCAGGATTACTGCGGCTGTATATATTCAAAGCAAAATATGCTGAAAAACACACAAGAGGTCGATAATTAAACTATGCAGGAAATTACACAAAAAGCGCGACAGATTCGCGACGTTATAAGATACATAAAAGCATTTAAAAACGCAGTTACAGTTATTTATCTTGATGACGAAATTATTAATTCTCCAATGCTGCCGTCTTTGATTCACGATATAAATCTAATTCACGAAACGGGAATTAACGTTGTTGTTGTTCCTGGGTGCCGCCAGCGCATAAATGAGATTTTGATGCAGTCAGGGATTTCGTGGCAGATAAAAAACGGTCAGCGCATTACAAGTAAAGATGCGATGCCGCTTATTAAAATGGCAGCCTTTGACGTTTCTAATACCGTGATGACATCTCTCAGCGGCGAAAAGGCGTCGGCTGTAATCGGAAACTGGGTTAAAGCACGCGGCAAAGGCGTCATTAATGGAATTGATTACGGTACTACCGGAGAGATCGAGAGCATAAATACGGCGTCGATTAAAGAAGTTTTAGATGATGGTTTTATTCCTATTCTTCCGTGTATCGGCTGGAGCGCAACCGGGAAACCATATAATATTTCTTCGCTCAATCTTGCAACTGAGATTGCGATAAACCTTGAAGCAGACAAACTTTTTTATATTCTTCCGGATACTCAGATTGACCCGAAGCATTTTAAAATTCCATCGGAATTGAATCTGACGCAGGACTTTAACATTCCTGCGATGAACCTTAAAGAAATAAATGCATTCATAAAAGCAAATGCAAAAACAAAGAAAAGTGACAGCGCAAAAAATTCAAAAGAAATTACGCGCGAAGAAAAAATCTTAAGTCTTTTTTCGCTTGCAAAAGATGCATGTAAAAAGGGCGTGTCGCGTGTACATATTCTTGATGGCTCTATTGATGGAATTTTGCCGTGTGAAATTTTCTCAAGTATCGGCTCTGGGACAATGGTTTACAACGATGAATATTCTGGATTCAGGTCGATGACGTTAAATGATATTTCGAGCGTTCTGTCGCTGATGAGTCCGTTTGTTAAGAAGGGAATTTTATTACCGCGGACAAAGGCAAGTCTTACCGAAAAGCTTGATGACTATGTTGTCTATCAGGTTGACGGAGGAATTCATGCATGTGCCGCGCTTCATGTTTATTCACCACAGCAGGCAGAAATTGCCGCAGTTGCAGTGGATGAATCTTACAGTAAACTTGGAATTGGTGTAAAATTAATAAACTATCTTGTTGAAAAAGCAAAGAAAGAAAAAATAAAATCTGTCTTTGTTTTAACTACGCAGACGGCGGATTGGTTTGAAAAACTCGGATTTAAGGAGGATTCAGTTTCAAGCCTTCCTGAAGAACGAAAAAAGAAATGGACTCCGGAAAGAAATTCCAAGGTCCTGAGAATTAAGGTGGTAAAATGATTAAGAGAGTAAAGAACATTTTTTTGATGATGTGTTCGGTTTTTGTTATGAATAATTTGTTTGCTGATGCATTGAAAAATTCAACTTACACTGAAGAAGATCTTGTCTGGGTTGAAAATTTTGACGGAGATAAAGTAAATTCTGAAGACTGGAATTTTGAATTTCATGAGCCGGGCTGGGTTAATCATGAGCTTCAGTCTTATGGGGACTCGGCACAGAATACTTATGTAAAAGACGGAATGCTTGTTATTCAGCCATTGAAGAACGGTTCAAAATATACTTCGGGCCGAATCAATACACAGGGCAAGCATGAGTTCATGTACGGCAGAATGGAAGCTCGTCTTAAGGTTCCAAAGGGAAAAGGATTTTTGCCAGCTTTCTGGATGATGCCTGCTGATGAAAGCTTCTATGGTCAGTGGCCAAAGTGCGGCGAAATTGACATCATGGAAGTTTTGGGCGACCAGATAAATAAGGTTTATGGAACACTTCACTTTGGAGAACCTCATACACAAAAGCAGGGAACTTATTCACTTAAGAAAGGCAATTTTGCAGATGAGTTCCACGTATTTGCAGTTGAATGGGAACCGGCTGAAATGCGCTTTTATGTAGATGGAATTATGTTCTATAAAGTAAGTGACTGGTTTACAAAAAAGCCTGGTAAAAAAGAAGAGCCTTATCCTGCACCATATAATCAGAAATTTTATATTATTCTTAATGTTGCAGTAGGCGGTGACTGGCCGGGAAATCCTGATGCATCGACAAAGTTTGGTCAGAATGCTCAGATGGTTGTTGATTACGTAAAGGTTTATCAGAAGAAAAAATATGACACAAAGGTTTCTAAGCCTAACGGAAGTAACGTAAAACAGGACAAGGGTGTTAACCTTATTCCTGCAGAAGGAAACTGGAGTCTTTATGCCGGAGAAAAAGGAAAGGGTAGTGTTGAATTTGAAGGCGATGTAATCAAGGTTATTACACAGAATGCGGGTGATAAAGATTACAGCATTCAGCTTAGTCAGTCAGCAATTGCACTTGTAAAAGGAAATAATTACCGTTTTAGTTTTGATGCGTATGCAGAAGATGCACGTAAGATTGTGACTGCAATTTCCGGACCGGATAATAATTACGTAAGATATCTGGCTGACAAACCGATTTCTCTTACAAAGAAAAAGCAGACCTTTAGTTTTACATTCCAGATGTCGGGAAAGACAGATGAAAATGCGCGTATAGAATTTAATATGGGTAATATGGGTTCTACAGCGACAGTTTATATTTCGAATGTAAAGCTTGAGAAGATGTAACATCAGCTCAAACCGGCGGACTCAAAAAGGGTCCGCTTTTTTTTATAAAAATTTTTGTAAGCACTATTGACTATTTGTTAGCATTAGGTTACTATTATTACAGTTAGTCACGACTAACTAAATAACAGAAAGCGTTGCTTTTTTGTCTCCTATGTACCCCTCAGGCTTTGCCTGAGGGTTTTTGAAAAAGGTCAATATGAGTACTGATAAAATATTTATAAAAAATACAGCACCTTCCATTTGCGGAATAAAGCCTGCAAATTTATTTTCTATCAGTTCCTCATGCCAGAATCAGAAAAAAATTAATCTATGGAAGTACGAGCTTTCTGCAATTGGACTTTCGCTTTTTGAAATTCCTTCGGGTGAAAATTTTACTCTCTTATTTTTATGCGATATAAACTGGATAAAAAAAATTATTTCACTTCCGCAGAATAAAAAATTTTTTAAGTCGTTCGGTTATACAGTTGTGGACAATCCTTATTCGATGCTTTTTCAGATTTTCAGCAGAGTCTCTGGAAGTTATGGTAGTAAAAATTTTCCGCATGAGATCGGATTGTTTTTAGGTTATCCGTTGAACGATGTAATTAATTTTATAAATCATCATGGAAAAAACTGTAAGCTCTGCGGCTACTGGAAGTCCTATTCGAATGTTGAACAGGCTCAGCAGAAATTTATTCAGTATAAAAATTGTTCAAGGCTTTGCTGTAAGTTGTTTGATCAGGGATATTCTGTTCAGCAGATAATTAATGAATATAAAAAAGCGGTTAGTAATGCCGCGTAAGGAGTTGTTATGAATGTTTCTATAGTTTATGCCTCTACAACAGGTAATACTCAGGCAATGGCCGAAGCAATTAATTCTGCAATCAGTGCTGCGGGAGCTTCTGTTACATTGACAACTGCTGACAGTGCTGATAAAGACGCTGTTTTGGCAAGTGATGTAATTCTTTTGGGAAGTCCTGCTATGGGCGATGAAGTATTGGAAGACTCGGTTGAAGCTTTCTTTACTCAGATTGAAGGATCATTAAAAGGAAAAAAAGTTGGAATCTTTGGTTCATACGATTGGGGCGATGGACAGTGGCTTCGCGACTGGGATGATCGTCTTAATTCTCTCGGTGCTGTAAGGGCAGGGGAACCACTTATGGTACATCTTACACCAGAGGCTGCAGATATTGATAACTGCACTTCATGGGCAAAGGCCGTAATAAGTTAATAGTATTATTGCAAAAATGTATTAACTGGCCACCACACTTCTTTAGATGCAAGGCAGACCATTAAGTCCTTTCTGCCTTGCATCTTTTTTTTTGATGCGACTTGCGGCTCAAAAAAAATACCCGCCGCATTTGCGACGGGCATCAGAAAAATTGTCTTATTTCTTTAAGAGAGCGGCAAACGGATTGTAACTCATTCCGTCATCGCTTCCGTAGTTTTCGCGTGGAGCACGTCTCATCTCGCCTGATCTTGCAGGGCCTCTCGAAGCGCCGCCGTTTTTGCCGGCTGCTCCAGAATTACTTCCGGCGCCTTTACGAACGACTACGATTTTCTTTGCACCTGTGCTTGATGAAGCTGAACCAGAAGATGCAGAGCCACCCATTCCATTGTGCTGAATGCGGCTTGCGGCATCACTCTTAAGAGAAAGACTGATACGGCGGCGGTCGCGGTCAAGCGCGATAATCGTAAACTCATGAACATCACCGACTTTTGCAACTTCCATCGGATTTTCAACAAAGTTATCGCTTAATTCACTTACGTGGATAAGACCTGTCTCATGAAGACCGATATCAACAAAAGCACCAAAGTCTACAACGTTCTTGATCTTTCCAGTAACCTTCATGCCTTCTTTGAGATCTTCAAACTGAACAACGCCCTTCTGCATGATAGGTGCAGGATAACCGTCACGAGGGTCACGGTTTGGTTTTTGTAATTCTTCTACGATGTCACGAACTGTTGTTTCACCGATATTGTATTTTTCTGCAATCTTTTTGATAAGGTCAGCAGGCACTTTTTCTTTGTTCTGGATAAGAGGAAGAACTTCGCGCGCTGCATCATAGTTTTCTGGGTGAACCCATGTATTGTCGAGTGGATCTGAGCTTTCTGCAATCTTTAAGAATCCTGCACACTGTTCAAAGGCTTTTGGACCAAGACCAGGAACCTTTTTAAGTTCCTCACGACTCTTAATCTTACCATTTGCATCGCGATATGCAACAATTTTTTTAGCAGTAGATGTTGTAATTCCTGATACATATTTTAAAAGCATGTAAGAAGCTGTGTTCAAGTTTACGCCGACGTTGTTTACTACTGAACTTACAACTTCATCAAGCTGGTCTGCAAGTTTTTTCTGATTAACGTCATGCTGGTAAAGACCAACACCGATTGCCTTAGGGTCAATTTTTACGAGTTCGGCAAGCGGATCCTGAAGGCGGCGACCCATAGAAATTGCACCACGAACCATAACGTCAAGGTCAGGGAACTCTTCTGTAGCAACCGGAGAAGCTGAATAAACAGAAGCACCTGATTCATCTACAACTGTGTATTTAACATCAGAGTCTGCGTAGTTTTCGCTGATTACTTTTGATACGATTTCCTGAACTTCGTGGCTACCTGTTCCGTTACCAACTGCAATAACCTGAATGTCATATTTATCAACGGCTTCGTTGATAAGGTCGTAAGCTTCTTTTGGATTGATTTCCTGGAAGATTTTAAAGAAGCCAAGGTATTTTCCTGTTTCGTCGAGAGCGGCACACTTTGTACCGTTACGGTAACCAGGGTCAACACCGAGAACGCGGCTTCCTTTAATCGGCTGTGTCATCAGAAGGTTTTTAAGGTTTTCACTGAATACGCCGATTCCGTGATCGTCTGCCTGGTCTGCTTCGTCACTGCGGATTTCGCGAACAACTGCCGGTGACAAAAGACGTACAACGCCGTCTTCGATTGCTTCTGAGTGATATTTATTGTTGATTTCTGCTTTTTTCTGGAGTGCGGCAACTGCTGCATCAACGTCGACGTCGATTGTTACATCGAGAGCGCCTTCGCGTTCTGCGCGGTTAATTGCAAGAATGCGGTGCGGCTTAAGCTGATCAAGCGGCTCTGAGTAGTCCCAGTACATCTGGTAGGTAGAAGTTTTTTGCGCCTGTTCTTCTGTCTGGCCTTCTGGAACGATTCCCTTTGTAACGATGTTTCCGGTAGACATATAAAGTTTTTTTACAGTTTCGCGGTTTGCTGTTTCCTGGCTTACGCGTTCTGCGATGATGTCTTTTGCACCGGCAAGGGCGTCGGCTGCTGTTTCTACGTTAAGAGCCGGGTCTTCGTTGTCGGTTTTGATATATTTTTCAGCTTCTTTTTCAACTGCAGCATCATTGTTTTGTGCAAGGATGAACTCAGCAAGTGGTTCAAGTCCTTTTTCCTGCGCAACCATTCCGCGAGTCTTCTTTTTCTTTTTGAACGGAGCCCAAAGGTCTTCGAGAGCGGTAAGTGTTGTAGCTGACATAACAGCGTTGTAAAGAGTTTCTGTAAGTTTGTTCTGGTTGAAAATTCCCTTTACAATTTCGAGACGGCGCTCTTCGAGATTTTTGTATGATTTAAAAAGATGATCGATGCTTGTAACGGCAACTTCATCGAGGTTGTCAGTTTTTTCTTTTCGATAACGACTGATAAAAGCGACAGTACAGCCTTCTTCAAAGAGACTGATAACAGCGCTAACCTGCTGCACACGAACATTAAGCTCGGTTGCAATTTTTTTCATGATTTCGACTTCATTAACAATGAGGGCGTCAATTTGTTCTTGTGTAAATTCCATAATGTTGCAATTTTACGCAAAAACGGGGTTTATAACAAGTGCACTCTGCAAGGGGAGCAAAGAAAATCCAGTGGCTTTAGTTTTTTGCAAAAGTAATTGCTGAGCGTCCGTTTTTTTTCTTGCTCTCATAAAGTCCGTCATCTACAAGCTTATAGCAGTGTTCAAAATCTGCGCTTTTGCCTTCGCTTAGTACTATTGCACCAATACTTGCATCAATAGAATGGTCTTTAAGCTCTTCCATGTAAAAATTACTTATACTATCAGCTACAATCTGAGTCTGTTTTTGCGCACTTTGTACATTCCACAAAGAACTTATTAAAATCATAAGTAAAATAAAAATACTGCCGAGAAAGATAATTTTATTTTCTTTTATTTTCATTATTTGCCGCCTAATCTATTTCACCGTAAAGAGAACGTAAGAGCCATTTTGCATCCTTCTGAAAAAATACAGTTGACGTTTCTTCAGTTCTTTCAGGATACTCAAGACCAGGAAGAAGTCCGTCTGCAATTTTTACAGCAGTTGTAATTGTATCAACTCCGATTACATCATAATTGTTTGTTGCTGCTGCTTTTTGAATACGTTCTATCTGATCGTAGGCCACATTTTTTCTGGCGCAAGATAGTCATAAGTGATGTAGATATTGTTAAGTTCAAGTTGATAAAAATTTCAGTCGAAAAGATTAAGGGGTTATGATATAATTCAACCACAAATAAAAAATACGAGGTATTAAAAATGGAAGAACAAATACTTTATCTAGTCGGACTTTTGGGTTGCGTAGTTGTTTTTATTTATGGTGTTTATAAACTTGTAAACGTTTTTAAAATCAATGATAAAAACTCTGAACAGACAATCTGTAAATTTACACATGTTCTCAAACTCAGATACATTTTGTTTGGAGTCATGACAAGATATGATTTTGAATATAAAGCCGATGACATCACTTATGAAGACAGAGTTTCGTTATTTCCTTTGTTTGGATTTACTGATGAACAGCTGGCAAACGGTGTTCCGGTTCGTTATTTAAAAACTAATCCTTCTCGTTGCGAACTTGTCGGAATAAGTCATGCACCAAGAGTTTTGGGATGGCTTATAGTTATTGCAGGTTCTATTGCCGGCACTATTTTCTGTTTTGGAATGGTGTCAGGACTTTAACAGTTGAATAAACGAATGAAATGAATTCGTCGGGGCTGTAGCTCACCTGGCTAGAGCGCTACAATTATATAAGGATTCAAATCCGATCAGATCCAGTATGGCAAATATAAAAATTATCAAAGGTGACATTACAAAGCTTGCCTGCGATGCAATTGTCAACGCGGCAAATTCTTCGCTTCTTGGCGGTGGTGGTGTGGACGGTGCGATTCATCGTGCGGCAGGTCCTGAACTTCTTGCAGAGTGCCGGACTCTTGGTGGCTGCAGAACCGGTGAAGCTAAAATCACAAAGGGTTACAATCTTCCGTCGCAGTTTGTGATTCACACTGTTGGGCCGATTTATTTTGAACATTCACCTGCAGAGGCTGAGGCACTTCTTACTTCCTGTTATGAAAATTCTTTGAAGCTTGCAAAAGAAAAAGGCCTTAAGACTATTGCATTTCCGCTGATTTCTGCCGGTGTTTATGGTTACCCTCAGCGAGATGCTATTAGGGTTGCGGTGGAGACGATGAAACTGCATCAGGATGATTTTGATGAGATTACGCTGGTGCTGTTTGGGGAACGGGAGTTTGGATTTGCGAGGGAAGATTATTCAGAATTTTTTTAAGAATATAAAATTGGATTGTGCTTATTTAAAATATTCAAATAAGAAAAGAGGGAATGCATTCAATATACTAACTTCATTATTTGGCAGAACAAACTTTGCCAATTCTGAATTAAATATTTTTTTCTGATTTATAGATTCTTTATTTT
>JAILNY010000053.1 GCA_024691105.1 Treponema sp. | reverse complement strand
TTTTCTGCGTCAATTTCCTGCTTAATCATCTGTTCAGTTTTAAATTTAAGACGACCGAATCTGTCTGTGACATTGTCGATAAGAAAAGAAGAAATTTCTGCTTTGTTTTCGAACTTTGAAAAATTAACAAGATTGTGACGGAGATGTTCGTTTTTTAATGTGAGATAAGAAAATGCTCCAATGGTTGAATTGAGCTGTTCGACAAGTTTAAACTTAATCTGAATTGTTTTAATTCCATCGCAATATGTGATTCCGTTTTCTTTGTCGAGTGTGATAAAAGTCCTTACGTCTTTGATGCTGGTGTAAATTACGTAAACGGTAGCGGCAAAAATTATGAGTGCGCAGATGATAATAAGCGAACGGCTGGCTTCCGTTTTTTTTAATTCCGTTGAGAGAAGAAGGAACGTGGAGCTGGCACAAATTAATAAAAGCGTCAGGCTTAATAAGATAGAAGAGATTCGTGATTTTTTGCTTAGTCTGTAAGTCATAAGGCGATTATATAAAAGTTAAAAAAATATTTCTACTTTCATTTTTTTTGTACAAAATTCCTGGAATAGTTGTTATATTTATATGGTAATAATCTGGAAGTAATCCAAAATCTGCGAAAGAGGAAATTTGAATGAACGAAATTGAAAAAACAAAAATCGAACAGACCTTAAATACTGTGTATGATCTTCTTGGAGAACTTAATTCAGCTGAAAATAATTTAAAGAGTGCCCGCACCTGGGGAATTTTTGATATGTTCGGCGGCGGATTTATTACGGACTTAATCAAGCATTCAAAAATTGACAACGCAAAAAATGCAATGGACCGCGTTAATTTTCTTATGGAAAAACTTCGTTCCCAGATTACTCAATTGCGCCAGGGCGATTACACGATGAACGTAAACACCTGGCTTACGGTTGCGGATTTTCTTTTTGACGGAATGTTTGTAGACATTTATATGTTCTCTAAAATTATGCAGAGTCTTGATGAAGTGAGAAAGCTCAAGTACAGGATTGAATCGCTGCGCGATGAACTTTTGGCGCAGTTGAGATAGAGCATGCTTAGTTTTTTTGATTTCGTGGGATATTATCGAAATTTCAACAAAAATATGTTATAATCAGTTTATTGAGAGGACAATATGGATACTGTACCCGTAAAAGATAAAATAGAGTATACAGTTTCTCTTGTAAGCGATTTTGCAAAGAAATATTCTCTTTCTACAACGCAGGCATTTAACTATCTTGACCGGTTTAATGCTATAGACTTTGTGAATCAACACTACAACATTACGCACACACTCCCATTTGCAGAGATTATAGATGACCTTTCGTTATATTGCAAAAATCACGGAGGAAATCTCTGATGTTTTTATATCATGGTTCAACAGTAGAAATAAAAGAAATTGATTTGAACCTTTCAAAGCCAAATAAAGATTTTGGCCGCGGTTTTTATCTTTCGGATAATTTTAAGCAAGCTTATGAAATGGCAACTTATAAAGCAGAACTTTTTGGAACTGAACCTTATGTAACAAAATTTGAATTTGATGATTCCCTTTTGAAGGATGGAAGTCTGAAAGTCCTTTCTTTTTCAGAATATTCAAAAGATTGGGCAGATTTTGTCTTTAAGAATCGCAGTTTAGAAAACCAGGATTTTTCTCATGATTACGATGTAGTAATAGGTCCTATAGCAAATGATAGAGTTGGTGCTCAAATCCGACGTTTTGTTGAAGGCGATATCACTTTTGATACATTCCTTGAAAGACTTAAATACATGGAAGGCATTACTTTTCAATATTTTTTCGGTACACAAAAGGCGATTCAGACATTGCAAAATAAAGGACTCTGCTATGAGTGATATTGAATATCAAATTGAATGTACAACGCGGGACCTTGCAACATATCTTGTAAAGGATTTTTCTTTTAGTATGGAAAAAGCCCTTAGAACTGTCTACAATTCAGAACTCTACAAGAAACTCTGTGATTCGAAAACTGGTCTTTACTTTCAAAGCCCTCTTTATGTGTATGACTATTTAAAGACAGAAATCAAAACAGGAAAATTGCAATAAGCGCGAGATGAAAATAGAAAATCTTGCTATGTGTGATGCTGTTTTTGTGCTAAAAAACTTTTTGGCATATATAATGACCTTTTTCAATTAAATCAAATTGCGAACTTTATTTTACACCATCCGTTTGTTTTGCCAGAAAATATAAAAACAGTTTCTAGTATAATTGAAAAGACATCCGTAATCATTTTTACTATCGAGTATTTGTTGCGAGTGTGGACGGCAGATTTATTATATCCAGACAAAAAATATTTTGTTGCAAAAATAAAATATATTTTTTCATTTTTAGCATTGATTGATTTGCTAGCCATTCTTCCATTTTATATACCGTATATTATTCCAATTGACTTACGTGTTTTACGAATATTAAGAATAATTAGACTATTTCGAATATTCAAAATAAATAGATATACAGATGCTCTTAGTAAAATCTTTGCTGTATTTAAGAATAAAAAACACGAACTATTATCTTCAATATTTGTTGTTATACTTCTAATGATTGTTGCAGCTGTTTTAATGTTTAATATTGAAAATGTAGCCCAGCCCGAAGTATTTAAAAATGCTTTTGATGCTTTATGGTGGGCTCTAGCGACATTGACTACAGTTGGATATGGCGATATATATCCTGTTACAGTTTTGGGCAAAATACTAAGTGCAATAATTGCATTGTTAGGTATAGGGTTAGTAGCCGTACCTACTGGTATTATTTCTGCAGGCTTCGTAGAAGCGATTTCTAAGCCAGAAGAGGAAAGAAAAATAAAATTTTGTCCTTATTGTGGAGAAAAATTGGAATAATATTCCCTTAATTATGGATATGGAAAAACTTCGCACTGGACTAACTCAATTTTCCTTGTTAAATCAGTCTAAATACGATACTATATAAAGACTGGAGGTATTTATGATTACAAATGTTCAGGAATGTATTAAACCTATTTCCTATGTAAAAACAAATGCAGCAGATATGATGAATTTTGTAAATGAAAAAAAAGAACCTCTTATCATTACACAAAACGGTGAATCCCGTGCTGTATTAATCGATGTTGAATCTTACCAGGAAATGAAGGATGCTTTTAATTTGTTAAAAATCATTCAATTCTCAGAAAAGGATGTACGTGCTGGAAGAACAAAACCTGCAAAAGAAGTTTTTTCAAATTTACGAAGGAAGTTCAATCTTGGAAAATGAAAAAATTGAAGAAATTATAGTTTCAGAATTTGCCGAAGAGGATTTGAACGAAATTGCTGATTATTACTTTTCTCGGAGTCCTGACTATGTTGAAAGAATAATTTCTGAATTTGAAGAAAATGTGATGTCTCTTCAAAAACATCCTAGGAGCGGAAGAGTTGTTCCTGAATTGGAGCGTCAGGGAATTACACAATACAGAGAATTGATTCAAGAATATTATAGAATCATTTATGAAATTTCAGGAAAGAAAGTAATAGTTCATACAATAATTGATGGTCGAAGAAATTTTGAAGATGCAATAATTTCAAAACTGTCTAGGAATTATGGAAGTAAAAAATGAATAAAAGCTTAGTCGCTGCTGGATTATGTTAATAAAAATTTTGATAGAGATTAGATTTTTGCCTGGTGATTGGGACTCTGGTTGAAAGTATGAAAACAAAGAAAAATAAATATTTGATACAATACCTTTGCGTATTTGCTATTACCACTTTAATAGAATTGCTTACTGCAATTGTATTTTATTATTTAAAAAATATTCCAATACCATTTAAGGAACTTGGAATTTTGGTTATTGGATACAACATCGTTGCTCTTTTTGTCATAGCACAAATTCATATTTCAAGTATTTTGTATGAAGCTATTACATATATGATGATTTTATTTTCAGTAATGATTGTATATCAGTGCATAGTAAGTAAAGAACTCGAACTTGTTTATTTTGTTATTTTACTTTCAAGCATGAGTATTCTTCTTCGTATTTTCATTTGGAAATATCATCTTGAGATATTAAATAGTAAAAACACGAATCGAGAAATTAAAATTGATTTTTCTGTCATGGAAAATTCTGAAGAAATATTTTATAGACGAATCGTGTTAAAAGCTAATGACAAGTGTTCAGACTTGCTTGATTATTTTAAGAAACATTATTTAAATGAAAGTGAATATGAAAATTCTGTTTCTTATAAATTTTATATTTCAGATAAGCTAATATATATCATAACTGATAAGACAAAAATTGAGTATTGTCATTCTTTTGATTATGAACTGGGAAGTTTCCCAATAAAAAAAGTTCTTGTTGCAAAAGTTGAAATTATAAGTGATAATCTCAATAAAATATCAGAACAGTGAGAAAGGATAAAAAATATGAAAAAACTTTTACTATCAATTTTAATTACATTTATGGCATTTGCATGCTTTGCGCAGAAAAATGATTTTATTAATGAAAAATATGAACTTCTTGATCAGCAGAGACAGTATGAGGCAATTATAAATTCAATAAAAGAATCTGATGAATCTTTATATACTGCATCTGAGTATTTTTATCTTGGGCTGGCATATTTTAGGCTGGAGCAGGATAATGAAGCGCAAAAATATTTTAAGACCGCGATTCAAAAAGCGCCTGATTTTTCAAGAGCGTATTATTATCTTGCGGGAAGTTACTATTATACAAATAAATTTTCTGAAGCAATTAAAAATTATCAAAAGTGTGTTGAGTTGAATAAAAACGATTCTAATGCGTATCGAATGCTTGGTTTGATATTTGAAAAGCAGGGCAATTATAAAAAGGCATTAGAAAATTATTTACAATTTTATGAAATTGAAAAATCACCTGATGCAGCATACAGTATGGCATATATTTTGTATGAGATGAAGGAATATAAAAAGGCGCGTCCTTATGTTGAAGAATACTTGGAATCCAATAAAGATTCTTTTTCGATGACAAATCTTATGATCTTAATTTTATATTCTAACGGTGAATATCAGGCTGCGCAAAAATATGAAGAGCGCCTAAGAACAATATGGAATCAAAGCACAGATCAAAATATAAAGCAGCAATCTTTCTTTTTTCTTTATTCTTTCGCACATGGCAAATATGAAGTCAATGTTTATGAAAGATTTGATCAGTCAGGAGAGTTTTATTATCCTTTAACCTGTAATGTTTGTTTGAATGGAAAAGTAATAAAGACTGTAAATCTTGAATATGATGCAGTTACAGAAGAATTTGGAACACCTTATTTATTAGGAATAGATGAGTTCAATCCTAAGAAGCATTTTACAACGACCATAGGTTTTTCAAAGTATCCGGAGTTTGATGAATTTATAAAATATGTAAAACTTGCTATAGACAACAAATTGGATATAGGTGCTTCAAGCGAGGCATTTTAAAAGGCGGCTGCAAGTTTCATTCAGTAAATAAAGTCATCTCCAAAACAGAAGCGTAATTCTGGATTTGGTTCTTCAAGCGGACGCACGTTCTTAAAGGAATGTGCGTCTTGTGTTTTATAGCCGGTAATCTGAACCAGGGTTGAGTCTAAGATTATGTCTTCGATAACGGCGTAGCGGTTTGGTTTTTTGTTGAGGGTCAGATAGGCTATGCGTTCGTAGTAGTTTTTTGAACAGATTTTAGAAAGCTGCTCGATGAATTTTGTGCGTGATAACGTTGTATAGTGAATTTTGTGTTCGAGTTCAAAGATGTGGAACATGCCTTCGTGGTCGATAAAGACTGCGAGTGGTTCTGAAGATTTGTAGTCGATGTTGTCTTTTGTGTAAAAGATGTAGGCTTCTTTTTCTCCAACTGTGCAAAAGATTGTGTCGGTTGATTTGCAGTTTGAAAGTCCAACGGCTATGAGGGCAACAAGGGCTATAATTACGAGGCCGGGAAATGTGACACGCGAAAATCCGTGGCGATAAAACGCGACAAGCGAAAAACGAGGACGGCCAGATGCCGTGCGCGCTGAAGTGATTTTATTTGTTGAAATTGTTCTCTGTTTCATGGCCTAAGTGTACGTAAAGAATGTGTCAAAATTATGGCGGGATTGTGTTATTTTTTTAAGAATTAGCTATTGCTAACAATATAGATAAGTGATATCCTTTTGAAAAATATAGTTAGTTATAACTAACTATCAAAGAGAGGATTTAAATGACAAAATTAGTTTTGGTTAGGCATGGTGAAAGTGAATGGAATAAGCTTAATCTGTTTACTGGCTGGACAGATGTTGAATTAAGCGAAAAAGGGCGTGAAGAGGCAAAAAACGCGGGAAATCTTCTTAAAGAAGAAGGATATGACTTTGATCTCTGTTATACATCTTATTTAAAAAGAGCAATTCATACACTAAATGGAATCCTTGATCAGATGGATAGAGCGTGGCTTCCTGTTAT
>JAILNY010000049.1 GCA_024691105.1 Treponema sp. | reverse complement strand
CTTTACACACGAAGCGACCTGTTCCGCCTGCGGCGGATCTGGCTGTGCCGCCGGCGGTTCTAAAAAGACATGTCCTCGCTGTAACGGAATGGGGCAGGTTGCCCGCAGTGCCGGATTTTTTACAGTTCAGCAGACATGTCCTACTTGTGGCGGAACCGGAAAGGTTATCGACAATCCATGCCGTTCTTGTCATGGAACCGGCGTTGAACAGAAGTCAAGCCGCGTGACACTTACAATTCCTGCCGGAATCCAGGAAGGCAAGCGCATTGTAATTCCTCATCAGGGAAATGCCGGCCGTAACGGTGGACCTGCAGGGGATCTTGTTGTCGTTGTTCACATTAACGACCATCCATATTTTGAGCGCGACGGTTATGACCTTTACTGTGCCGCTCCTATTTCTTTGAGTCAGGCAGCACTTGGCGCTACAATTACTATCAAGTCTCTTGATGACCGCGAAATCGAGTTTAAAATTCCTTCCGGAACTGCAAACGGCAAGATTTTCCGCGTAAAATCCGAAGGAGTTCCATCTTCTAACGGTTCAAAAGGCGATTTGTACATCAAAGTTATGATTCAGGTGCCTTCAAAGCTTACTTCGACTCAGAAAAAGCTTATGGAAGCTTACGCCGCAGAAGAAAAACCTACCACAAAGCCTAATTTGATTAAGCTTCAGGATTTAACCCGCTAAAAATAACAGATTCCGGACGCCTGAAAAGACAGACGCTCCGGAAATTTGAAAATTCCCTGTAAAAAAATTCAACTCTTTGATAAATTTGTTTTAAATTTTAACATTGTTGTGATATAATATTGTGAATATCTCTCTTTTAATGGGGCTGCTATGCTAAAACAAAGAAAACGACATGTTGAAATATTCAATTATGTACTTTCAACATTCTTATTTATGGTAGTTTCTTACTTCATACTGCCAAAAATCACGCTTATGCTTGATCCGGTTTACTTCTGTATGCTGGAATTTGTACTTCTGGTATTCTTTTTGATTATGACATCTGCCGTTACAAAGACGATTAATAAATCCATTGAAGATCGGGTCCTTAGAAAAGAAGAGACAAAATATATTCAGATGTTTATCGACAGTCTTCGATTCTGCTATACACTCGAGGACTTTTACGAAATAATTCAGACTGTTCTTGAGCAGAAAGCCGACTGTTCTGTTTTGTACATTGACAGCGAAAAAGAATATGTTCTATATAATAGTCCTAACCGCATTACCTGCGACAAGGATGTTCTGCGTACTTTGCAGAATAACTTTCCGTCAACATGGCCTGACGGTTTTGACTTTGTAGGTGACAAGCTTGGAATTACTTCTAAATACTTTAAAGCACGCGGTTTTGTTCTTTCTGTAGATAAATTCCATTTCTTTGTTCTCTGCCGCTTTACCCGTTTTTTTGATACAGGAATTTATAAGCAGCTGCTTGATGAATTTATACGCTTTAGAAAACGTACTCAGACAATTTCTTCTTTGAGCGAAATTGCCAGCCTTTCTAAAGAGTGGGAACAGCTTGCAGAAACTCAGCGATTGTTCCTTCCTGCTGTTATGCCGGACACAAAGCGTCTTAAGATTGCAGCTTACTTTAGACCGCTGGTAAACGTTTCCGGTGACTATTATACCGCGCTCCCGATTGATGAACATAAAACACTTTTGATGCTTGGTGACGTTTCTGGTAAGGGACTCCCGGCTGCGCTCATCATGGGTTTGGTAATGAATACCGTAAAGATTATCGAAGACAAAGAAGATCTTATTACAATCGTTCGCGCTATTGATAAAGCCATCAAGGGAATGAAGCTCCAGGATAAGTACACGGTATTGTTTATCAGTGTCGTAGATACTCAGAAAATGACAATCCGTTATGTAAATGCTTCTATGTCAGATCCGCTTATCGTAACACGCGCTCCTGACGGTTATACAATTAAGCCGCTTTCTTCTAACTGTGGTGTCGTTGGAATTATCGATATCGATGATATCCGTATTGATGAACAGCGTCTTTTCCGTGATGACCTTATTCTGTTTGCATCGGACGGTGTTTCGGAAGTTATGAATGATGAAGGCGTAGAACTTGGCGATACGGATCTTTATACAGATACAATCCGTAACAGCGCTGCAAAACAGCCTCAGGAATTTATTGATGATATTGTAAAACTTATCTTTGACTATAAAGGCAATAATAAGCTTCATGATGATATTACTATGATGGTTACAAAGGTGGTAAGCTGATGATTTATGTTATTCTCAATGCGGCTCTGGCTGCATATCTTGTATGGACATCAATGAATGTTAACACAAAGAATCAGGGTGCTGAATCTAGTATGATTAATACTTTGCTTCTTGATGCATCGGCTGCAGTCGTAATGTTTCTTTCGGTTCTTTCTGTTTATCATGGACCAGAAAAGATTTCGATTCTTCTTGATCACCTTGTTCTCTTTCTTGTTGCTGCAATTTATACAGAAATCTCGATGATGCTTGTTTCTGTTTCAAAGAGACGAAAGTCTGTTTCTGCAACAGTACTTAAGGTAATCTTTTTAATTCTTGCTGCGTATGTTGCATTTTTTAAAATTCATATTTCGGATGCATCTGTATTTGAAATGAAGTCAGATTTGATTTTAAGTGGAGCTGCGGCAAGTGCGTTCCCGATTACATGGCTTCAGATTTTTATCGTGTGCTATGTTTTTGTGCTTCCGATTTTTGGATTTTTAATTTTGATTTTAACCGGCGAAAATTTTAATTCACGCCTTCTGGTGCAGAGAGCTTTGATGTGTATCGGAGCTGTTGCATTTGGATGGGCTGGTCTTGCACTGGTTTATTATATTGCAGAAATGCTTCCTATGATGCGTTCTCTGTTTATGTATATCATTGCGGTCATGTCAATTATGATTATGAACACCGTTACTCAGGATAAAATTTATGATGGTGGAATGCTTGTTTCGGCAGTGCTTTCTATGCTGATTAAATACATTGCTCCTGCTGCAATCGGTGCTGCTTTGTATGTTGGACTTAGACCGATGTACACAGAAAATTACTGGCTTTACCTGTTCATTATTTTTATGGGAACATTTGTATTAATGCTTGCCGGTCGTTTTTTAAGTTCATCATTTTCAAAGCTTATTAAATATCGTTCAAGTCAGTACGAAGAAGAATTTGAACGCGAGCTTGCTTCTATCGATTACGAAAATGAACTTTCTGATATTTCTAAGGAATTCTTTAGGCCGTTCCAGACAAACATGCAGACTTCTTCTATGACAGTTCTTGTTGACTCTGGTTCCGGTGAATATTCTACGGTTTATAATTCTGACGGAAAAACTTATACGCTTGCAAAAATTGCAAAGGCTCGTGAAGTCCTTGTAAATAACGAAATCTTTATTGTGTTCCGTGAAGATATTGAAAACAGTTATGTTTTGCAGCCGGTAAAAGAAGAGATCTACAAAATCTTTGATGAGACAGATGCCGAGGTTTTGATTCTTTTGCACGAAGGTCATCATATTCTTGGTCTTTTGCTTTTGGGCGAAAAACGTACTGGCGGTATGTATGATGAATACGATAAGCAGGTTCTTGATAAGTTCTATTCATACTTCTTTGTATTTGGTTACTACATGAAGAACATTGCCAATGCTTCTGTTGTCGGAACTGTAAACCGCGAAATCCGTATGTCGAGCCAGATTATTACATCAATTCAGGAAAATATGGATTATATCCGTAATCCTAAAATTGATGTCGGATATCTTATGGTTCCTGCTCACAACATTGGTGGTGAGTTTGTCGATTTGATCCGTCTTACAGATACAAGTCATATTATGGTAATCGGTTCTTTGAGCGGTAAGGGTATTTCGGCTTCGATGAGTATGGTCATCTTAAAGTCCATCATCCGAACATTCCTTGCAGATACCCATGACTTTAAAAAGCTTATTCAGAAGGTAAATGCATTTATCAGATTTAATCTTCCAAAGGGAACATTCTTTGCAGGCCTTTTCTGTCTGATGGATTTTGCAACAGATACTCTTTATTATGTAAACTGTGGTATTCCTACAATGCTTGAATATTCAAAAACTTATAACAACGTTATTGAGATTCAGGGTAAGGGTTATGTTCTTGGATTTGTTAAGGATGTAAGTCCTCTTGTTAAGGTAAAACAGGTTAAGCTTATTTCAGGTGATATGCTTGCAATTACAACAAGTGGTGTAATTAACTCGCATTCACTTCGTGGTGAACAGTTTGGTAAAGAGCGAATCAAGCAGGCTCTTATGGATAACTACACTTATCCTGCAAGCCGAATTGCACGCTTTACTTATGATAACCTTCAGCGCTTTATGTCTAAGGAACTTGAAGACGATGTAACAATGCTCGTTGTTAAGTACCACGGAAAAGATGCTGTTGCAGTTTCTGAAGACGATGATGTTTCGGCACAGGAACATATTGCAGATCATGCAGACAGCTTTGATGCTGATGCTCTTTTGGATGGTGTTATTGAAGATACTTCTGATTCT
>JAILNY010000041.1 GCA_024691105.1 Treponema sp. | reverse complement strand
TGAATCAGGACAAATTAAAACTTGCTGTTTTGCAAACAGAAATAGAAGACGCAGCAAAAAAAATTCAGGACTACAAGACAAAACTTGGTTCACTCAAAAAGGAGTTTGAAGAAGTAAAATCTTCCGGCGAAAAAAAACTCGAATGGGAAAGCAAAAAAAAAGATGTCGATTCAAACATTCAGATTTTGTCTGAGATAAAATCCGGCGTTTCAGAGCTTAATAAACTCCGCGCATCTTATCAGAATATTATCGAAGATTTTAATACGGCAGAAGCAAACCGCATTAAAGCCGAAGAAGACCTTACGCACAAAAGACATCTGTTCAATCTTGAGCAGGCCGGAATCCTTGCGCAAAGCCTTAAGGAAGGCCTTCCATGCCCTGTCTGCGGTTCAACTGAACACCCGCATCCGGCCGATAAATCTACCGATGCCCCAACCGAAAAAGAAATCGAAGACAAAGAAAAAGAAGTAAGTCTCCTGCAGAATTCCGCTCAAAAAAAGGCGCAGGATGCTTCTGCCGCAAAGACACAGTTTGAAAGTCTTGAATCCCTGCTCGAAGAAAAAATCAAAAAGCATTCTCCAGCCCACTCGCTTTCTGATTCTGACTTACGGGATTTTCTTAATGCCGCAGATGCTGAATCTAAAGCACAGCTGCAACTTGTTCAGCAGATGATTGATTCAGAAAGCAAAAATCAGCAAAAGAAGTCGCTTATCGAAAAGCAGATTCCAGAACTCGAACAGCAGATTAACAGCCTTTCTGAAATTCACGCAAAAGCAAATACAGACTTTGCTTCTTTACAATCGCAGATTGCAGAAAAAGAAAAAAATCTTATCGAACTAAAATCAAAACTAAAATCTGAAAACGCAGATACTGCACAAAAGCGCCTGTCTGAACTTTCGCAAAAAATTGAATCGCTTGATTCAACTCTCGAGAATGCGCGCACAAACAAAACCGAAAGCGAAAAAAATCTTTCTTCGCTCGAAGGCGCCGCAAAAACAATTTCTGAAGAACTTGCCAAAATGCAGACTCATAACGGCGAAAAGTTGAATGCGCTTCGCACAGAGCTTGAACAAAAAAAGAATGAGCTTAATAATAGACGCGACAAGATGACCGGCCGCAATAAAGCCAACTGCGACAGTGTAGAAAATATTGCGCGCCTTTTACCTGAGTACAAAGCAAGCGACGAAGAACTTACAATGATAAATATGCTTTATCGTGTTGCATCCGGAAGCGTTACCGGACAGGAAAAAGTTTCGCTTGAGACTTACGTTCAGATGACGTTCTTAAATCGGATTACACGGCGCGCAAATCTTAGGCTTAAGATAATGACCGACGGTAAATACGAACTCTGCCGCAGAACGGTTGCCGCCGACAAACGCTCCGCGCTGGGACTTGAACTTGACGTAAAGGATTTTTATACTGGCCGTACGCGCAATGTCGAAAGTCTTTCTGGCGGCGAGCAGTTTGAAGCGTCTCTTGCACTTGCGCTTGGTCTTGCGGATGAGATTCAGGCAAGCGAGGGCGGCTGCAAGCTTGATGCGATGTTTATAGATGAAGGTTTTGGAACGCTCGATTCTGAGACGCTCAATAAAGCGATGAAGGCGCTCGAAGATTTGTCGCGCGGAGATAAGCTTATCGGAATTATTTCGCATGTCGAAGAACTCGAAGGTCGTATTGCAAATAAGATTCGCGTTACAAAAGACAAAAGCGGAAAAAGCAGCTCGACTGTTGTAAGCGAGTTTTGATATTAGAAAAAAAGCTCGCGGCCTTAACCCGCAGACATACATGCGTGCAAATTCACGCAAATTTTAAAATAGAGGTGAACAAATGAAAACAAAAGTTACAATCGTAAAAGAATTTAAAATCGGTGAAGTAGATAAAAATTTATTCAGCTCATTTATAGAACATTTGGGACGCGCAGTCTACACAGGAATTTACGAACCCGGACATCCGGACGCTGACGACCAGGGCTTTAGAAAAGACGTTATCCAGATGGTAAAGGATTTAAACGTTTCGCTCGTGCGCTACCCGGGCGGAAACTTTTTGTCAGGCTATAACTGGAAGGACGGAATTGGTCCCCGCGACAAACGCCCAGTCCGCCTTGACCGCGCATGGCACGCAATAGAAAAAAATCAGATCGGCATCGACGACTTTTACGACTGGTCCTGCAAGGCCGGAACAGAAATCTTAGGCGCCGTAAACATGGGCACCGGAACTCCGCAGGATGCAGGCGACTTAGTTGAATACTGCAACTTTCCAAAGGGAACATACTGGTCAGACCTTCGCCGCACTAACGGACACGAAAATCCTTACGGAATAAAAACATGGTGCGTAGGAAACGAGATGGACGGACCGTGGCAAATCTGTCACCTCGACGCTCACGAATACGGCAAGAAGGCCCTTGAAACCATCAAGATTATGAAGTGGACCGACGACACAATTAAGTGCGTTGTCTGCGGTAGTGCTTCCACCGGAATGCCGACCTACCCTGAGTGGGACAGAATCGTTCTTGAACACACATACGATCAGGCCGACTACATAAGCATTCACCGCTATTTTGAAAACTTTGGAAACGACGATGACTTTTTAGCAAGCTTTTATGATATGGATGAATTTATCAAGACAAGCATTGCCACTTGCGATTACGTAAAAGCACTGAAGCGAAGTTCAAAAAATATGAATCTTTCGTTTGACGAGTGGAACATCTGGTACCAGCAGAATCAAAAGCCTCATCCATGGATGGAAGCACCACGAATCCTCGAAGACCAGTACAGCCTCTTAGATGCCCTTGCCTTTGGCGGAATGGCAATCACGCTCTTAAACCACTCCGACCGCGTAAAAGTTGCCTGCCTCGCACAGCTTGTAAATGTCATCGCTCCAATTTTTACCGAGCCGGGAAAAGGCGCATTCCGTCAGGCAATCTACTGGCCGTTTAAAGATGTCAGCGTTTTTGGCCGCGGAACTTCATTAAAGCCGGTTGTCAAAACAGAAAACAAAATCACAAATGCCTATGGCGAAGTCCCAGCCGTAATTTTTGCCACAGTTTTGAATGAAGAAGAAAATGAACTTTCAGTCTTTGCATTGAACACAAACAAAGAACAGGTGTCAGAAACAGAGATAGATTTATCTTCGTTCGGAAAGGTTGAAATGTTCTACCGGACAGAACTCTGCGGAAAAGATTTGAGCGCTAAAAATTCGCTCGAAAATCCAGACGCAGTAAAGCCTGTCAGCGCTGAACTTATTCAGGCAGAAGATGGCAAGTTTACCGTGCCTCTCAAGGCTGCCAGCTGGAACGTACTGCGGTTTAAGATTGGGAAATAGATGTAAGTAAATTTAAAGGGTGCGGGCTTCAAATCATCTGAACCAACATTTGCAAAGATGTTTGCAGACGCACCACTTACTATCTTTACTCCCTTTTCGTTCTGTGTTACCGGCAGGTGAGTATCACGAGCCTCAACGTTCCAGAATACGATTTCAGGAAGCTCATAACCAGCTTCTTCAAGATCTACCTGACCGCCCGCATTTTTAAAAGCCGTAAGCATCGCTTTCAATAAGCTTAGTTCCTTCGTATACACCAAAAACACCTGAAAAATTTGTAAAACTCATAATACCTTTTCCTTATTTAGCGTATCCCTTCATCCCATTTTCCAGCAGAGTCGTTGCAAGCTCAATCATTTCTTCCATAGGAATCTTACGGCCATCGGCGACCCACTGGCGGTAAAGCAGGACAATACAGTTATTAAAAGTCAAAAGGATGTTGCGCACGCTCTGCTCTATTCCTTTCAGAGGACGAGATTCCGCTGCCTGCTTGGTAACACGATTCTGCATCCTTTCGCGTATATGGTCAAAACGACTGTCACAAGTCACCCGTTTGAAAAAATCATCCTGAGCTTCCATGTATTCAAAAAAAGAACGTACCAGTTTGTCCGTATCCTTAAGCTGGTCAAAGCCCGAAACAATAGCACTGTATTCGCCTGAATGTTTTTCCTGAATCTCCGCAAGCACATCATCCACGCAATTATAATGAAGATAAAAAGTATTGCGGTTGATTCTGGCTCCTTCAGTAATTGCCTTTACGGTAATTTTTTCATAAGGCATCTCGCAGACCATCTGCTTAAAAACACTCTGAATTGCTTCCTTTGTGCGAATAATGCGCGGGTCGATTTTTTCTTCAGCCATTTTTTTACTCTTCCTCATAAGTTTTATAATTCTCCACCTGTTCCATTACCTGATTAAATACATCCTGAGAATAAATTGGAGGATATCCATTATCAAACAAACAGAATTTTATATCTGATTTTAGCTGATTACGAACATTTCTATTGTTCAGCCAATCTGTGAAGCTTGATTTCAAATCAATTAGTTCTTTTATTTTCTTTGCAAGCTTCTGAATTTTTCTGTTTACCATGATGCCTACATCAGCATCAAAAACATCCTCTCCATATTCGAAATCGTTTTCATCACGCATTTTTATCAGAATGTCGTAGAAAGCCATTTCCTCAAATGTAAGTCCAAGTTTTCTAAAGCGTTCTTTATCTTCATTTAATTCTTTAAGAATTGATTCTGCTTGATATGTTGCATTTGCAATAATCTGGTCTGCTGTAACATCCTGAGTGTCTCCTGCTTCCTGTGCGGAAAGAGCTTTTCTTCTATCGTGATACTGAGCAATTGTTTCATCCAGCATATCTTTGTATTTTTTTGCAGAAGCTTTATTTACTTTTCCATATTCAGTAATTTTCTTGCGAAGAAGCTTCATCAGGACTTCAAGCCGGGTTGCAGGCATTTTTATATCGGAAAGGCGTTCCAAAAATTCTGGGCCAAGAATATCTACCTGGTCTCCTTCCTGTAGGATGTTTTCAACATTGCTGTATTTAAGAGCCTCTTCAACCATTTTTGCCACATACTTGTTCATTGAATCTGTGTCCAAATCGGTCGTTCCGCTCATCTTGCGAACAAAGCCAGCAATGGCCATAAAGCTCTGAGCTAATGCAGACTCTTCTTCTGAAAGCTCTCCTGAAGGCTGGCAAATATCATAAGCGGCTCTAAGTCTTTTTACAATTTTTAAGAAATATGTTTTGAAGGAAACTTTCTTTGCTGCTTTTGTTCCCTTGTTTTCAAGGTTCAATTCTTCTGTAGATTTATAAACATACTCTGCGGCTAAATTCAAAAGTTTGTATCTT
>JAILNY010000025.1 GCA_024691105.1 Treponema sp. | reverse complement strand
TCTTAAGCTTCATCCTCTTGCTTGTAAAGCGTTTAACGCCGACTTTGATGGTGACCAGATGGCTATCCACGTTCCACTTACTCACGCAGCACAGATGGAATGCTGGACATTGATGCTTTCTGCAAGAAACCTTCTTGACCCTGCTAACGGTAACGCAATCGTTGGTCCGTCACAGGATATGGTCCTTGGTATTTACTACATGACTGCAGTTAAGCCAAATGCAAAGGGAACAGGAAAGAGATTCTCTACTCCTGATGAAGTTCGCATGGCAGCTGAATGTGGAAATATTGAATGGCAGGCAGCAATTAAAGTTCCTGCACCTAAAGATTCATTTGAAGGTGCATTCAAAAAAGGCGATGTAATTGAAACTACTGCCGGTACTCTTGCATTCAACGAAGCAATGCCTGATGACGTAAACTATGTAAACAAACAGCTTGGTGATAAAGCTCTCAAAAAGATGATTGAGACTGTATTCCACAACCAGGGTGCATGGCTTACAATCCAGATGCTTGATGCAATCAAAGCAGTTGGATACAAGAACGCTACTTTCTACGGTGCAACTCTTTCTATGGATGATATCATCATTCCACCAGAAAAGAAGACAATGGTAGAAAAAGCAAACAAAGAAGTTGAAAAGATCGTTAACGACTATGCTCGTGGTGTTATGACAGCTGAAGAGCGTTACAACAAAGTAACTGACCTTTGGTCTCGTACTAACGAAGAGCTTACAAAGATAATGATGGATAACCTTGCTAAAGACAAGGATGGATTTAACACAATTTACATGATGGCTACATCTGGTGCCCGCGGTTCTTCTAAGCAGATTTCTCAGTTGGCCGCAATGCGTGGTTTGATGGCTAAACCTAACGGTGACATCATTGAACTTCCAATCCGTTCAAACTTCTATGAAGGTCTTTCGGTTATCGAATACTTCATCTCTACATCTGGTGCCCGCAAAGGTCTTTCAGATACTGCTCTTAAGACAGCCGACGCCGGTTACATGACTCGTCGTCTTGTTGATGTTGCTCAGGATGTTGTTGTAAACGAAGATGACTGTGGAACAATCAACGGTATTGATTACACTGCTATTAAGAACGGTGATGAAATTATTGAACACCTTGCAGACCGTATCGTTGGTCACTTTACAATTGAACGTGTAGTTGACCCGATGACTGGTGAACTTATCTGTGACGTTAACTCTTACATTACAGATGAACTTGCAAAACAGATTGAAGATGCTGGTGTTGAAAAGGTTAAACTCCGCACAGTACTTACTTGTGAAGCTAAACACGGTATCTGTGTTAAGTGTTACGGAAAGAACCTTGCACGCAACAAGATCGTTGAAATTGGTGAAGCAGTTGGTATTATTGCTGCTCAGTCAATCGGTCAGCCTGGTACACAGCTTACCATGCGTACATTCCACGTCGGAGGTACTGCATCTAAGGCAACAGAAGATAACCGCATTGTACTTAAGTATCCTGCAATTATCGAAGAAGTTGTTGGTACACATGTTGTTACAAAAGACAAGAACTGGCTCTTTACTCGTAAAGGTTATATGAATGTATCACGCATTCTTAATACTTACGAAGTTCAGAAAGGTGACAAAGTTGCTGTAAATGATGGCGACAGAGTTAAGAAGGACAGTGTAATTATCAGCCGCAAGGGTGAAGATGTTCTTGCAAGCGACAAGGCTCGTGTAATTGTAACAAAGACACACGTATACCTTGCAAGCAATGTACAGAAGATCGAAATTGCAAACGGTTCAACAGTATTCTGTAAAGCAGGTGACTTTGTAGAAGCAAATCAGACTCTTGGAGAATTTGATACATCAAGTGATCCAATCATTGCTGAAGTTGACGGATACGTTCACTATGAAGATATCATTGAAGGTTCAACTCTCGAAGTTAAGATTGACAAAACTTCTGAAAAAGAAGAACGCTTGATTTCTGACCTTCACCTTGAAGGAATGCAGCCACGTATTCTTATTACAGATAACGATGGTAACGAAAAGGGAAGCTATTTCTTACCTTCTGGAGCTCTTTTGCTTGTTAACGACAAGAAAAAGGTTGCTGCAGGTGACATCCTTGCTAAGATGCCAAAAGAAGCTGCAAAGACAAACGATATTACTGGTGGTCTTCCTCGTGTATCAGAACTCTTTGAAGCTCGTAAACCAAAAGTTCCTACAGTACTTGCTCAGATTTCCGGAACTGTTAAGTTCAAGGAAGTTACAAAAGGTAAGAGAAAGATTACTGTAGAAGATAAATATGGACGCGTATTTGATCATCTTATTCCGATGACAAAACGTATGCTTGTTCGTGATGGTGATACTGTAGAAGCTGGTGAGCGCCTCTGTGACGGAGCTCCAAGCCCACACGATATTCTTGCAATTCTTGGTGAAAATGCATTGCAGAATTACCTTATGGACGAGATTCAGTCGGTATACCGCGCTCAGGGTGTATCTATCAACGATAAGCACATCGGTATTATCGTTCGCCAGATGCTCCGCAAAGTAGAGATTGTTGCTGTAGGTGATACACACTTTATCTACGGACAGCAGGTAGACAAGTACCGCTTCCATGAAGAAAATGCACGCGTTGTAGCAGAAGGTGGTCAGCCAGCAGTTGGTCGCCCAATGTTCCAGGGTATTACAAAGGCATCTTTGAATGTAGACTCATTCATTTCTGCCGCATCATTCCAGGAAACAACACGCGTACTTACAAACGCTGCTATCGCCGGAGCTACAGACGGATTGCACGGTATTAAAGAGAACGTAGCAATTGGTCATATGATTCCTGCTGGTACTGGTATTAAGAACTACAAAGGCGTTAAGCTTTATGACTCAAGCGATATGGACTTGGATATAAAGATGAACGAAGTTCTTGAACAGCGCCGTCTTGAAAAAGAACAGGAGCAGCAGATTACTCATGTTGAAGAACCAAACTACGAAGCAGAGGATTCTGACTAGTAGATTGTAATTGCTGAATAAAGCGCCCGTGCTTTTAAATGAAGTGCGGGCGTTTTTTTTAGAATGTAGGGGTTAAATCGGAAGTGAATTTTTAAGGATGAAGGATGGAAGAAGATAAAATTATTAATTATATTTTAATTTATGTTTTGGTGAATGTGATTTTATTTGTTCTATATCACTTTACTAAGAAATTTAAGATAGTACATAGAATTATCTCGATTATCGACAATCTTGGTTTTTGTTTGAT
This sequence comes from Treponema sp., assembly GCA_024691105.1. Lineage (GTDB taxonomy): Bacteria > Spirochaetota > Spirochaetia > Treponematales > Treponemataceae > Treponema_D. Next base: position 9,707 of record JAILNY010000025.1, on the reverse strand, counting down.
TGCAGGAATTGATTTTTATTCAATAAACCATTTATTTGTGATTTTTGTTCCGATTATATTATTGATTGCATATCCGCTTGCATGGGGCTTAAACCGCGAACTATCCGATGGGGACGTTGCATCTGTTGTTCAGTTAAAGTCCCCATTTCCACTTAAAGATGAAAGTCGCACAAGACTAAAAGCAGGATTTGCACACCTTGCAACGTTTCCATTTTATTACCTTTTGAGCAGTTGGGAAAGAGAATAACATAACGGATTGAAATATGGTATGATAGTAAGATGAAAAAAAGGATTTAATTTATGAAAAAACTTTTAGTACTTTTTATTTTTGTAATATGTTCTCTATTTTGTAGTGTAGTTTTGTTTTCAAAGAGTCGTGGAGATTCTGTAAATTCCACAGAAATTAAAGTTGAACAAAATAAAAAATTAAAAGTGAATAAAGAAGAATGCAACATTGTTTCGCGCTTTGATGTGCCGGATGGTTTTGAACGGATGGAATATGATAAAAATTCGTTTGCTGAATATTTGAGGTATTATCCGTTAAAAGATTTTGGTGAACCGGTTTTACTTTATGATGGCAGAAAGAAAAATCACAATGTGTATGTTTCAGTTTTTGACATGCCGCTTTTGAATGAAGATTTGATTCAGTGTGCAGATGCTGTTATAAAGCTTCGTGCTGAATATCTATACGAAGCAAAGCGCTATGATGAAATTAGTTTTCATATTACTAATGGAATGGAAGTTCCGTTTGATCGCTATGCAAAAGGTGAACGTCTTGTTGTAAGCGGAAACGATGCGTCATGGAAAAATGGTTATAAAAAAGGATATGGTCGCGATGTGTTTGATTCATATCTAAAATTTATTTATGCGTATGCCGGAACATATTCGCTTTCTAAAGAAGCTAAAAAGGCGTCGATCGGAGAAATTGAAGGTGGAAACTTTTTTATTTATGGCGCAAGCCCGGGGCATGTCGTTTTAGTACTTGATGTTGCTGTAAATAAGGCTAACGGCAAAAAAATTATGATGCTTGGTCAGAGTTATATGCCGTCCCAGGAATTTCATGTTTTAAAAAGTTATGATGATATAAGTCCGTGGTATTATGTTGAAGACAGTGATCTTACAACGCCAGAGTGGCATTTTGATAAGGGAAGCTTGAAAAAGTTTTAGGGAAACAAAATTCTGGAGTATAAAAAGTGATAGTTCAATTTGGGAAAAATAAAATTGATGTAGATGTCGAAAAAACACGTGAATATTATAAGACTGAACCCTTAGTTAATGAAAGCTGCTCTTGTGAAAATTGCAGGAATTATAGTCTCGCTGTTGAAAAATTTTCAGATAAAATAAAATCTTTTTTTGATAAACTTGGTATAGACCCGAGAAAAATTCAAGAGGTATATTCTGCAGATGAGCATGAAAACGGATTTTGTGTTTATGGTGGGTTTACGCTTTTTTATGGAACTATTATAGAAGGTGGCGAGAAAGAAATAGAAAAAACTCATAAGGATGGAAGTAAGTCTTATAAGAGAAGTAATGAAAATGAATTTGAGGTTGATGGAAATTTTTGTGTAGATTTTATTGATGAAATGATTATAGAGGACGATTCTTTTCCTAGACCTGTGTGCTCATTGATTTTGTCTTTCAAAATTCCATGGCTTTTGCCAGAGCCTAAACTTGTAGATTATTCAGAGATTTCATTAATAGATGAGAATGAGCTTGTTTTTTCTAATGGCGAAAGAATATCTTTTTCAAACTGTTTAGGCAGTTGGTTTGAAGGTGGAAGTATATTCAGTTTAATAAATAAGAGTTCTGACTTGCCGTATTTTGATTTTTGTTTACGTGATTCGACTGTAAGAATAATTTTTAAATCTAAAGGTATTTTTTCAAGAATAAGAGCACAGAAATTATTTAGAAAATTTAAAGAACATATGTCAAAAAAAGGATTTAATTTAGGAATATGAATCTAACGACAAAAAACTTTGAAACAAGTTTTGAACTTACAGAATATTTAAAATCTGTTTTAGCAGGTTATAAAGAAATTTCTTTGCGCTGTTTTATGGCAACAGATGAGACCTATTGGGAAGCAAATCTTTTGGAAGATGGGTATTCAAATTTAGATGTCATAGAAACTATGAAAAAATGTATTGGGAAAACTTCATATTCGGATGATGAGTTTATTAATTTATTATCATTTATTAATAAAATTCCTTTTTTTGAAAGTACAGCTGTACAAGAATTTTATGAACTTGAAATTTATACAAAAGAAAATATTTATTTTGTGAATCCTGCTTTGAAAAAGATTTTGATAAAAAAGAAAAATTTTTTACATAAGATGTTTGGATTTTGCGGAGATATTACAAGTTTGTTCTGGAAGTATGAATTTGTAAATAGCCATTGGGAAATTATCTCAGTTTAAGCGGGGAACAAAATGAAATTACGTCATATATTTTTTATTTTTTTATGTATTTTATCTATTGTGATATTTTTTCCATTTGTTTTTTCATTTAATATTGATTTTCAGCAATTTTTTTATTCAGACGTTGTGGAAAATTTATTGATTATTTATTGTCTTAGTTTTTTTGTCGTAGTTGTGACAAGTTGTGAAAGCGAAAAAGAAGATGGAAAAAAAGTTATAGAAATAGTTTATTTTATTGTAGCAGTTTTGATTTCGTTAGCTTCATTATATGTTGGAAAATTTAAGATTCCTCAAAATATCAAAGTTTCATTCATAATTCTCTTTTGTATCCCATTTATTATAGTTATTTACAATATTTTGTATTTAGTTTCTGAAAAGGTTTTTAATCACACTTTTAAATTTGCTGGAAATGCGGAATTATTATTTAGACCTGTAGATTGGCTTTTGACTTTATTTACTTGTTTTGCAGGATTTGGAAGTGGAATATTTGTATGGTCTAAAATAATTGGTTTTTAACAAAAGCGAGGAATAAAATGAAATTACGTCATATATTTTTAATAGTTTTGTCAGTTTTTGTGATGAGCAATCTGTCTGCGATGAAAAGATCGTCGATGCCGCCGGCATTGGAATATATTGTCGAGAAATCTTCTCACATGGATATTTATTTTGAAGACGGAAAATGGATTGATGAAGAATCGATTTGTATAAAGAATGATTCTTCAAAACAAATCATATTTAAGTTATCAGCAGATTTTCCTGAAGATTTTAATAATGGTTATGTAAAAGAAAAAATACTTAAAGGATATCTTCTTAAGGATGGCGGCAGAGATGTTTTCTCTATTGCTCCGGGTAAGACAATAATTTTTACGGTTTATTTTATAGGAACATCAACTGATAAAAAGATGAAGTCCAATAGAAAATCTGTGGCAAAATCAAATCTGTTTATTACAACGATTCCATGGTTGCCTGAAAAAGATAAAGCCGTCCAGAAATCTCTTATAAAGCTTTATCCTGATTATTTTTATGAACATGATGCATTTGAGTATATCGGGAAAATTAAAGGCGACTCTGGAGTTTTTGAGTTTTATCAGAATGTTCATGTTTCTGGAAAGTCTGCGTCAGGGATAAAAGCTACCAGCAGAATTGCTGTCTTGCTTAATGGAGATGTTGCAGGACTCTACAGTGGAATACAAAGTAATGCGCACATAGATGGCAATTATCTGTGGTTTGATTTTGATGAAAAACGAGGAAACAAAATTTACTTTTTGAATGTACCTCCTGAACGTGTTTATCTTGATGGCGAGTTTTATTATTTTGAAAAGAATACAATTCATGAAACGAAAGAGTATGAAAAGCATATTCACCAGGCAGATTATTCTAGAAGTGATTTGATAAAAATTGCGAGTACCGGATATGATGATCTAACAATTTCAGAATGGAAGATTGAACCGGAAATTATTTCAAAACAAAAATATTTTACAGAACAGGAGTTGAAAAAATATATCAAAGAAAATAATTTGCAAAAGATTGCTGATGACTTTATAAACAATGCATATCAGTGGATGTGGCGCGACAGACTTTCTTTATATTCAGTTCAACTCGTAAAAATTTATTCTGATAACTCTAATAAAAAACGTAATGACTGGATTATTAGATTTGAATATAAAGAGGATATGAACTCAGAAAATATTCCGGAAGTTGTTTTTATGCTTCCTGATGGAACGATAATAATCAGTAATATAAATTTTGAAAATGTTAACGGCTGTATAGATTATTCTAGTGAAAAATAAAAATTAAACCGATGGAGTATTCATTCCAAAAATAACTAAAAAGATAAAAGCAGTTCTGACTGGATTTATAATGCAGAATGCGTATTTTATAAATTGGGGAGACGAAGTTTTTATAAACATTCTTTCCCATTTTGGCAGACCAATCATAATTACAATGAGACTTGCAATCTGGAAAAAATCTAATAAGGCATAATCATATAATTTTAGTCGTCCGAGAGTATCAGTAAAAAAGACTGTTAAAAACAATACTGCAAAGATTCCGACAACATTTGTAAGATAAAGAGGGTAAATCCATTTTTCAGAAATTGCGTTCTCAGCAGGGGCGGCACAATCATTTTTTAATGAAGAATTTGTCTCGACTGCTTTATTGTGGCGGCGCTGCCAGATCATTCCTGCAACAGAAATTATTAACAGGTAAACTAAAACCCCGTATGTAAAATACATATCAAGATTAAAACGAAGGTCAAAATAAGTAAGCTTAAACGGTTGTTTAAAAATGATAATCGGGAATATTGCGAGTGTAATACAAAGATCAAAGATATAGTAGAGAATGAAGGCACCTGTTTTAAAAACTTTATTCATAGTAATATGATAACAGTTTGGTTAAATAAAAAAAAGTCCGCAAGGCTTTGAAAGTCTTGCAGACTTTTTTATAGATCACGCGTTTTTAGTGCAGCACGAGGATTAGTTTTTAGCTGGTGGAAGGTTTACGATTCCGCCTGCTGCCGTTAATGGAACATATTCCGGAACCTGGCGGCCATCCCAGCGCTTTGCTCTTTCAAGCTCGATCTCAAGCTCTTTAAGCTTAATTTCGACATTGTAGTTCTGAGCAATTTTTGCGTTGTAATATGCAATTGCATCAGCCTCGACTCTTTTGGCTTCAGCAGCCTTCTGAGCCTTAATCAACTCAGCTTCAGCTTCCTGCTCGGCAGCGGCTTTTTTTGCTTCTGCTTCTTTTACCTGTTTCTGGGCCTGCTGTTCTGCAAGCTTTAAATCCTGTTCAGCTTTCTTTACTTCCTGAGCACGGTTTGCAGTTTCTTTGATCTGTTTGTCAAAGTCATCCGACCAGTCCCAGTTAGTAATTGTTGTCTGCGAAATATCAATAGGGTAGTCAGCCATGCGGGTAAGCATTGCCTGAGCAACCTTTGTTGTAACTTCATTCTGCTTTTCAACAAGGTCATAAATAGAATACTGACCAACAGTTTCTTTAAGCGAAGCCTTTACGTTATCGCGCATTGCACTCTGGATTACCTGATCATTCTGATAGCGTGTAACGATATCCATAATGCGGCGTTCATCATAAATGTAGCGGACTGCAACTGTACTTCCTACAGTCTGCATGTCTTTTGTAATTGCACCGTCTTGACCACACGAAAATGATACTTCGTAAGTTTTTGGTTCAAGTCGGAATTTTCTGATGATTGTAATAAACGGAGCATGGAATTTCATTCCCGGCTGAATAACCTCTCCTTCAACCTGACCGAGTGTAACTTTTACACCGCGTTCGTTTGGAGAAACAATTGTACAGGAGTTAACTGTAACAACAACTAGCACAAGAGCAACTGCTCCTGCAATACATAAGTTCTTAATAGCTTTCTTGTCCATTAAGATTACCCCCTATATAATTTATAGATATCAAAAAAATATAAATAAAATCAGATATCGTCAATATTTTTTTTAAGATTTTTTTTGCCGCAAATAATTCGTAAGCGATTTTATCTTCGTGATTTAAAGCGACATCGTTTTTAATTTAATTCCTTCGATGTCATAAAGCATAACCGTGTTGTCTTCGTAAACCGCAAAGCCTGCGCTGCTTGATGCTTTAGGAAGCGAAGCGGAACCCGGATTACAGATTATTGCGTTGTGAATTCCGCGCTCTAAAACCTGAATGTGTGTATGACCGGAAAAGAAAACATCATACTGAATTTTTGAGCTGTCTGGTGTGAACAAATGTCCGTGTGTACAGAACAGTCTCATTCCGTCATCGAGAATTAAAGAATAGTCCTGCATAATTGGAAAAGAAAGAATAGCCTGGTCTACTTCGCTGTCACAGTTTCCGCGGCAGGCAATTATCTTGTCAGAATATTTGTTTAAGAGATCGCATACTTGCTGCGGGTCGTGTTCATTGGGGAGCGGATTTCTTGGTCCGTGATAAAGAATGTCACCAAGTAAAATTAAAAAATCACATTTAAGTGCTGTAAAATGTTCCAGCACTTTTTTTGTTGCACTATAAGAACCGTGCAGATCTGAGCAAATTAAGTATTTCATTTTCCCCACCCTTTTATAAAAGCTTTTATGTTAGTCTTTGCAGTTCGTACAAAATAATAGATGCCGCCTGTGCAACATTTAAGCTGTCAACAGGAGAGGCTTTTCCCATCTTCATTCCGTAAAACGGAATGATTACAAGGCGGTCGCAGTTTTTGCGTACGCTTTCAGAAATTCCATTTTCTTCGTTTCCAAGAATAATGAGAGCCGGTTGTTTTGTGCAGAAGCCATGAATCTCAGAAACATTCTGTTTGGCGCTTAAGTCTGTTCCGATGCGGACCATTTTTCCATCAACAGATTTTAAGAGTTTTAAGATTGAATTTGTGCTGTAAATATTTACAAATTCCATTCCGCCTTCTGCAACGCGGTACGAGCTTGTCGTAATTGAGCTTTGTGCTTCGTCATCAGGAATAATGATATTTTTAATTCCAAAGAATGCAGCGCTTCGGACAATGGCACCAAGGTTATTTGCGTTTCCTACGCGGTCAAGCAGGATTGTATGTTCATTGTTTTTTATAAATGAATTAATAATTTCGGAATTGAGTTTTTGAATTACAGGTTCATCAATCATTGCGACGACGCCCTGATGATGAATGCTTCCGCAAAGTTTTTCCAATTCCTTTGGTTCAACTACATTGTAAGGTGCTTTGCGTTTTGATAATTTTTTGCAAAGACCGCCAAAAAGTGGAGCGCGTTCCTGAGTAAAATAAAGACGACGAATTTTATCGCTGTTATTTTTTTCAAGAGTCTTTACGGCAGAAAATCCACAAACGGCAAGTTCTTTGTTTAACTTATTTTTCATGTGTTTTATTATATATGATATTTTTCTATTCTGCTATATTTTCTTTTATTTTTATTATTGTTTGTGTTATGTAGTCTGAAGCAGTTCGTTTGCCTTCTTCCATTAACCACGAGAACAGTTTTTGAACGCCCATATATCCCTGGAGCTCTGGTTCCTGGCCGATAGTAAATTTTAAAAGACCTGAGTTTACATATTCTTTAATTGCAGGAACTTCGTCAAAGGCGATAACCTGAATGTCCTTGCGGTTTAATTCTTCAAGTGCGCGGCACACACCGGCGCATCCTGCGGCTGCAATAAAGATAGAATTGATGTCTTTATTTTTTTTGATGTAGGCAAGTGTTTTCTGATATGAACAGTTGTCATCGTCTTCGGCTTCGATTGTGTCAGCGACGGTATATTTTAACTGGTGCTGATCAAGGCCTTCGATAAAGCCTTTGATGCGGTCGTTGTGGCCGCGCACGTTGTAGGAACCTGTAATGACTAAGATATTAAGATAGTCCTGTTTTGTAAGGCTTACCATGCCGGCTGCAGTACGGCCTGCACGACGGTAGTCGGTTCCGACATAGCAGATTCGGCCCGAGTCAGGGACATCGGTATTAACGCTTACAACAGGCATCCCGCTTTGAATAATATCGTGGACAGCAAACTGGACTTCAGGCGTGTCGAGGGTTGTAATACACATGCCGGTATAACCTTCTGATGCGGTAACCTGTAACTGAGTGATGTGAGTTTCTGGCTTAAAATCTGAAAAATATTTTATATCGACTGTTACGCCGTAATCTGCAAGTTCTTTTTCTGCGCGGTGAATTCCACTTAAAACTTCTTCAAAAAAAGGTGCCGCACTTGATGGTAAGAGAAAAGCAAATTTTATAGGCTGCTTTCTTGCGGCTAAAATTTTTCCTGCCTTATTTGGAACAAAGCCGAGTTCGTCTGCGATTTCTCTGATTTTTTTTGCAACTTCCGGATTCACGCCGCTTCTGTTATGGAGAACTCTGTCTACAGTTCCTCTAGAAACGCCTGCTGCTGATGCTATGTCTTTAATTGTTACTGCCATATTTTCGAATCATTATAAATAATCCGGTCACCACAGGCAACCGGATCAAAAAAAATATCCGGCAGTGGATTGCACTATTCCTCTGCCGGTTGAACTTCTAAATTGAAAAACAATTTTAGAAGCAGGATGAATTTTAGATTAAGGAAACTAGCCTTCTAAAATTCATCATATCTTGATAACTTTAAATACAACCGTTTGTGTCTGCTCAATTTCTGTTTTTGTGCGGGCCATATCGCATAAAAAAGATTTAAGCAAAGCAATTTTCGGCTGCATAAAGCTGACCAGCGTTGTTAGTTCGCGCGGGGGTTGAACTCTCATAGAGGTTGAACTCTCGCGCGACTTTAGTCTGCCTAGCCCCAAGGATTTTCAGTTGGGTATCTAACTCCCTTAGGCTGGTTGTAACCAATTTCGTCTACTGCTACGCCGATGTACTTGAATACTTCGTAGAGTTCCTTTCCAAAATGGCCGAATGCAACGGCACCGTGGTGTGGGAAGTTCTTTTCGATGAGTACGTGGCGGTAGAAGCGGCCCATTTCTGGGATTGCGAAAATACCGATACCACCGAATGAGCGTGTAGCAACTGGGAGAACTTCACCCTGTGCAATGTATGCGCGGAGGATATTATCAGCAGTCGACTGCAAGCGGTAGAAAGTGATAGGACCTGGAACGATATCTCCTTCCAAAGTTCCGTTTGTAACTTCTACTGGAAGAGCACGAGCCATGATGAGCTGGTACTTCATCTCGCAGAATGAAAGCTTTGTAGAAGCTGTGTTTCCGCAGTGGAAGCCCATGAATGTATCTTTGAGTGTGTACTGACCGTACTTACCCTTAATGTCTTCATCATAGATATCCTGTGGAACAGTGTTGTTGATGTCGAGGAGTGTAACTGTATCATCAGAAACAACAGTACCGATGAACTCAGAGAGACATCCGTAGATATCAACTTCACAAGAAACAGGAATACCCATCTTTGTAAGACGGCTGTTTACATAGCAAGGAACGAAGCCGAACTGTGTCTGGAATGCAGGCCAGCATTTTCCGGCAATTGCAACGAACTCACGGTATCCGCGGTGAGCTTCAACCCAGTCGAGCAATGTGATTTCATACTGAGCAAGCTTTTCAAGAACTTCAGGCTTTTTGTTACCAGCACCGAGTTCTTTAGCCATATCAGCAGCAACCTCTTTAATACGTTTATCGCCAGCGTGCTTGTTGAATGATTCGAACAAGTCAAGCTCAGAGTTCTCTTCAATTTCAACACCAATGTTGTAAAGCTGTTTAATAGGTGCGTTACAAGCAAGGAAGTTAAGTGGACGTGGTCCGAAAGAAATAATCTTCAAGTGATTCAAAGCATAAACTGCCTTTGCGATTGGAACGAAGTCGTGA
>JAILNY010000021.1 GCA_024691105.1 Treponema sp. | reverse complement strand
TTTTTTAAGGCGCGCGAAACGGCACCGGCGCCGCAGTTGTAGGCTGCGAGTGCAAGCGGCCAGTCTTTAAACTGTTTATAGTTTTCTTTAAGCTTTTTGAGCGCGCCGTCTGTGCTGAGCCACGGGTCACGGCGTTCATCTACATAGTCAGAAAGTTCCATATAGGGATGAACGCTGTTTGGCATAAACTGCCAGATTCCCATTGAGGTGCCGTTGGCGGGTTTTGCAGTCGGCTTATAACCTGACTCGATGATCGGAAGGTATTCAAGACAGGGCGGAAGATTCATTTCTTTTATGCGCTTTCGGATGTAGGCGCGGTAATGTTCTGAGTCCTCGAGTATGCGGCAGAGATTTTTGTGGCTCAGGTTGTTTTTACCCTTCTGGATACAGGAAGCAACTTCGGCTTTGTCGGCACCTTCTGTAAAGAGTTCTGTGTATTGGACTTGAGAAAACGCGGAAGACGTGCAGAGCGCTAAAGCAAGAATCAGAGCATGTCGCCGATGTAAATTCCTGCCCATTCCCATGTTCCATGAATATCAGGATCTGCCGGAAAGTTAACTTCCCTGAAATAAAAATACCAGGTAGGCATTGTTGTCCAGCCCTTGGTGCGGAGGTATGCTTCGTGAGTTGTAGGTCCTGGGATAAGTTCCTTGTCGCAGACAATGCGGTTACCATGCATGTAGTTTGCCATTGAAAAGTCAACCTGACCGGTGCTTGCGTTTTCATCCTGCTTCCATGAGACTGCAAAGAAATTAACCTTTGAGCGGTAGGTGTCAAGCTTGTTCGGCTGGTAGCGGAAGATTGCTTCTTTGATTGCGTTTTCGAGCTCCGGAAGGGACTTAAAGGTCCAGTTTTTAGGCGATTTGTCAAAGTCAATCAGGTTTTTGGCGTAGCTGTAAGCGTCAGGAATGTCTGCAATCTGAATTGTTGCTGCATCCGGCTGTTCAAGGAACATACTGTAGGTTTTAAGGGACTTTTTCCATTCACCGATAGCGCTGTATTCGCGCGCTAAGCGGATGTACATCTCGGTAATACTTACGTTTGACGGAAAGCGGTTAATAAGCTGGTTAAAATATTTAATGCGGCTGTCAGGGTTTCGGCTGATTTTGATTAAGTTTTCAAGGCATAAAAAGTGAACTGACTGCTTTTTTGTATCGTCAAATGCAGAAACTTCAAGATCCGGGTAATTTTTTATGATTCTTTCAAAATAAAACTCTGCCATCGGCTCAGAATTTGTCTGCTTGTACGAATAGGCAACCATTAAAAGCCAGTAGGCATTAAATTTATCGTTCGGATGAGATTCAACCCAGTCTGTAAGATATAAAACAAGCTGTTCGTGCTGGTTGTTTGCAAGAAGGGTTCGAGCAATTTTGTTAATCAGGGCGTAGCGTGCTTCGTCTGTTAAGTTGTCGCTTTTGAGTAACTCTGACATCTGCGCGATGTTTTCTATATATGTGGCTTTTTTTGCAGTTTTGTTGCTGCAGGATGTAAGGCTAAGTGAATTTATGGTAAGCGCAGAAATTGCGGTTATTAATAGAATATTCTGTTTTAACTTCATGTTTTTACTTTACCATAGAGTTATGGCAATGGCAACTGTATAAATTATATGGATGGTTGTAAAGTTGCCGTTTTTATAGTATTCTATAAAGAGTTACAAATTTCAAAACCGCCGGGGTTGAATAAATCGCGGCGTAAAAACCGCACGGAAGATTTGAGGGGACTGGTGCGCGATAGGTGAGTGTATGGCAGAAAAAAATAATGAGCGTTTTATCAGAACTCTGCTTGCAATAGGGTTTTTGTGCATATTTGTTGGAATTACCTGTCTTTTAATGCTTCCTGCAAAAAAGGCAGAAGGATTTCTTTCGATATTTTTTATCGTGCTGATGTTTATTGCCGCCGTCGTTATTTATGTTTCACTTGTTTTTAGAAAATCAATTCTGCTTTATGTCGGACTCAATTTATTAATATATTCAATTGCAGCACTTATTTCTAATGCTAATCCGATTACTCTCGGATTAAATAAACTGTGGCCGCTTGTTATGATTTCTTTTGGAATTACACTTGTTCCAAGCGGTTATTTAAAATACAAAAAAATCAGGACAGTTTATATTATTCCTGCAAGTGCCCTTGTTTTTTTAGGGACAGTTTTTGCATTGTTTGCGTTTCATATTATAAAAACACCATTCAGGATTTTTGTTGCATACATGTGGCCGGTAATTCTTATAGGAGCGGGCCTTGTGCTTGTAGGCTATTATATTTACAGCCTGAATAATAAAGAAAAGTTTATCGATGATTCTGATGATTCAGAATTGGAAATTCCGTATCCGGAGAAAAATGATGAATAAACTGCAGGGGAGAAAATCTCCTTCTGTATTTACAATATTGTGCCTCATCTTTTGTTCGACCTGTTTTTTAAACTGTCAGAGTTCAAATCAGGAAACAGCGTCTTTGGGCCGTAAAGAATCTTTTTCTTCGTATTACGGAAAGCCTTCTGCCAAAAAAGCAAAAGAAGATAAAAAGGCAAAGAAAAATTCATCTAAAAAAGATGATAAAAAATCAGCGCAGAACCCGGACGAGTCAGAAGTTGTCGTTGACCCGGACGCAACAGTCATTAAGGTTGAAAAAAAAGACCGAAATTATTTTTCTACAATTGACAGCACTGTTCTTGCTGATATCGAAATCGGCTCTCCTCAGAGTATCCGCCGCGCGATTCTAAAGATAAAAAAGGCGACTATCGATTATCCTGAAAACGAGCGCGTTCTATATAATATTGCTTCATCGATTATGAGCATGGTCTGGTCTTCTGAGCGTGAACTTGACTCTGTTCCTCCTTCAGTTCCACGGAATAATTATCTTGCGATAATTGAATCTGCAAAGAATGGAATTTACGAAGAAGATGCCGGGGCAAATGATTTTTTTGAGATTGTTCTTCCGTCGCTTGTTTTAACGACAAACACAACCCGCATCGGTTATTATGACCTTGCCGAAAAAGCGCTTGCAGAAGGTCTTAAAAAGAGGCCGGACTCTGTTTTGTGTAATTACCTTACAGGGCTTTTGTATAAAAAGCGCGGAAATTTTGAAAAGGCCGTCTCTTTTTTTGATAAGGCAACAGAAAGTAATGCGGTTGTTTATGAAGTATTGTACGAAAAGGCAAACTGCCTTATTCAGTTAAGACGTTACGAGCAGGTAGCCAATATTCTTGACAAGCTGATGATTCAGTTTCCGTCTGATATAAATGTGTTAAAGCTTTATGCAAATACTGCGCTTTTGATGAATGATTATGTTAAGGCGGAACAGTATGCGTCGCTTGTTTTGCAGCAGAATCCGTCTGATCTTGAGTTTGTATTGTTCCGCGCAAAGATTTTTGTTGAAACTGGTGAATATCTTAAAGCCTCGTCTTTGCTTGATGTTTACGGCAGAACTTATCCGGAAAACCGTGTCTATCTTTTGTTAAGGTCAAAGATTCAGAAAGAGTGGAATAAAAATCTTAGCGCGGCGGTCGCTACAATAGAAAAGGCGCTTTCGCTTTATCCAAATGATGCTGACGTAATTTTGTATGCGGCGCGCCTTGCATCCGAAACAAAGCATCCTATTAACGGAAAGAGTGGCGGTGAACTTGCCGCAATAATTCTTAACTCTGATCCGCAGAATACGCAGGCAATTCAGGTGTCTGTTCAGTCGCTTTATAACGAAGAAAAATACAGCGAGGCATACACATTAAGCAAGCGCCTTATGTCGATGGGTTCCGGCTTAGTTTCGGATTCTTCGATTTTTACGCACATCAAAGTCTGTCTTGCCCTCCGCTATAATGACGAAGCGTGGCGTTATGTTTCGTCGCTTTACGAAAAAGATTCTTCTGATCCGGAAATCATTCAGTTTTATATTGAGGTAATGGTTGCTACGGGAAGAACTGCTCAGGCATCGCGCCTGATTAACTCGCTTTTAAATGCTTCGCCGTCTTCTTCTATGAAGAGCTTTTTGTATTATGAGCGAAGCTTTTTGTCTAATGTTGATACGACTCAGCTTGCAGACTTACGTTCAAGCCTGATTGCAAATCCGCGAAACTCGGATGCGCTTTTCAGGATGTATCAGATTTACTATAACCGTAAGGACTACCGTAAGGCCCAGTATTACCTTAAACAGGTAGTTTCGCTTAATCCAAACGACGAACGCTATATCCGCCTGAATTCCGAGCTCGACAGACTTGTAAAATAGAATAATCTATGTTATTCTATCTTATTATATTTTATAAAAAATTTAGGAAGGATTTTATATGTCTCTTTTAACTTTGCTTGACGGTCTTGCTGCTAATGGTAATGGACAAATGGGTGGACAGATGGGTTCACTTGCAATTACAGTTGTAGCAATGATTGCTATTTTCTACTTTTTCCTTTTGCGTCCGCAGAAAAAGCAGGAAAATGAAACAAAAAAAATGCTTGAAGCTCTCAAAAAGGGTGACAAAATTGTAACCATCGGTGGAATCCACGGAACAGTTTTTTCTGTAAAAGATTCTACAGTTGTTGTAAAAGTCGATGGCGAAACAAAAATCGAATTTACAAAAACAGCAATTGCTAAAGTTGTAAACGAAGCAGAAGAAAAAGCTGTTGCAGAAGCAAAAGCTGAAAAAAAATCTAAATCAAAAAAAGAAGAATAGAAAAGAAAAATAACCTGGAGTTATAAAAATGAGTAAAAGAAATCGTTTTCTTATTATTCTTGCAGTTTTGGGAATCTGTCTTTTCTGCTTGTGGCCTTCAATTACATGGTACTTCCGTACTCCAAAAGATGCACAGCAGATAGCTCTTTGCTCACTTGAGAAGATAAGAGATTATTCAATTGAAAAAGCTGTTGAATCAGTAAAGGCTTTGGAAGAAAAAGTTAAAGCTGACCCTAATGCAGAAGTTCCTGCAGAATACAGCTGGCTCGTTGCTGAGTCAAAAAAGAACTATAAAACATTTAAGCATGAAGTACCTGCAAAAATGACAATGTCAGATTTAATGCGGGGCTTTGGATTTGGTTATAACGTTAAGACTGATGAACAGAAGCAGAGTGCAGCTAATGCAATTCATAACAAACTTGTTTCTCTTTTTCAGGAACGCTACCGCTCAAGAATTCTTAAAGACAAAAAGACTTATGCAAACTCTGTAAAGCTTGGTCTTGACCTTGCAGGTGGTGTAAACGTAATTATTCACGCTGACCTTGATGCTGCAGTTGCTGCAAAGGGTGATTCACTTAAACCTGAACAGATTCCTTTCTTTAAGCAGCAGGCAATGGCTACTGCAATCGAGGTAATTACAAGCCGTATCGACCGCTTTGGTCTTACAGAGCCTGTAATTCGTCAGCAGGGCGAAGATAAGATTTACATTGAAATTCCTGGTGAAGGTCAGAATGAATCGATCAACGCTATCATTCAGGGTAAAGGTCTTTTGAACTTCCGCCTTGTAGATGATGATGCAACTCAGGCTTTCTATCAGTACTATCAGTCTCATCTTGCAGATACATTTGATGCAAACGGAAAACTCCTTGATCCTTCAATCATTCCAGACGACTGCGAAGTTTTAGGATATTATGTAAAAGACTCTTATGGTCTTGATCAGTTTGCACGTTATTATGTTGTAAAAAAAGAAATCGCTCTTGACGGTTCACATATTAAGCTTGTAAACACTTCTAAAGACCGTATGGGAAAAGATGGTGTTGACCTTACACTTGATATTGAAGGTGGAACAATTTTTGCTGATATTACTGCTAAGAATGTTAAAAAACAGCTTGCAATTATCAGCGATAACAAGATTAAATCTGCTCCGGTAATCAAGACTGCAATTACAGGTGGTCAGGTTCGTGTAGACGGTTTTGGACATGAAGAAGCTGAAAACCTTCAGAAGGTTTTGGAGACTGCATCTCTTGATGTACCTCTTGAAATCGAAAGCCAGCAGGTAATCGGTGCAACACTTGGTGCTCTTTCTATTGCACAGGGTGAAAAGGCTCTTATTATCGGTCTTGCACTTATCATGGTATTTATGCTTCTTTACTACAAAGGTGCCGGAATCAATGCAGTTGTTGCACAGGTTCTTAACCTTTACATTTTGTTCTCAGTACTTTCTGCATTCAACCTTACATTAACATTGCCAAGTATTGCCGGTATGGTTTTGACAATCGGTATGGCCGTTGATGCAAACGTAATTATTTTTGAACGCATTAAAGAAGAGCTCCGCTTAGGAAAGAGCCGCAAAGCTGCAATTGAAGCAGGTTTTGACGGAGCATTCTGGGCAATTATGGACTCTAACATTACAACATTTATTGCAGCGCTTTTCCTTTCTATCCTCGGAACAGGTTCTATTCAGGGATTTGCAGTAAGCCTTGCAATCGGTGTTCTTTCTTCTGTATTTACAGCATTGTTTGTTTCACGCCTCATGTTTGACTTTGGAACAGATGTTGGTAAGAGTGAAAAGGTTAGCATCAGCTGGAGGATTAAGTAATGAAAAAGAGAATACAGTTCAATAAGGCTTTTCTTCCATGTGCAATTTTATCTGTGCTTATAATCGCTTTTGGTATTGTAAGCATTGCAACTCGTGGAATTAATTTTAGTATTGACTTTAAGTCTGGTTATATTGAAGAAGTTCAGATTGCTTCAAATCCATCTGTAGAAAGCGTGCGCTCTGCATTGTCTGGAATTTCTGGTGTTGCTGTTAAGGCAATCGGTTCTGGAGAAAGCGCTGCTTTTCAGGTAAGAATTGGTGCAGACGAACAGAATGATGAAGTTCTTAAATCTGTAAATGATGCTCTTGCAAATGCATTTACAAAAGAATCTCTTACAGTTCTTAAGACAGACTTTATCGGCTCAAGCTTGTCTCATACACTTGCTTTTCAGTCAATCTTATTGCTTGCAGGAACAATGCTCTGTATCTGGGCTTATGCAACAATCCGTTTCCGCTGGGACTTTGCCCTCGGTGCAATTATTGCTTTGATTCACGATACATTGATTATGTTCTCGTTCCTTGCAATTTTCCAGGTTGAATTCAG
>JAILNY010000007.1 GCA_024691105.1 Treponema sp. | reverse complement strand
GATACGATGAATGCAGAGTTTTCTCTTACAGGAATTTTATCAAATCCTCTTTTGTCAATTTCAATTCCAAACGGAACTTTTTCTGTAAACAATATTCCTATGACAATCTCTCTGCAGGCAACTGTTGTAGACCGTGAGTTTGAACTTGAACAGGCAAGCATTAAGTGGGGAACAACAAAAGTAGAAAATATCACTTCTAAGATTTCATTTAATGAATGGACTGGTTTTGTTTCGTGCATGGCAGAAACTGTAGTGATGGATAAAACTCTTGTTGCGCCGTTGACTGCATCGTTTAAGGGAATAAAGAGCGAAGACAAAAAATCTGCATTGCCGGAATCTTACGAAATAGATATTTCAACTCCAAAGCTTAGCGGTTCGTTTATAAAATCGCAGCAGCCGCTTTCGGTTCATATTTTAAGTATGAGCGATCAGACTTTAATTTCTTCAAGCGCAAATATGGGACTTACAGGTTATATCAAGGCTAACGGCGAAATGTCTTTAGTTATTGATAATCAGATTCCGTTTAAGTTAAAGATTGCAGGTAATACAAAGTCTAAAAGTGCAGATTTAAGATTTTATGACATAGACATAGATCTTGCAAAAGCGACAAAGCTTATTGATTTTTCTCTGATGAAAATTTATAACGGAAAAGTTATCGGTGAGTTTAAAATAAAAGGACCTGCTGATAACCGTGGCTTTGACGGTCAGGTGATGATTATTCCTGCCGAATTTTCTATGCCTCAATTTTTTAAGGCACATGCAAAGACTGATGTAATTTATCTGCATTTTGATAAAGACACTATTTCAACACCAAAGACCCGCTGTATGCTTAAGCGTACTCCAGTTGATGTTACTGTAAATGTATTCTTTAAGAAGATGCATCTTGATAATATTTCTGTTCTCGTAAAAACACTTGATGACAATTACGCTCCGATTAACATTAATATGAATCAGGTTCATGTTAAGGGAAATGCTCAAGTCGACCTTGATATAAATGTTGATAATGAACTTATTGCAGTGCAGGGGGCTCTGACTGTAAAAGATGCGACTGCAGAATTTGGTACATCAACGGTGGATGACATTGTTGCTGCATTTAACACTTCTGACGTTCAGGAAGAATCAAATGTTCAGGTAAATCTTGATGTTACGATGCAAAGTCGTGTTCAGGTTTATTACGGTTCATTTCTGCGCGGTCTTGTAGTTCCGGGATCCAGGGTAACTTTTGCCTACGATATGTTTGATGACAAGATGACTCTTGACGGTGATGTTCCGTTAAGAAGCGGCGAAATCATCTATCTTAATTCAAGCTTCTATGTAAAAGAAGGACGTATTACCTTCTCAGAAAAGGACAATGGTGTTGACCCGTATGTTTCGCTGCGTGCCGAAACTCGAGAGCGTGATGACAATAATAATGATGTTACAATTTCGCTTTCGGTTGATCATCAGAAAATTTCAGAGCTGTCGCCAAAATTGACTTCTTCTCCGGCAAAGAGCGAAAAGGAGATTATGGAACTTTTAGGAAGCTTTGTTTCTGCGCAGTCTGACAGTATGGCTTCGTTTATTCTTGCAACAGGTGATTATGCATTGCAGACAATGGTAGTTCGCAGGGTAGAAAATGCATTGCGTGACTTCCTTAATTTTGATATACTCTCAATACGCTCTATGGTCGTTCAAAATGCCGTTAAATACGGTATTTCTCCAGAATCTTCTAAGCAGGGAATGACTATAAGTAACTTTTTTGATAATACAACTGTTTATGTTGGTAAGTATCTGGGCAATTCATTGTATTTAGATGCATTATTGCGGCTTTCTTACAATAAAAACCGTATTAATGATGAATCTACATTACAGGGACTTATTTTTAAGCCTGAAATTGGCCTTGAAATGGAGTCCCCTCTGGCAAATATCAGATGGAGTCTTGCGCCGGATTTATCCGATTTGTCGCGAAACAGAATAATGCTTATTCCTTCGCTGACATTATCGTGGAAATTTAATTATTAAAAAAAACGAAATTTAGAAAAAATGTATTTAATTCGTTTGGGGTAACTATGAAAAACTATCGTGCATTTCCGCTTTTGGTGCTGTTTACTGCTTTATTGTTTTTAGGCACAAATGCCTTTTCTCAGGAAACAGATGATGAAGACTGGTATCTGAATAAGACTATAACACAGATTCAATTTGAAGGACTTACTACTATTAAAAAGTCAGAGCTTTCTGGTCTTGCTTCGTCTTATATCGGAAAGACTGTAGAAAGTTGCATCTATGAACTTATCGACAGACTTTATGCACTTGAGCTCTTTGATGATATTTCTCCGCTTGCAACTCATGACAAGGGTGACGGCGTTATAATTGTTTTTACTGTAAAAGAAAAACCTGTCGTTACTTCCATCACTTTTAAGGGAAACAAGCAGGTCCGAAACGCGCCGCTTCGCGAAGCAATTCATTCAAAAACAAACGAAATCTTTTCTTCTGCAAAAGCACTCTCTGACGAGAGAGCAATCCGCAACGTTTATCTTGAAAAAGGATTTACAGATGTTCATGTTTCTTACAAGACAGAAGAAACAGAAGAAGGAATTGCAATTATCTTTGTTATCCGCGAAGGTCACAGCTCTGTAATTACAAGCATTGATTTTTCGGGAAATACAGTTTTTAAAACCAGAGTTCTTAAACGCCAGCTTAAGTTAAAGGAAGTCGGCATTATCAATAAGGGTGCATTTCAGGAATCAATGCTTGAAAATGACCGTCAGGCAATTTTAAAGTATTATGCAGATCATGGTTATATTGATGCACAGATTATCGATGTAACACGTGATGTTACTTATAACGAAGAGAAAAAACGTGATGAGATGCATATTACTTTTTATATGCAGGAAGGAAACCAGTACAAGTTTGACGGAATGACTTTTAATGGTAACTCAATTTTTTCATCGCAAAAGTTAAGCGAAAGAGTTACGATGAAAAAAGGCGAAATTTTTAATCAGACAAAGTTTAACGAATGTATCATGGGCATTACTGATTTGTATTACGAAAACGGTTATACTTCAAACGGTTTTGCTCCTTCTATAAATAAGGATACTGTAAATAAAACAGTTTCATTTGTTCTTAATATTGCAGAACGTGACCGAAGCCACGTTGAAAGTATTATCATTCGTGGAAACTCTAAAACAAAAGAGTATGTAATTACCCGTGAAATTCCACTTGAGTCCGGTGACGTTTTTTCTAAGACAAAACTTACAACAGGTTTAAGAAATCTTTATAACCTTCAGTACTTTTCTTCTGTTGTTCCAGATATTCAGGCAGGTTCAGAAGGAAACCTTATTAACATCGTAATTAATGTTGAAGAACAGATGACAAACTCTGTAGAGTTTGGTCTTACATTCAGTGGTGTAACAGATCCGACTCAGCTTCCGTTTGCACTTTTTGCTAAATGGGCAAACTCAAACGTATTTGGTACAGGCCGCACAATGTCTGCAAGTACTACAATCTCTTCAGCTGAACAGTCTCTTGCACTTGGATACAGCCAGAACTGGACATTTGGACTTCCTATTGAACTCAGCGAGTCACTTTCTGTTTCACATTCAAATGCAACTTCTTTGAGATTAAAGGTTCTTAATGATGGAACTGTAAATACAAAAGACTATTACATGCAGTATGAATCATGGACAACAAGTCTTAACTCTTCTATCGGTCGTCGATGGATGTGGGACTGGGCAACCTTTACATTGTCCGGTGGTCTTACAAACTCATTAAAGTCTTATATTTATGATGAAAGTATTTACACTCCGCTTGATCCACAGATTTGTGAATATGCAAATAAGCTTGGTCTTGTAAACTCTATCTGGGGAAAGGCTTCTCTTGACGGTCGTGATATAAACTATGACCCGACACGCGGATGGTTTGTAAGCCAGCAGCTTGGATGGTACGGTCTTACTCCTTGGGAAACAGACTTCTATGCACGCTTTGATACAAAGCTTGAAGGTTACTGGACATTGTTCAGTATTCCGTTTACAGAAAAATATACATTCAGAATGATTTTTGCTGCTTTGACATCTCTTTCATTGCAGTATCCGGCTCCTGGTTCAAGTGTAAGCGATTCAAACAAGCTCTATATCGATGGTATGTTTAACGGCCGTGGTTGGACAAATATTTACAATACCGTAAAGGGTAGAGCACTCTGGTCAAACTGTGTTGAACTTCGTATGCCGGTTGTTCCTGGAATCCTTGCGATTGACGGCTTCTTTGATGCAACTGCAATTAAAGATACTCCGGAAAATTTCTTTGGCGGACTTACAGGTAATGACTTTTACTTTAGCTTTGGTCCTGAAATCCGGGTTCTTTTGCCACAGTTCCCTATGAAGTTTATGTTCTGTAATACATTTAAATTTACTGATGATAAGTTCAAATGGCATGATACAATGAAGTTTGTACTTTCATTTAACTTTGTTAATAAATAATTTTATGGAGTTTGATATGAAAAACTTTAAGAGAATCAGTTTTGTTTTAGTTTTGCTCTTTTGTGCTATGTCTGCAATGACTGCACAGCAGCATATTACTAATTTTGGTATCGTAGACACAAATAAGGTTTACGAACACTTCTTTAAGAATTCTTCTGCAGTAAAAACTTACGAGACAAAAAAGAAGGAAATGCAGAAAGAAATTACAAAACGCACAGATGAACTTCGCGAGCTTAAGGCAAAAAAAGATGAATGCGACAAGCTCGGTGATACAGCTGGTGCTGAAAAATATGTAGCTCTCATCAAAGAGAAAACAGAATATCTCAGAGATTTTACAACTACAAAAAATCTTGAACTCCAGAACTTAAAAAAATCTTTGTCTGAATCAAATGAGTTTTATGTTAAGTTCCAGAAGACAATTAAGCGCGTAGCCGAAAACGAAGGTTTGAGTATGGTATTAAGCCTTCAGGGTGAAAGTGCAATTCTCTGGTACAGTCAGACCGTTGATATAACAGATAAAGTGATTAAAGAACTGGAAAAATAATTATGGCAGAAGAGGCACGTATGACTCCGCTCATGGAGCAATACGTTAATATAAAAAAGCAGCATCCAAACGAAGTTCTGTTTTTCAGACTTGGTGATTTTTACGAAATGTTCAACGAGGATGCAATTGAAGTATCAAGACTTTTAAATTTAACGTTAACACACAGGGCTGACCGTCCTATGTGTGGTGTGCCTTATCATGCATCAAAAGTATACATTGCCCGTCTTTTGCGTTTGGGAAAAAAAATCGCAATCTGTGAACAGGTTGGCGAAATTGCAAAGGGCGGTGGTCTTACAGAACGAAAGGTAATCGAGGTAATTACACCTGGAACCGCGATCGATTCTGAATATCTTGATCAGACAACTAACAGTTTTTTGTGCAGCCTTTGCGTTTTTCATGGCAAGGCAGGCTTTGCTTTTATTGACGTTACAACTTCTGAATTTAAGGCTACAAGCTGGAATGCTTCTTTAATGCAGGAGTATTTTGCAAAAGAGCTTGGCCGCTGTAATCCTAAAGAAATAATTTTACCGCTTTCATTAAAAGAAAATGCAGTAATAAAAACCGTTCTTGAACAGAATGAATCTATTTCTGTTTCATATTATCCTGACTGGCACTTTAATGCAGAAACAGCTTACAAGCGGCTTAACCAGCAGTTTAATACCGTAAACTTAAATTCCTTTGGACTTGATGCTCAGTCAGCAGAAATCGTTCCTGCAGGATTTTTGCTTGAATATCTTGAAAAAACTACAAACACACTTGTTCCTCATGTAAAAAATATTAATGTTTATCATGATACAGAATACGTGATTATCGATGAATCGACACGTCGTAATCTTGAAATAATTTACAACCTTCGTGATGGCAGTACACAGTTTTCTCTTCTGGATTGCGTAAACTATACACAAACTGCAATGGGAAACCGCCTTATTAGAAGCTGGCTTTTATCTCCGTTGTGCGATATTAAACGTATTGCAGAACGTCAGAATCATGTTGAACTGCTTGTAAAGAATCAGAGTCTTTTAAAAGAGCTTCGTGAACTTTTGGCTCCTATTCTTGATATAGAACGACTTGCAGGTCGTGTTGCAATGGACAGGGCTCATGCAAAAGATTTGCAGGCTTTGCGTGCAAGTATAGATGCGTGGTGTCAGGTAAGAGAAAAAATTGACTCATATGATTTTTCTTTTGTTTCGCTTGATGATGCAAGATTTATTTCTGATTTAATTTTCCGTTCAATACACGAAGACCCGGCTACTTCTCTTACAGAAGGCCGTCTTATTAAACGCGGCTGGTCAAATGAGCTTGATCACTATTATGACGTTCAGTCAAATTTTAATTCCATTCTTGACGACTATCTTGAAGAAGAAAAAGTAAAGACAGGAATTCAGAATTTAAAAATAAAAAATACAAATTCTTCCGGCTATGTGATTGAAGTAACAAAAGGAAAACTTGCCTCTGTTCCTGAGCATTTTATTATGCGCCGTTCCCTTATGAATGCAGAGCGTTATACAACAGAACGTTTGCAGCAGCTTGAGCAGGAATTAAATAATGCTTCTTCTAAAATAAATGAAACAGAGCGAAATCTTTTCCTTGAAATCCGCAATAAGCTTCATGATTATGTTCCATATCTTTTACAGCTTAGTCGTGAAATATCTTACGTTGATGTTATCTGTTCTTTTGCAGAGGCCGCTGTCGTAAATAAGTGGGTTAAGCCTGAAGTAAATGATTCTCTTGATTTTAATATCGAAAACGCGCGGCATCCTGTCGTAGAAAAACATCTTCCAAAAGGAGAGTTTGTTCCAAACGGAATTAATATCAGTGCAGAAGATGACGGCGTTTCTTTTGGATTGATTACAGGGCCTAATATGGCCGGAAAGTCTACGTACTTAAGGCAGAGTGCTTTGATTGCGCTTCTTGCACAGACAGGTTCTTTTGTGCCTGCGTCTAAGGCCACCTTTGGTTATGTAGATAAGATTTTCTGTCGTGTCGGTGCAAGTGATAATCTTGCAAAAGGCGAGTCGACTTTCTTAGTTGAGATGTCAGAGACTGCATTGATTCTAAAGTCGAGCACAGAACGCTCTCTTGTTATTATGGATGAGGTTGGCCGCGGTACTTCGACAGAAGATGGTCTTTCTATTGCGTGGGCTGTAAGTGAATATCTTTTAAATACAATCAAGTGTCGAACTCTTTTTGCAACTCATTATCACGAGCTCACCCGTCTTGAGCATAAAAAACTTATGCTCTTATGTATGGATGTAAGCGAGCAGGATGGAACAGTTGTATTTTTGCGAAAGATCAAGCAGGGCGCTGCAGAAAATTCCTATGGAATTCATGTTGCAGGTCTTGCAGGAATTCCTGAGTCTGTAATTACACGAGCAAAAGTAATCCTTGATGAAATTCAGAATAAGGCAAAAGAAAATCCGATTGTAATTGAAAATGCTCCGAGTGTTGATTCTGTTTCTCAAAATGATGCTTCCTGTGAATCGAAAGTTTCTGCAGCGCCCGCCGCATTCAACTCGCCTGGACTTTTCAGCGATGAGGAAATCATTCTCGATGAAATTCTATCGTGCGATGTTGATAACATTACACCGATGAACGCTATGAGTTTGATTTCGCGTTGGAAAAAGGCCTTGTCCGGGCGGTAATTAATTCTATATTTCGCAAAAAAAATCAGTCTAAAAAATTCATTTTTTTTACAAAAAAATTCAATTTTTGGTCATATTTTTCATAACTATCTATATGATAGGTGTATGGTATTTTTAGAAAGAATTTATTGCATTGTTCAGGATTTTCTTTCGTTTTGTACGGGTGGAACAGAATGTATTTGCTGTGGAAAATCTACTCTTGCGCTGCCGCTTTGTAAAAAGTGCGCACAAAAGATGTTTGATTTTGTTCCTTTTGGACAGAATAGCAGATGTGAGCGATGTGGAAAGGTTTTAGTTTCTGAGGAAGGGATTTGTACTGAATGTAATCTTCTGGCAGATTCTGAGAAAGAATATGTTAAGATTTTTCCCATTCACATGTACAGATTATGGAAAAAAGATCTGATGTTTGCCTGGAAAGGACTGGATCAGAGAAGACTTTCACTTTTCTTTGCAGAGCTTATGAATGCCGCTCTTGTTCAGTTGAAAAAAACAGATCTTGTAAAATTTGATGCAATTGTGCCTGTTCCTGTAAGGCCTGGAAAACTAAAAGTAAAAGGGTGGGATCAGGTTGAGGAACTGTGCACAATTCTTTCTAAAAAATACTCATATCCTGTATGGCGTCTTCTTGAACGTACTACAGTTACCGAGCAAAAGTCTTTGACAAGGGAACAGCGAAAGGGCTCTGAGGGTGCATTATATCGCCTGAAAGATAAAATCTGTCTTAAAGGAAAAAGATTTTTGATAATTGATGACGTTGTAACTACAGGTTCAACGGTAAAAAAGTGCACCGCTGTTTTAAAAAAAGCCGGCGCAGAGGAGGTTATGGCAACATCGCTTTTCAGGGTAAACTAGAGGTGGCTTTTTAAGAGAAAAAGGATTGGGTTCTGAAGAATTTGGCGTATCAATTCGTTGCGGCAAAAAAATTGGTTGTTGCAAAATAATACAATTGGAATTATAATATAATAATAGTGCGTTTTATGCATTGTTGGAGGATTTATGGCAGCTAATGATTCACAGTATCAGTTGGTAACTTTTCAGCTGGGTGAAGAACTTTACGGCGTTGATATTATGGATGTTAAGGAAATTGTAAAAATTCAGGCGGTTCGTCCTATTCCAAATGCTCCATATTACGTTGAAGGAATTTTTAACTTACGTCGTGAAATTATTCCTATTATAAATCTTCACAAGCGCTTTAGACTTCAGAAAGCTGTGTCAGATGAAGATAATGAATTTGAAGGCGGCTTTATAATTCTCAATATCGATGGTAATAAAATTGGCGTTATTATTGACCGCATTGCCCGCGTTGTATCAGTTAATGCTACTGATGTAAAGGCTCCGCCACAGATGCTTAGTGGAATCGGAACAGAATATATTCAGGGCGTTATCAGACAGGAGTCTGGCGGATATCTTATTATGCTTGATATCAGAAAGCTCTTTAACGCTAAAGAATTACAGAATATCATTGATATGAAATAAAATTACTCATAGGTAAAAAATGATTCAAACATTCAGTTCAACTATTCGCAGAAAAGAAATGGATGCCGTGCTTACATGCATGGTAGATGAAAAAATCGGTCCAGGCGAGATAAATGCGCGCCTGATCCAGACTGTAAAAGAATTTTTTGGTTGTGCCGGAGCGCTTGCTCTCAGAAGTCCTGATATTGCAGTAATGTATGCCCTTAAGGCGTGCGGACTTGAAAAGGGAAGTAAGGTTATGATTTCGGCTCTTGCTCCCGGATGGCAGCTTTTTGCCGTAAAAGAAGCAGGTTATGAACCTTTGATTCTTGATGTTGATATTGCAACCAGTTGTGTAACTGCTACGATTGTCGAAGAAGGAATAAAAAACGGCGGACGTCTTTTGATTTTACATGAGCCGCTTGGAATTTTGCCGGACTTTGACGGAATTATGGCATTGGGAATTCCTGTGATTGAGGATGTATCGCAGAGCGCCGGAGCTATGATTGTAGAAACACCGGAAGAAGGTCAGAAGACTGAGGCAAAAAAAGAGAGTGATACTCCTGCAGAAGTTAAGGGTAAAAAAGCCGGATGTTTTGGCATTTTTTCTGTGTGTGCACTTGAAGAGCATGATGTTATTACAGCAGGCGGAGGCGCGATTGTTATGGCAGCAGGAAGACGAGACTGGCCTGTTTTAAAGCAGTTTTCAGATTCGATTCCTGGTATTCAGATGCTTCCTGATATTAATGCAGCGCTTGCCTTTGTTCAGATTAAAGAGTTTAAGCGCAATGAACAGTCTCGTAAAGAGATATTCAATCTTTACAACCGTTCGATTATGGCAGGAAAAAATAAGACTTTTGTCCGCGATACAGAATACGGTTCAACAGCTTATTCATTCCCGCTGATTCTTGAAAGCGGTTTTAAAGATGTAAAGCAGTACACTGCAAAAAAGGATATTGAAATTGTTCAGGCTTTTAGTGACTCTGTAATCGGAACTCTTGAAAAGCTTAAAGAAAATCTTCTTGAAGAAGAAAAAATTCCATACGATTATTCAAACTGCAAAAATGCAAAAGCCTTGTACCTGCGTACGGCACTCTTTCCTTTGTATCCGCGTCTTTCAAGATCGCAGATTGAAAAGATTTCAAAAGTACTCGGAACATTGCCGTAATGCAATGCGGATTTGCGTATGAAAAGTTGTCTTATCGTAGTCAACACGTACAAAGAAGAATCTCGTGATTTAGCGCAAAAGATAAAAGAATTTTTAAGTTCTTATAATGTTGTTTCGTCGCTTTATGAGTTTAACGGGTTTTCAGATGTTTATCCGTTTACGGGTTATGATTTTGTCATAACGCTTGGCGGGGACGGAACTGTTCTTTTTGCGTGCAGAGGATGTGCTCATTTAGGAATTCCGGTCTTTCCTGTAAATCTTGGGGAGTTTGGTTTTATTGCCGGTATTCAGAAAAATGAATGGCAGTCGCTTCTTAAGGATTTTATTGACGGAAAACTTGTTGTTTACGAGCGCAGTCTTTTGTCTTTTTGCGTGATGCGTGACGGTAAAGAACAAATTTCTGGCTGCGGGTTAAATGATATCGTAATTAATTCGCAGACTGTAGCGCGTACAATAAATCTTAATTTAAAATGCAATGATATTCCTTTGGGGCAGTGTAAGGCAGATGGAATTATTGCTGCAACTTCAACTGGTTCTACGGCGTATTCTGCTTCGGCTGGCGGACCGATTGTTGACCCGGAACTTGAGGCAATAATTTTAACTCCGATAAATCCGTTTTCACTTTCGATGCGGCCTCTTGTAATAAATTCGAGCTCAGAACTTTCTATAGAGATTATTCCGTCGAGAGAGAAAAATGTTATTCTTACAGTTGACGGTCAGCGTCCTTATGAACTTGAAGAAGGTGATGTTGTAAAGATTACAAAATCAGAACGCAATGCACTTTTAGCGGGAACTTCAAAAGAAAATTTTTATAATGCGCTGCGTTTTAAATTGAACTGGTCGGGAGGACCTCATGCTTGAAGATTTGACAATAAAAAACTTTGCGCTGATAGAAAGTGTTAATATAGAATTTAATAAAGGTTTTACTGTTCTTTCTGGAGAAACTGGTGCCGGAAAATCAATTCTTATCGGCGCGCTTTCTTTTTTGCTTGGCGGTAAGGCAAGCGTTGATCAGATAAGAAGTGGTTCTCAGGAAGCAAGTGTTACAGGTACTTTTTTACTTCCACCGCTTTGTTCACTTGATAAGATTCCTGTAAAAGAAAATCCTGATGGCATAATTGACGCGCGCACCGCACGACAATGGCTTTCGGTTCACGGGATTGAAGCAGAAGATGACCGCGTAATTATCCGCCGCTATATCCGTGACAATGGTAAAACTGCGGCCTGGATTGGAAGCACTCCGGTTACAAGAGCAGATTTACAGGCATTTTGTTTATTCCTCGTAGACATTCATGGGCAGCACGAGCATCAGTCGCTTATGAAAGTTAGCGAGCACAGAAAATTTTTGGATTCCTATGCAGGTCTTTCTGAAACTGTTGCAAATTTTACAGACCTTTATTCACTCCTTGTAGATAAAAGAAAAACTCTCCTTGCGATGAGCACTTCTGATAAAGAAAAAAATCAGAAAATCGATATGCTCAATTTTGCAGTAAAAGAAATTGAAGAAGCAAAATTAAAGCCGAATGAAGATGAAGAACTTGAAGCAGAGCAGGCAAAGCTTTCTTCTTTTGAAAAACTTTACACAGAAGCAGAAAATTTAACTTCGCTTTTATCGGGCGGCGACAATTCTGGTTTTGGAATTGTTGAGCTTTGCAAGAAATTGCGTTCATCATCGGAAAAGGCTTTTTCGCTTGATTCGTCATTAAAGGATGTTGATTCGCGCATTGAAACTTTGTTTTACGAGGTTTCTGATATTGCAGAAGAGGTTAAGAATTATTCGCGCTCTCTTGTTTTTGATCCGGAGAGGCTTGCCTTTGTTGAAGAACGCTTAAGTCTGATTTACAATTTAAAGAAAAAATATGCTTCGAGTGTAAATGCTCCAATAAAAGAAGTTTTTGATTATTTTGAAAATTCCCAAAAAGAGCTTGACGCTTTGTCAAATTCCGAGGCAAATCTTGAAGCTCTTCAAAAAGAAGTGTCTGAGCTTGAGCGTGAGGTTTATAAAAGGGCAAAGGAAATTTCTGTCCGTCGTCTTGAAGCAAGTTCAAAGATGTCTTCCTGCGTAGAAGAGATTTTGGGAAAGCTTGGTATGAAGGGAACGCAGTTTAGGGTAAGTATTCAGGAAAAGCCTGGAACTGAGGTCACTCAAAAATGCGGTCCTTACGGTATGGACAATATTGAATTTTTAATCAGTGCCAATCCTGGTTCTCCGCTTTTGCCGCTTGCAAAGATTGCATCCGGCGGTGAACTTTCGCGCGTAATGCTTGCCCTTAAGACCGTTTTTGCAATGGACGAAGGCGTTCCGACAATGATTTTTGACGAAATTGATACGGGAATCGGCGGTGAAGTTGCAGTAAGCGTCGGAAGTCACATAAAGCAGCTTGCTAAAAATCGTCAAATTTTCTGTATTACACATCTAGCGAGTATTGCAGTTTATGCCGATAATCAGATTAAGATTCAGAAAGGTGTCGATAATAACGTAACAAGTACTTCAGTAACACCAATTTCAGGACAGGAGCGTGTTGCAGAAATTGCAAGAATGCTTTCTGGTGATGCAACAAGTGCTGAATCTCTTGATCATGCACGTTCTATGCTTGAAAAATTTTCCAGATAAAAGCCGATAGTGCAATAGGAGGAGTAAATGGCAAAAATTACAGAAGAAAGTCGTAATGATTTTAATACAGAAGCAGACCGCTATAAGGCAAGAATTAACGAATCTCTTGAAAAAGAAAAAAACATGCTTACTGTAATGAAGTCTGATTCTGTTGGTGTTGAATACAAAAAACTTGTCCTTGCTGAAGAAATGATTTACATTGCAACACTCTATATTGCGATTAATGGAAGTTCCCAGAAAATCCTCGGAATCAAAAATAATGATGCTTTAAACGATGCCCGCAAGATTTTGTATAAATCAATTATTTATCTTGAAGAAGTTGTTACAAACACAATCAATGTAGCGTATTCAGAACTTCAGGATAAGCTTGATGCAATTTCAAATACTCCTGTGCAAAAACGCTATCAGCTTGTTCAAAAGCTTGGAATGGCAATTCAGATGGTAATTGACGGCTTTGGTGATAACAGTAAATGGAAGTGGTCATTTGTAGAATTGCAGGGAAGATTTGCAGTTGTTGCAAAGAATCTTCTTGATATGAAATCTGCCGTAAAAGATTACTTTGATCCAAACGCTCCTGACTACGAAACTACAGTTTTATATGTTCGCATGATTAAAAAACTTGTTGATGAATCTGCAACTGCTTACCGTGACCGCTACGAGCTTTCAACACGACGAATTGACGATATAAACTCTGGCATAAACTTTCTTTTGGCAAGCCGAAGAATCGCAGTTGCCCTTGGAAATTCTGAAGAAGCAGAAGAAATTAAAAAGAAAGCCATTACCTGGAAAAAACTTATGGAATCTGACCAGAAGTCAGGAAAGAGTAAATAATCGTGCTTCGGAAATTATTCATTTTAATTTCGCTTTTATTTTGCAGCGTCTGTTTGTTTGCCGCAGTTCCATCAGAAAAAAAATCTGTGCGGACTGCAGTAATTTTTGATGCAAGTGGAATTGATGATAAAGCCTATAATGAAACAATCTGGAAGGGAGTTGTTTCTTATTATAAAGATAATATTAAAAATCCAAAATATTCCGGAATAAAATACGATTATCGGTTGTGCAGTTCAGAAAAAGAACTTCCTGCAATTGTAAGTGAATTAAACGAAGAAAAATTTGATTTAATAATCATCACTATTAACTATTATTCAAAAACTATTTCAGAACTTTCAAAAAAATATCCTCAGATAAAATTTGCAGTTTTAGACTCTGAGTTTTTTCTTGGCGAAAATGTAATGAGCATTGCTTTTGACAGTTCAGAAGGCTCTTATCTTGTGGGACTTGTTGCGGCTCTTCAGGCAAAAGAGGATGGTATAAAAAATCCTGTGTTTGGCTTTATCGGTGGAGTTAAAGGTCCTGCTATTACTATGTTTGAGATGGGTTATATTCAGGGGATAAAATCTGTTTTTCCAGATTCGATAATTATTGATTATTATACAGACAGCTGGAATGCTCCGATTAAGGCAAACCTTGTTGCAACGCGCTGGTATGATTCCGGTGTGTATGCAATCTTTTGTGCTGCTGGACGATGCGGGCTTGGCGTTATTGGTGAAGCAAAGGAACAGCGGATAAAAGGAAAAAATGTCTGGGCAATTGGTGTTGATAGAGACCAGTATGTCGAGGGAATATATTCAGGAACAAAGTCTGCGGTTCTTACGTCGATGACTAAGGATGCAGGTCGCGCCGCTGCGATTGCAATTAAGGCTGTAGAAGATGAAGTATTTAAAGGCTGTGTAATTGAATTAGAATTAAAAGATAACGCGCTTGGTTTTACACATTCAAATAAAATGTTAAAATCATCTGTAGTCTTTTCTGCCGAAAATGCGCGTAAGGCAATTATTACAGGCAGAATTGAAGTTTACAAAACATATAAAGAAAGCCATGCAAAAGGAATTGCACCTTTAGGGCTTAGTGCAAAAGACTGATAAAAAAGTCTTGCGGAGTATTGATGCTTAATAAAAAACTTGTTTTAAAAATTTTTGAAGCCTTCTCTAT
Source organism: Treponema sp. (assembly GCA_024691105.1). Taxonomy (GTDB): domain Bacteria; phylum Spirochaetota; class Spirochaetia; order Treponematales; family Treponemataceae; genus Treponema_D. The sequence goes on along the minus strand of JAILNY010000007.1, from coordinate 10,162 downwards.
AGAACGCTGGAATGATTTAATCAGACCGTTTGATCTTATCGAAATGGATAAGGCCGCAGAAAAAATGGTTCTAGCTTATATCATTGGAAAGTTTGAAGAAAATGTCGGCCATAAAATTAACTGGACATGGATTATCAATGCTTCTTTTTTTGACTTATTAAAAAAGATTGCTCTGTGCGATATTAAGGCTCCTGTTCAGGCTCTTATTAAGCAGGAATATCCTTCTGAATACATGCGTCTTAATGAATGGGTTTTAAATCAGTATAAGACTTTGATAAATGATGATGAACTTTTCAGGGCGTTTACAATTTATGTCGGCCAGAAAGCAGGTTCATTTCCAATTGCAGAAGAAGATAAACTTACTTTTCATGTTTATCAGGCGGCTCATAAATATTCGACAATGCGCGAACTTGAAATGATTCGGCCTGTAAATGAACACGAGCGGCTTTCAAAAATTGAAACTGAACTTAATCACGACATTCAAAAATATCTTGATTTAAGAGGATTGCAGCTTTTGATGACAAAGCAGCGTCCGTATGAATTTTTGCTTAAGACAGAACAGTTAAGGTTTCAGCGCAGATGGAACCAGACGCCGCGAGTGCCTAATACAAGTGTCATTGGTCACAGTTATTTTGTAGCGGTACTGACATTTTTACTCAGCCGCCAGAATCCTGTAAAGCTTTGTCAAAAGCGTATATTCAATAATTTTTTCTCAGCGCTTTTTCATGATTTACCAGAAGCAGTTACTCGCGACATTATAAGCCCTGTAAAACAGGCAACGGATGAACTTCCAAGTATTGTAAAGCATATTGAAGATGAAATTGTAAGTAAAGAACTTGTTCCTCTTATGGAAGAGTTTTTTGTAGATGAACTAATGTATTTTACAAGCGATGAATTTGAAAACCGTATTAAAAAAGATGGTGGTATAAAGCATGTAAACTTTGAAGAATTAAATTCACTTTACAATACAAATGAATTTGATCCTGTTGACGGTAAGCTTGTACGTTTGTGTGATCATGCGTCGGCTTTGCTTGAAGCAGATATTTCTATTAAGCACGGAATTACATCTGTTCATCTTGAAGGCGGAAGAGATAATACTCTTGCAATTTATCCAGAGGGAACCTTTGTAAACGGAATAGATGCTTTTGCACTTTTTGATAATCTTGTGAGGTAGAGTAAAATGAATGAGCAGAGAGTAAGTGGAATTTTAATGCATCCGACATCTTTTTCTGGTGTGCCGGGAATCGGTACTATCGGAAAAAAGGCTTATGACTTTGTTGACTGGCTTGAAAGTGCAGGACAGAGACTCTGGCAGATTCTTCCGCTTGGACCTACAGGATACGGAGATTCTCCTTATGCATCGTTCAGCACTTTTGCCGGCAATCCTTTGATGATAGATCTGGATCTGCTTGTAGAAAAAAATCGTGCAGCATCTAATCTTATTACTCCGCCTGATTATATTAAAAATGAAGGACCGGTTGATTTTGGAAGTGTTGTATGGTGGAAGCTTCCTGTTTTGAATTTGTGCGCCCAATGGTTTTTAAATAACTGCTCAAAAGAAGATAGAGTTGCATACGAGGCATTTAAAAATGACAATGCGCTCTGGCTTGACGGCTATGCAAACTTTATGAGTGTAAAATCGTTTTATGATAAAAAGGCTCAGGAAGAAAAGCTTTCCGGAATAAAGACTGTCTGGTTTAATTACTGGCCAGGTGATTTATGTTCATGTAATCCAGCTTCTGTTTCTAAATGGAATAGTGAACATACTCAAGAGATCGAAGTCATTAAAGTAATTCAGTTTTTCTTTTTTGATCAGTGGACATCCTTAAAAGAATATGCAAACAAAAAAGGAATTTCAATTATCGGTGATATTCCGATTTTTGTTGCTGCGGATTCTTCTGATGTATGGTCAAATCAAAAATTGTTTCAGCTTGATAAAGATGGTCATCCATTATGTGTTGCCGGCGTTCCTCCTGATTATTTTAGTGCTACAGGGCAGCTTTGGGGAAATCCGCTTTACGATTGGGATGCAATGAAAAAAGACGGATATGACTGGTGGGTTAAGCGCATTCAGCACATGCTTAAACTTGTTGATTATGTCCGTATAGATCACTTCAGGGGTTTTGAAGCATACTGGTCTGTTCCTTATGGAGAGACTACGGCCATTAATGGTAAATGGATTGATGGCCCTAAACACGATTTGTTTAATGCAATCAATAAACGTCTTGGAAAACTTCCTCTTATTGCAGAGGATCTTGGTGTAATTACTGATGGTGTAAAAAAACTTCGTGATGATTTTAATTTTCCCGGAATGAAAGTTTTGCAGTTTGCATTCAGCGTTGATGAAGCAAAACAAAACGGAATGATTAATTCATTTTTGCCGCATATGTATAACCAGAATTGTATTGTCTATACCGGAACTCATGATAATGAAACAATGCAGGGCTGGCTTGATAATATAAGTGATGAACAGTTATGCCTTGTTGCAGAATATGTGACAGGAAAAGAAATGTCTGCTGAAGAAGCACGGCAGATGGATAATAATAAAGAACTTTGTCCGCTTTTGATAAAGGCTGCAATGGCATCCAGCGCACAGATGGCAGTTTTTCCTCTGCAGGATTTATTTGCAATCGGTTCAGAAGGCCGTATGAATGAGCCAAGTACTGTCGGTAAAAACTGGAAGTGGCGTTTTGATATAAGTGCACTTGATGAAAACCTTGCCTGTAATTTAAAATTCCTTTCAAAACTTTATGGAAGAAATATATAAGTTTTTTATGGAGAAAAAAGCATGATTGATTCCAAAAAAAAAGAAATAGTTAAGCGTGGTAATGCTTTTTTTCCGATTCAATATTACTGGAGCAATACTTCTTCTCCATTGTATAAGCTTCCTGTGCACTGGCATACCGATTATGAAATTATTCATGTCGTAGAAGGAAATCTTAATCTTGTTTTAGGCAGTAAAAAGGTTAGTCTTGAAAAAGATGATTACTGCATTATTCAGGACGGCGTTTTGCATGGCGATGATGAAAATATTCTTCCATGTAAATATGAATCAATTGTTTTTGATTTTAATCTTTTACGAATGAAAGAATATGCGCCGGATTCTTTTTTAAATGATATTGCCTGCCACAGAATAATTTTAAATTCAATTTTTAAAATTGCAAATAACGCTATAAAAACCGAAACTGACAGCGTGTTTGATTTGATGAGGAATAAAGATAACGGTTATGAACTTGTTATTGTTGGCAGACTTTTGTGTCTTTTGGGTTATATAAAAAATATGCATTTTTATTCTGAAGATAATAAGCCTTTAGATAAACGGCAGTTCCGTTCAGGACAGATGCGTGCAGTTTTAAATCTGATTGCAGATCAGTATTCTAGACAGATTACGCTTGAAGAGCTGGCTGATAAAGCCGGAATGAGTCCAAAGTATTTTTGCCGTATTTTCAGAAAAATGACTAACCGCACTCCTATCGAATATCTAAATGCCTATCGGATTGATAAATCCTGCTCTTTGATTAGAAATTGTGACGATTCATTAATGAATATTGCTTCAAACTGTGGCTTTAAGGATTTCAGTTACTTTATCAGAATCTTTAAAAAGTTTAAAGGAATTACTCCTCACAAATATCGTAATTTTAATCTTGCAAGTGAATTAAATCAGAAAGATATCATTCATAATTAAGAATAAGGAATTATATGCAGAATAAAAATTTTAAAATCTTTTTTTCTTTGTTTTTTACATTTTTCAAAATAGGACTTGTGACCTTTGGAGGCGGAATTGCAATGCTTCCAATTCTTGAAAGGGAACTGGTTTTAAAACGCAAATGGGTAGGCTCTGATGAACTTATGGACTACTTTGTTATCGGACAGTCAACGCCGGGAATTATTGCTGTAAACGTTGCAACCTTTTGCGGTCATAAGCTTGCAGGAATTACAGGTGGTGTTGTTGCAACCTTAGGAATCGTTATGCCCTCTGTAATAATTATTTCTGTTCTGTCATTTTTAATTGATTCGGTAAATAATATTCTGTGGGTAAAAAAAGCTCTTAAGGGAATTAATGCAGCGGTCGCCGCAAATATGACTTATGCATTCATTAATTTTTCAAAAAAATCTCTAAAAAATATTCTGTCTGTTATTATAATGGCTTTAGCTTTTGGAAGTATATTCATTTTTAATGTTCCAGCTTTTATAATTATTTTTTCAAGTGCAGTCCTTGGAATTATTATTTTTTATATTAATAAAAAACGTGCTTCTGTAGCTGCTTCGTCTGTGGAGAAAGAAAAATGACAGCTCCTTCATTATTACAGTTGTTTTTTATATTTTTTTATATAGGTCTTTTTACAATTGGTGGAGGCCTTGTTGCCATTACTCTGATGCAGCAACTTTTGGTTGACAGAGGACTTATTCCTTCTGATGTATTTGTAAATATGATTGCCATTTCAGAAAGTACACCTGGGCCAATCGGAATAAATATGGCAACCTATGTTGGAAATCATTTTTACGGAGTTGCAGGCGGTTGCATTACAACTCTTGGAGAAATTTTACCGAGTGTAATCTGTATAATAATTATCGCAAAACTTTTTTCAAGGTTTCAGGAAAAGCCTCTCGTTAAAGCGGCGTTTTCAACTCTAAGGCCTGCAACTACAGGACTTATTCTTGTAGCCCTTGTTCAGGTTTTTGAAGTTGCATTATTGAACATAAGTGTTCGTACAGGTGTTTCAGGCATAAAAGAATTTAACGGTGGATTTTTTGATTTGTTCCAGTGGAAATCATTAATTTTTTATGCACTTGCACTTGGAGCTTTATTTATTACAAAAATTCATCCTGCACTTTTAATTTTAGCAGGAGCTGTTTTTGGTATATTATTTTTATAAAAAAAATGTTATAATAATTTAATAATTTTTAGATAGGGGATTAATATGAAACCAACTCTTTTAGTACTTGCAGCAGGAATGGGAAGCCGTTATGGCGGAGTTAAACAGATTGATGCTGTTGGTCAGAACGGTGAATGTTTATTAGACTTTGCAAACTTTGACGCAAAAAAAAGTGGATTTGGAAATGTTGTATTTATAATTCGAAAAGATATTGAAAAGGATTTTAGAGAAAAGCTCTTTGACAGAATTGCAGCTAACTTTGATGCTGACTATGTTTTCCAGTCAAGAGAAAGCCTTTTGTCTGCAGACGAAATTGCAAAAACAACAGAACGCAAAAAGCCATGGGGAACAATTCACGCTGTATTATGTGCAGAAGAAAAAATTAAGGCACCATTTGCTGTAATTAATTCTGACGACTATTATGGCCGTGAAGCCTTTGCAACTCTCGGAAATTATCTTTCTAATGTTTCTAATGACTGTACAGAACATGCAATGGTAGGTTATGTTCTTGGAAAAACAATGAGTAAAAGCGGATCTGTTTCGCGCGGTGTATGTACTGTAAAAGACGGTTATCTTGATTCAATCGTTGAAAACACAAAAATCAGTTACGAAGGTGACGGCATTGTAAGTGAAATTGACGGTTCAAAAATTCAGATGACCGGAAACGAATGGGTTAGTATGAACCTTTTTGGCTTTACACCAAAAGCCTTTGAAGGATTTCATGAGTACTGGGAAAACTTTAAAAAGTCAGGTCTTTACACAGAAAAACAGGAAGCTCTTTTGCCTGTTGCTGCAAGTGACATTGTTAAAAACGGTGAAGGAAAAATTAAATTCTTTACTTCTTCAGAAAGCTGGTTTGGAATGACATATCCAGAAGACCGCGAAATTGTTAAACAGGAAATTATTAATAAAATTAAAACAAATTATTATCCGGAAAAACTCTGGGGATAATCAAATTTGCACCGGCCTTGTGTCTGGTATTGTTCAAGGCCGCGGAAGTTTTAATGACCGCGGCCTTTCGTTTTAAGGAATGATATATGTTAAAACTTAATGCCCTTCATTCTGAAAAAGTATGGGGATACGAAAACTGGATTGCGTCTGTTCATCCTGTTTTAAGTCACGAAGAATTTGTCAGCGAATGCGGAAAAGATTATCCGCTTTTGGTTAAAGTAATTCAGGCAAATGAATATCTTTCTGTTCAGGTACACCCGGACGATGAGGCTGCCGTAAAACTTGAAGGAGTCGGAAATCGTGGTAAGACAGAGTGCTGGTATGTACTAGATGCTGAACCTGATGCAAAGCTTGTCTTTGGATTGAAAAATGATTCCTGTAAAAAATATGAACGCTCTGAACTTGAAAGAGCAATTGAAAAAAAATCTTTTGAAGATTATCTGAATTACGTAAACGTAAAAAAAGGGGACTTTGTTTTTATTCCGGCAGGAACAGTTCATGCCATTGGCGGCGGACTTCGTCTTCTGGAAGTACAGCAGTCGTGTGATTTGACTTACAGGCTTTATGACTGGGGGCGTCCACGCGAGATTCATGTACAGAAAGGTCTTTCTGTTATAAAAGAGGATAATCTTTTACCGATTGCACAATTTGACAAAGAGTTTGAGTGTCAGTATTTTTCGCTTGAAAAGATAAAGGTATCCGGCGGTTACAGTATGCTTTGCAGTCATGAAAAACAGGATTCACGCGACTGGCAGCTTTTGTTTGTTATTTCTGGTGAAGGTACTGTAAAAAATGCAGACGGTGCATCTTTTGGACTAAAAGCAGAAGATTTGATTGCGGTTAAGCCTGGTGAAAAGATTACGGTAGAAGGCCGGCTTGAACTTATGAAAATTAAGTGCCGGTAATTTATTGCCTTGAATTTTTTTTAGAAAGAAAATCGGTTATTGGGATAAGCCCTTTTTTCGTTTTTTTTCCATATATAAAATTTCATCTGCGGATTTTAGGATATCCGGAAGATTAAAGTCTGCAGATGAAAAGTCTGCATAGCCTAGACTTATCGAAAGAGAAAATTTTTCATTAGATTCTATATTCCATTTTTTGCAATCTTCTTCAATTTTTTCCCTTATGCGTTCAAAAATGCGTATAGTAAGATTTGGAGCAATTATTGCAAATTCATCTCCACCAAGCCGGCCAATTATATCTGTACATCTAAAGTTGTTTTTTAAAATAGTGGCTTCTGCCTTTATTGCTTTATCTCCGGCCTCGTGTCCATAAGTATCATTTATTTTTTTTAGGCCGTCCATATCTCCAAAAATAACAAGCCCCTGTTTTTTTAAGGTTAACGAAATATCTATTGTTTGCTGTCCAAGATTTATAAAGCCTCGTCTGTTTAATAGACCTGTAAGCTCATCTGTAATAGAAATTTTAGAAAGCGATTCGTTTTCTTTTTTTAACTGTGTATTGACATGTTCAATTCTTGAGTTTTCATAGGCTGTTGATACAAGATGAGAAAACATAGAATTCATCATTTCATAAATTAATTCTTCGAATGTTCCAAACTCGTAAATAATGTAACCAAACTGTAAGTCACCCTCAGAAAGGGGATAAATATTTAACTTTGTTTTTGATAGGTTTAATACGCGTGATGGTAAAAGTTTTTCTCGTGGATTAAAATGAATATAATCCTCTTCTGCATTTTGAAAATATCCGATGGATTCATCAAAGGATGTAAATACGATAGCAGAATCAGGAAGAGGAAAATATAAAAATGGTTCTTTTAATGAGATTGGTGTGTCATACAAAACTAAGGCAGCTGCGCAAATTTCAAATTCTTTTATAAGGTTGTAAAAGTTTGTTCTAAGCTCTGCAAATGTCATTTTTATTTGTAGTGAATTATGCAGATGACTTAATTTAAAAAGTTGAGATCTTTTAGAAAGCCATTCGTTTTTACTTTCTGAAAAATCTGTTATATCAAAATTAATTTTGTTTCCTGAGCTGTCAATGTAATTTGTTTTTGTATCGGTTAGAGAAACGGTGCCGGTAGACTGTCTGAAAACTGGTTCTGGATAAACAGTCTGTGTCAAAGGAACATCATTCCCTTCCAGTAAATCAATCAAAGTTTTTGTTCCAAGATAACTTTGTTTTGAAATTCCTTGATTAATTGTAGAAAGACTTGGATTTTCAAAACGTGCTTTTGGAACATCATCAAAGCCTGTTATTTTAATTTTATCAGGGATTGAAATTGAATTTTTCTTGCAATAGTCCATACATGCAAAAGCCATATCATCATTTAGACAAACTACTGCATCAAAGTCAAAAGAACCCTTTTTTCTTACATAGCGCTCAATAGCCTTGTCTGCACTGTTATAAGTAAATCGGCCGAGCATAAAATCATTTTCATCAAAAGGAATATTGTAGTTTGTGAGGACTTCTTTAAAGACTTCAGTTCGTATTTGACCGTCTTCGTTTGCAGAATCAATTCCAATAAAACCAAACTTTTTACAGCCTTGATTTTTTATAAGTTCTTCAATCAGAAGCTTAAAGCCTCTTGTCTGGTCTACGACAATACTTGGAATTTCAGGAATTTCAAGCCCTATACTTACCTTGGGCAGATTGAATGCTTTATTGATATAAGAAAAAAATTCTTTTCTTGAAACGTAATTTCCAAGTACAGCACTTGCAAGTACAACACCATCAACATTGTTAATGTGTGCAAGAGATGCTGTTGAGCGTTTTTGAAAAGCATATTGATAGTGGTATGAATTCAATTCACCTACAGAAAAAATAATCAGGGTATAACCAAAGTCTTTACAGCATTGTGCTACCCCAGAGATTAATTCTTTTTCGTAGTCTGAATAAGAATCGTTTATAATTAATCCGATTCTTTTTAATTTCTCCATAGATAAAATTATAGCAAACCTTATCTGTTGTGTCAAAAAACATGACAAATTTTATGTTCCTTTTGACAGACTGAATTAAAATAATGCTTAAATTCTAAAGTATGAATAAAAAATAGTTGTAATAAAACTTGAAAATGATATATAATATATCAAGAAATGCCTTATAAAGGCTGGAGGAAAATAATGGAAAAACAAAATCTTGATTGGGGTAGTTTAGGGTTTGGCTACGTAAAGACTGACAAACGTTATGTTACAAACTTTAAGGATGGCGCATGGGACAACGGTGTACTTACAGATGATGCTACAGTCCAGATTACAGAATGTGCTGGTGTCTTACAGTATGCACAGACATGTTTTGAAGGTCTAAAAGCTTACACTACAGAACAAGGCAAGATTGTTACTTTCCGTCCAGATTTAAATGCTGAACGTATGGCAACATCTTGTGAGCGTCTTGAAATGCCTGTTCTTCCTAAAGAACGTTTTATTGATGCCGTACGTCAGGTCGTTAAGGCAAATGCAAGCTGGGTTCCACCATACGGAAGCGGCGCTACATTCTATCTTAGACCATATATGTTTGGTTCAAGTGCCGTAATCGGTGTAAAACCTGCACAGGAGTATCAGTTCAGACTTTTTGGAACCCCGGTTGGTCCATATTTTAAAGGTGGAGCTCATCCGATTACAGTTCGTATTTCAGACCGAGACCGCGCCGCTCCTCACGGAACAGGTGACATTAAAGCAGGTCTTAACTATGCAATGAGCCTTTACAATATTGTTGACGCTCATAAAAACGGTTTTGACGAGAATATGTATCTTGATCCTCAGACACATACTTATATCGAAGAAACTGGCGGAGCAAATATTCTCTTTGTAACAAAGGACAATAAGCTTGTAACTCCAAAGTCAAACAGTATTTTGCCTTCTATCACAAGACGTTCGCTTGTTGATGTTGCAAAAAAATATCTTGGTCTTGAAGTCGAAGAACGCAAAATCCATAAAGATGAACTTGCAGACTTTGCAGAGTGTGGTCTTTGTGGAACTGCAGCAGTAATTTCTCCTATCGGAAAAATTGTTGATCACGGAAAAGAAATCTGTCTTCCAAGCGGAATGAATGACTTTGGTCCGGTTCTTAAAAAGGTATACGATACTTTGACAGGAATCCAGATGGGACGCATCGAAGCTCCGGAAGGCTGGATCATGGAAATCTGCTAAAAAAAAATTGCGCTCAGAATTTTCTTTTTCGAGCGTAAAAAAGCAAAAAAAAGACGGCTGCATTTGAATAATTTCATCTGTGCCGTCTTTTTTTTATTTATATAACATCAACAAATGTACGTTCGTTTTTGTTAAACAAAATCAAGCCAAAGAAAAAGCATACTGCGGTAGTGCCAAGGCTGATTAAGGTCATGCTTGTCGGAACATTTCCGGCTCCGTAGAACC
>JAILNY010000189.1 GCA_024691105.1 Treponema sp. | reverse complement strand
TTGAGCTTTTCGCTTCGAGAATTGTGAACACGAGGTTCGCAATTCTCTCCTTCACTTCCGTAAATCTCTGTGTCATATATCGCGCCCATGCAATTATTGCGGGTGCGTTCTTCACTTCTTCGACAAGAAATCTGCAAGCAGCTCGGCAGCATCTGCGCACAAAAGCGCACACGGACGCTTTTTATAATATTCTGTAGTCCGCTCAGAACTGACACTTGATTCAACCTTATGTTCAACCGGAGTTTTATTTTTTAGCGCGGCCTCACTCTGCCCCATCGGGACAAGTCCTAAAAGTTCACGGCAGATTATAGAACCGTTCTGTTCACGAAACTTCTGGCACAAAGCCTGAATTTTATCATAACAATTGTCTTTTGCACTTTTATCCGCCGGATCAGAACTTCCGCACAAAAGAGATGCAATCATTACCATACCGCTTACGGCCCCACACACTTCGCGTTGACGGCTCATTCCTCCGCCAAAGCCCTGCGCAAGACGTACCAGTGTGTCAGAGTCAATTCCGGCTTCGTCTGCAAAAACCTTTGCCACTGCCTGCGCGCAGTTGTAGCCGCTTTTAAAATTTTCTTCTGCCTTAAGGCGAGCTTCTTCTTTTGTCATAGACACCTCTTAATAAAAATACCACAAACCACAAATATTCAAAGCAGTATGCAGGCATAAAAATTAAAAATCCCACCGCATACATTCATAGTGCAAATACCGCACTTACAAATTACTGAATCTGATTACCGTCTGCATCATACAATTTTGCAGGATAACTTTCTGAAGTACAGAATCTGAATCCAAGGTAATTATAAAATTCATTCGGGTCAAAACCGTAACGGTCACCAGCATAAATAAAGCCGGTATACGATGACCATGAGCCGCCGCGACATACGCGCTCGTCTCCGTATTGCGGACCAGTTGCACGTTCACCTGGAGTGATGTCTTTGTAGGTCTCAAGCCAGTCCCAGCAATACTCAAGAACATTGCCGCTCATATCAAAAAGGCCTGCACCATTGGCATTACCACTGCCTGGAGCGGCGGCGGTTTCGAGGCTTTTAAATACAGTTCCTGCTGTTCCAACGATGCGGGTCGTGTTTGTATTGACATCGCACCAGGCAACAGATGTCTCTTTTACGTCACTACTGTCAAGGCCAAGATTTGAAACCTGGCCTGAAGCAAGTGCTCCGCTTTGGAACCCAGCCTTTGTCACTCGAGCGGCATATTCCCACTCTGCTTCTGTCGGAAGTCTGTAACCGTTACATTCCCACTTACACTCTGCAAGATCGCAGGAAGCAGTATCAGTTGCATCACGCAGAATCTGATTGTTATGATAGTAGCATGGCTCGCGTCCCATCATCTCGCTTAAAGCGTTGCACCAGACAATTATGTCATACCAGCTTATCATCGTTACAGGCTGATAAGCGCCGTCTTTTGTAGGAGCTTTTCCGCGACGGCCAAATGCACCTTCCTGTCCTGGATTTTGAAACACATAGCCTTTTTCTTCTGCGTAGTTTCTTACTATATACCAGAGATTGTAAGTTGTTTCATATTTATTCATTTTAAAAGAAGTAATCCAGCGGGTTGCTGTCATTGACTGACTGTTTTCGCCGATGACAAAAGTGTCAAACATTACTCCTTCCTGAGGACCAAGCTGAACAAGTTCAATATCACTGAACGGTGTTTTTTTGGATGATTTTTTTGTTTCAAGAGCAAAAATTGATGCACCTAAGGCAGCTGCTATAACTGATACAGAAATTATTTTTTTAATCTTTTTCATTTTCTTCCCTCTAAATCTGCTTCTTGAATTTCAATCTGCTTTTTAAGCTTTTTCAATTCAAGACGTTTTCGAAGTCCATGTCTTTTTGTCTTTGGCATTTTTTTCTTAAGTCTGCGTCTGTCAGACAAGAAAAAATTTGTTACCCAAATTCCAAGCAGACAAATACCTGTTACTATAACAACGCTGATAGGTCCAAGGTTAGAGAATGGCAGATAAATATTCATTCCATAAAAACTTGTAATAAATGTCGGAACAGAAATAACAACGGTTACGATTGTAAGTTTTTTCATTACAACGTTCATGTTATTGGAAATTACTGAACCAAACGCATCGATTACGCGCGAAAAGATTTCTGAATAAGTATCGGCCATCTCCAAAGCCTGTCGGTTATCAATTTCTACATCATCAAGCCAGTCACGGTCTTCTTCGTCAAGCTTGATGTATTTTGTCTTGCGGATTTTTTCAAGCAAAAGTTGATTACTCTTAAGTGAAGTTGTAAAAAAGACCATTGACTTTTGTAAATTCAAAAGCTGAAGAATTTCTTTATTTTCAATCGTATATTGCAGTTCACCCTGAATGCTTGAAGCACGGCGGTTTATTTCTTTTAAGTAACGAAGATATGTTATATCAGCGCGGCTTAAAATCTGAACGATAAAAGCAGGAAAGTCATTTAAAGAAATTCCTTTTACGCGGTTAGCAGAAAAATCTTTTAAAACTTCGCAATCTGTCCAGCAGATTGTAATGATTTTATCCGGAAACAAAATTACACCAAGCGGAATTGAAAAATACGATATCTCAGCAGTCGGAACAAAAATAGGAAGGCGCGTAATTGTCAAAATATAATCATCAGCATCTTCGATACGAGAAAGTTCATCCGGGTCGAGAATATCAAGAATATAATCCTGATCGATTTTATATTCGTTTTCAAGGATAGAAATATCTTCACGCGTAACGCAGCGTGCATCAATCCAGGTGCGTTTTTTTGGATCAAGCTCCTGTTTTTCGAGACTAATTAATTTTCCGTCAATCTGCTGCCAATACGTAATCATTTTTCTACCTGAGGAATATATTAAAAATATCTTTCAACAAATATTTTAACACTTTTTATAAATTCTTAAAAGCAGTAGAATAATAAATATGAAAAGGCAAATTATTCTCTTTACATCACTTTCAATTTTATTTTTTTCATGTCAAAAAGAATTTGAAAAAAAAACTTATCTGTTTCCGTGTGTGCCGTTTGATGAAAATCTTTCTTACACCTGTTACGATATAGATACTGACAATAATCCTTCAAATACAACCTTTTATATAGAACAGGAAATTCCCGCAAACTACATTGCCCTTCCTGTTAAAAAAAATGAAAAAATTTATTATCCAGATTCACCGGACTATCCGCTTTACAGAAGTGAAAAAGTTTTTGCCAAAAAACAGCCAGAGACTAAACTGCATAAAGTCTTTTTTGTTGCAGCATGCGGTGATATTATTTTAAACCGTGGAATTGCAGAAGAACTTGAAAAAAGCAATGATGCTTCATCAGTTTTCCAGGATACGATGCCGCTTTTTGTAAACAGTGATTATGCAATCGGAAATCTTGAAGGCGCAGTTACAGACCATGATATTTCGTGGCCAAAAACATTCCGGTTTAAATTTAAGCGCAATGTCCTACACTTTTTAAAAGATGCGGGTTTTGATTATCTGATGCTGACAAACAATCACTGCTATGATTACAACGAAAAAGGTTTTGTTGACACGCTTACTGCGGTGCGGGAAGAAGGCTTTGGAACTTCGGGAGCGGGCTACACTTACGATGATGCTTCGCATTTTTATCGGGAGAATGTGAACGGAACAAATTTGAGCATCCTTTCTTTTGGAGCTTTTCCAACTGAACGGACAGGATTTGACGGTTTAATTCATGCAAGTGCATCTTTAACACGTGCCGGAATTTTATGGAAGTCTGATGAAACCATAAAACTGATTGAAGATGAAAATTTAAATGAGCCAAAAGACAAAACTATAATCGTTAATATTCACGGTGGCTATGAATATAGCCTACAGCCTGCGGGCGACCAGATTGAATTATATAGAAAGGCTTGCGATGCCGGTGCGGCAGTTGTATTTGGATCCCATCCTCATGTTCTTCAGCCGGTTGAAATGTATAACAATTCGATAATTGTTTATTCGCTTGGAAACTTTATTTTTCCGGGAATGGATGATATGCCAAACGCAACGGATACAATGGTTGTCCGAGTCGGCTTTGTAAATAACCGACCACTTTATTTTGAAAAACACCTTGCGACAATTGATGGCACAAAAGTCTTACTGAAAAAATAAAAAAAATCTGATTTTTAGTGCACTTTTTTTAAGAAAAAAAAGTATGAATATACAGGGCATTTTTTAATGCCCTGTTTTTTTTTGCGGAGGTACTATCTTGAAAAATGCACTAAAAAGTTTATCAGCACTAAAATTTTTCCCGTTATTTTTGGTTTTTGCGGCACTCGGAATTTGTTCATGCAAAAGTTCTGCTCCCAGTTTTTTTGTATATTCAATTACAGAGCAGGAATTAAACGGCGCAGAATTAAATTTTGCGTTAAAAAATTTTTCATCTAAAACAATTGAATCCTTTGTTGTAAATGTTGAACTAAATTTTCAAAATTCGGAATCTGACTTTTATGAAAACACTTACAGCTTTGAAAGAGAAATTTTTTGTTCTATAGAAGAAGGCGAAAGCATCTTTAACTGCATTGATATTGGAGAAGTCATGAGTCTTTGGGACGACACGGATTTAGATTTTAATCAGTTGATTGAAGAAGGCAGTTTTTATATCGGACGTATTTTTGTTACAAAAATTGTCTTTTCTGACAAAAGCGAATGGCTCGACCCGTACGGGACCTGGGCGTTTTGAGTATAAATTTTATATTAAAAAGCTACCTGAAAAATAGTATTCTTGCAGATAGCTTTTTATATACAAACAGTATAGTCTGAACTATATTTAAGGTTTATTCTACCTTGATAAATGCATCTTCATAAAATCTTGAATTTTTCATAATTTCAAGCATTTCAGAATTACTTAAACCCCTATATCCAACATTGTCATGGTAAAGCTGTCTGTAATAATAATTACCCCAAATAGTATCAGTGAAAATGTTGTTTACCAAACTTGTACACTGACTATTCTTAAATGCACGAGCACCAATATATGTGAGTGTACTAGGAACAGTAATAGTTTCAACAACAGAATCTTCAAAAGCTTCTGCACCAATTTGTTCAACACCTTCAGGAATTACAACAGACTGAATCTTTGTATTTCCCTTAAGACCTGTGAACATTCTTGGAACAGCATTAAGTGTAAGTGACGACAAATTTACAGCACCCATATTTGAAATAAAATTCATTACAGGAGTTGTAAGAGAAGTAACATTAGAACAACCAATAAAAGAATCATCTTCGATTGTAATGTTTGCATTCTCAATAACAATTGAAGTTAAAGATGTACAACCTCTAAAAGCTTTTGTACCAATTGAAGAAATATTATCAGGAATAACGATTGAAGAAATATTTGTATATGCCAAGCAAGTTAATGCTAATCTGTTAATATTTCTAGGTAGAACAATAGCTGTTAATCTTGTATTTTCAAAATCAAGTTGTTGAGTAACAGTTGCATTAGAGAAGTCAAATTTGAAATTACAATTAGTAGAATTCATTGCTTCTCTAATATATACGAATCTCAAACCAAAGTCACCAACTACTACAAGTTTAGTGTCTCTTGTAGTTGCATTGATTACATCAATTATAGTAGATTCAGTTACTTCAACAATAAGGTAACCATCTTCGTCAACATTTTCAGTTTCAGTGGTTGTGTTTGCACTCTCTTGATTTGTTGTCTGACTTTGACCAGAAGCCTGCGGCACAGCACTTGCAGCAGGAGCATTTTGGCCTCCGCTGACATTTCCACAACCCGTTAAAACGAAAATAATAGCCGCGCTTAAAATAAAAATTTTATTTTTCATAGCAATCTCCTTCTTACTCTTCTTGTAAGAAACTTTTCTTAAAAAGCTCATAAGCCGCTTCGGCATTGGTCTTATAATCTTTTTTTTCCAGATTCACAATCTGATATTTTTTTGATTGAGCAAAATCGTAAAGCTGTTTGTCGAAGTTATTGTTTCTCCCCGATTTAATCTGTACTGCCGTAAAAATGACAGAAGCTTTTTTCTTTCGGAAGAATTCAATATTTCCTTCAATTTCTCCCTTATTGTCACCTGCAGTACCAACACAAACTGCTTTGTTACCAAAGTAAAATGCACCGTAGCAATCATGAGTCCACTCACTATACCGCTCAATTGCAAAAGTATCCGAAATAACAGACAGCAAATGGCACAAGCGCAATAAAGTTTCTGTCTTTCCGGAAGATCCGCCTCCTCGTAAGACAAAGATTGCCTTTTCCTTAATCAATTCCATAATAAAACCTCTGGTTAATTTTGACATTCAGTAAATGTCATATATTTTTCATTATAACCTACAATTAAGAATTGACAAGTAGTAAATGTCAAATTATGTATAAAAACAAAAACGGTAACAGAAACAATATTTCGGGCGCAAAAATCGCCATTATTCGCAAAAAACTCTCACCAACTATGTCACAGCGTGCGCTTGCAGACAAAATGCAGCTTGTGGGCATCGATTTAGACAAAAATGCAATTCAAAGAATAGAAAGTGGTCAGCGTTTTGTAACAGACATTGAGCTTAAAGCCTTTTCAACAATTCTAGGCGTATCTTCCGATGATTTACTTGAACCAGAAAAATAAGAGACCTTATAAAAAAATCTATTGCAAAAAAAATATTCAATTGTAAACTGTGACAGTAAAATTTTTCTCTACTCTATAAAGAACGTCTGGTAATTTAACGTGCGTCAGGTAATTTTAACACGCCCCGTCAATGCGCGCCCTTGCCACCTATTTGTCATTTGTGATAAAATACTTTCATGACTTTATTTATGTTTTTGTTATTGCCAATAAGTGTTTTGATTTTTTATTTTCAGCAGGAAAAAAATGACAGAGCGCATTTTTTAGTTGTAATTTTTTCTGGAATTTTAACCGGCGCAATTATTCTGGCATACAAGATGATGTTCTCAAGCGTTTACTTTCTTCCAATGAAAAACTTTGGATGGAATTTTGCATATTACTTTATTACACAGTCGCTTCTTCCGGTTGCAGTAATCTTTGTAATTTTTTCTGTAATTACTAAAAAAGATACATTCCAGGCAAGATGCTCATATTTCTTTCCACTTTTAGCTTCTTTCTACAGCATCTATCTTCCATATTTAATCACAGAAACTGACAAGCCTTATGCCGCTTTTTATCTTTTTGTAAAACCAGTTCTCTTCCTCTCTATGTTAATCTTTGTTCATATCTGGTTGAGCAAAAAAAGTGTATTAAAAACAACTCTTGCAAAAGACATTGTAAACTATGCAGCCCTTGTAATTGCAATGTGTCTTCCGGCTATTGCAGAATCTGCATGGATTTGCGGCTGGAATTTTTTGCTCTGGCTTTTGCCTTCTTTATTTTCTGCTGCGGTTTCAGGAATTCTTATCTTTCCAAAATCGCGCCTTGATTAGTTCACTCAAATTTACTACTATATATAGCAACTTCTGGCGTTAAAGATGATTCACATCGTGAAGTCCTATTCAAAAGTCGGTCGCCTGGGCTTTTGGGAAAATTCCATTTTATGAGGTAGAACATGTCTACACCTTTAGAAAACTATCTTAATTCCTGCAACGGAAAGCCAAATGCTGCAATGACAGCATACGTTGCAAACCTTCAGCAGGTAGCAGCTGTTGGACCAGATATTGCAGCAGATATCGTAAACGAACTTGAAAATCAGAGAAGTCACTTAAAACTCGTTGCAAGTGAAAACTACTGTTCACTTAACGTACAGGCTGCAATGGGAAACCTTTTAACTGACAAATACGCAGAAGGATATCCAGAACACAGATATTACGGCGGTTGTGTAAACGTAGACGCTGTTGAAATGACAGCTGCAAAAGAAGCAATGGAACTTTTTGGCGCTGAATATGCATACGTTCAGCCACACTCTGGTGCAGATACAAACCTCGTTGCTTACTGGGCAATTTTGAGCGCAAAAGTTGAAACACCTACTCTCGAACAGCTCGGTGTTAAATCATTAAACGATTTGACAGCTGAACAGTTTGACGACCTCCGCAAAAAATTCGGTAACCAGAAGCTCATGGGACTTGACTACTCTTGTGGTGGTCACCTTACTCACGGTTACAAGATGAACGTTTCTGCACGTATGTTCGAATCTCATCCTTACGGTGTAGACAAAGAAACAGGTCTTTTGGACTACGATGCAATTGAAAAACAGGCAATGGAAGTTAAGCCTTTGATTCTTTTGACAGGATTTTCTGCTTATCCACGCAAGATTAACTTTAAGCGCTTCCGCGAAATTGCTGACAAATGTGGAGCAGTATTGATGGTAGACATGGCTCACTTTGCAGGTCTTGTTGCAGGAAAAGTTTTTGAAGGCGATTTTGATCCTGTAAAATGGGCTGACATTGTAACAACAACAACTCATAAAACTCTCCGCGGTCCACGTGGTGCTATGATTCTCTGTAAAAAAGAATTTGAAGAATATGTAAACAAAGGATGCCCAATGGTACTCGGCGGACCTCTTGCTCATGTAATGGCTGCAAAAGCAATTGCATTTAAAGAAGCCCGCACTCCGGCATATCAGGCATGGGCAAAACAGGTTGTAAAAAATGCACAGGCTTTGGCAGAAGGATGTAAGTCTTACGGTATTCCACTCCAGACAGGCGGAACAGACAACCACCTTATGCTTTGTGATGTAACAGTTTACGGACTTACAGGAAAACAGGCAGAAGCTGCATTGTTCCAGTGCGGCGTTACAGCAAACGCAAACGCTCTTCCTTACGACAAAAACGGTGCATGGTGGACATCTGGTATCAGAATCGGAACTCCAGGTCTTACAACTTTGGGAATGGATGAAAATGACATGAAAGAAGTTGCTTCTATCATCGACTTTGTCCTCAAGGGAACAAAACCTGGCGTTACAAAAGATGGAAAGCCTGCAAAAGGAAAGATTGATCTTGATCCAGAAGTTCAGAAAGCAGCACGCGAAAGAGTTAATAAACTTTTGAGCGCACACGTTCTTTATCCGGAACTTGATCTTGATTTCTTAAAGAAGGAATTTGTAAAATAATTATTGATTTACCGGTAAAGCGGTAAGCAATAAACTTAAAAGCACTGTCCGCATGGTAAAGTAATATTTGCCACGCGGACATTTTTTTTTACCCGCGCCCTCTACTCCTGACCGAGCACACAACATCCGCATTCCTCTACTTCTGGCAGCGCACACAAAATACGCGCGATTCGGTTCTTATCCGCGCTTTTCTGCACGAAGTGCTTCGGGAGTTTTTCCAAAGGTCTTTTTAAACTCGCGGATAAAAACCTTGTAATTTGTAATTCCACACTCTTCAAGTAAAACAGAAATTTTCTGATCGGAATTAATCAGCATCTGATAAAAAGCAGAAATTCGCTGAGCCATTAAATAATTATTAAAAGTCATGTCAGTATACTTTTTAAAAAGTCGGCACAAATGTTCCGGCGTAACGTTTATAATTTCTGCAGCATCATTAAGAGTAATTTTTTTTCTGAATTCTTTTTCAACATAAGACATAACAGAAGAAATACGGTTAATTCCATGATACTGAGAAGAATCAATTTTTTTCTTTTCTGTCTGAAACGAAGTTAAAAGGACATACAAAAAATCATATAAAAGCGAAACAAACTTAACTCGGTTTTCAGGCAACTTGTCATCCACAAACGAAAGCATGTTTTTCAGGTATTCATAAAGCACACGAATCTCTTTTGCCGAAGGTTTTTCTTTAAATACAACATACTCAATGTTTTCGTAAATTCCTTCAAACGCGCTCAGTGGAAGTTGAAAAAGAATATAACGCGCATGACCGCAAAGCTTAGACGAGTGAATCACTTCTGAATTAACGATAATCATGTCATCCGGCGAAAGAAGAAATTTCCTCTGTTCAATTTTAAAATCTATCTGACCATCAAGTACGTAAAGAATTTCGATATGATTGTGCCAGTGAAAAGGCGAATAAAAATTTACGTCATCGACAATTTCAAAGCGCATCGAAAACTGAAGATCAAAATGCCGTTTATGAAGGATGTTCTCATGCTTATATTCATTCATATCAATATTTTACGGTTTTTAAGGTATTTTTTCCACCTTTTTTGTCTAAAATATCAATATTGACATATTTAATATCATTTTTATCCGTTGTGTATTATTCAGTTTATGTTAAATTATGCTTGTTGAATAAAACAGCGTCGTGACATATAGGCGCGAAAATGGATCTACCAAATGCGCGTCCATGACAACATGCATGACGTTTTAGAATCAGGAGGAATTTATGAAAGTAAGTTTGAAAACAAAAATTGCAGTTTTAACAGTTGCAGTTATGGCTGGATTTTTTTCTTGCGGAAAAAAGAATGAAAAAATTGATTTAGGAAACGGCGTTTCGATTGATGTAATTTCAATTCCGGATTCAAACTTTTGCATCACAAAGACAGAAATTACACAGGACTTTTACAAAGCAGTTACAGGAGAAAATCCTTCTAACAACAAGGGAGACAAGCTCCCGGTTGAATCTGTAAGCTGGTACGACACACTTGTATTCTGCAATAAATTGAGTGCACTCATGGGAAAAACTCCATGCTACAAAGTAAACGGTTCAACAGACCCGGCACAATGGAACTACACTCCGCACATGGGAACTTTAATAGAATCAGAAATTGAGTTTGATGCAAATGCGGATGGTTATAGAATTCCGACACTTGAAGAATGGGACGTTGCAATCCGTGGCGGTGAAAAGTTTATGTATTCTGGAAGTGACGATCTTGACAGCGTTGCATGGACTGACTGTAACAGCGGCGGTACTACTCATGAAGTGGCAAAGCTTAAGCCAAACGGATATGGGATTTACGATATGTCAGGAAATGTTTTTGAATGGTGCTATCATGTTCGTGATGACTCAAGCAGATACTATCGCGGCGGAAGTTACTTTGATGCTGCGCGCGCGGGAAAATGCACAAACAAAGAAATGAACTACGCGTCAGGTCAGTTTAAAACTGTGGGCTTTAGAATTGCATGTAACAAGCCGGTTACAGAATAATCGAAAGCGTAATATAAACGGGACGCGTGTTCTTATCCAGGCGCAGGAACTTATCCGAGACGCGAAAACCTATCCAGACGCGATTGTCTTATCCAGACACGATTGTCTTATCCGAGACGCGATTGTCTTATCCAGACACGATTGTCTTATCCGAGACGCGCGACCGACACCCTTTACAATGCAATCGCGCCAGATGAAAGATTTTTTATTCTTGCTGCAAACTCTTCAAAGCTTGCGGCAGGGATTTTTGCTTTTATCGTAACCTTGTCAGAAAACTCTTCAGATAAATCATATAAAGTAAAATCTTTCATCTGGCGCTTGAGCACTTCGTAAAGCGCGTAGTCCGCACTGAATGAAAATTCTTTTTTTTCGACCAGTTCTTCTACTGCATTTTCCGCGCGCGATCTCTGGACTACACTTTTTGCACAATCGCCGTACGCCTTTACAAGACCGCCCGTGCCTAAAAGTGTCCCGCCAAAATAACGTGTAACTGTAAGCAAAATATCTGTTATGCCACTACCCTTCAGCACATCAAGCATCGGGCGTCCGGCTGTTCCACTTGGCTCTCCGGCATCACTCATACCCAAAACTTCCGCCGCTTTTCCAAGGACAAAGGCGTGGCATACATGAGTTGCATCCTGATATTTTTCTTTCTGTGATTTTAGAATTTCGCGCACCTGAGCCTGAGACTGGCAGATGAATAATTCATTTATAAAACGAGAATTTTTTACAATAAGTTCAGTTTCAATTTTTTTTGTAAGAACTTCCATAAGTTAAAAATCGTAAGACTCGCGCGACTTGCCGGATTCGCGTTACGCGACAAACTCGCGTGGGCCATGACTAATCATCAGATGCTTCATTTCCATTTGAGTCATCAATATTCTGAGGCTCGTCCTCAGCACTTTCTGTCGAAATGCAATTCAATTTATCATAATAGAACGGAATCGAAAGACTGATTTTTGCAAACATAAGGAACACGCTGATAAAACCTACAAAGCCAAACAGATATCCAAAAAAAGACTCAAGTCCTTTTTTTGCAAAAAAATACAAAAGAGCCCGAGCTGCATCAATAAAAAGAATTGTCAGGATATATCTGCGGCAAGTATAAATTTCAAATCCAAAAAAATGAAGCACGTGGCCTTTAAACATTTTCCAGCTTTTAACAAAAGCCTTAACTGCCGTCATCTCGCTCTGGTCATACATAATAATCCAGACAAAAGAAAATCTGAAAAATAAAATTATAAAAAGCGATGTAAAAATTAAAATTACATAACGTGAAAGTTTTGTAAACTTTTCTGTATCCTTAAAAAGCTCAAGAAGAGAATTTGGATTTGTCATATCCACATTCATCACAATAGGAATTGCAGATGCCATAATGCACCAGAATAAAATTCCTGTAAAAATTGCAACAGCACCAGAAGTTTTTTTATGCTTAAAACCTAAAAAAAGATATCCAAGACTTGCACTCATATTCCGTTCAAGCCTCGTTATCAAAACCATGGCTCCATAGTAAAGCACAAAAATCATTGAATAAACAAATAGAACTAATGCAAAAGAAATAAATGCAGAAAGAGAGCTTGAAAAAAACTGCACTATAAGGATTGAAGCAACAGAAACAACAACGTAACATGAAAAAAGAAGCAGCAATAAAAGACCAAGAGAAATCATTATTTTTCCGACAAGCGCAGAAAATTTTACATTAAGTTCTTCTGATAATTTTTTTATTGACTGCATTTTTTTTCCAGATTCCATCTATATTTTTAAGCACTTATCAACTGAATAATTCAGGTTTGGCTGACTCAACAGAAACAGAATCTACTTCCTTATTTGATATTCTTACACCCTGTGCCTTAAGACCTTTTTCAAGGTAATCTCCGGATTTAAATACTTCCTGAAGTTTTGTAACACGAGGCTTCTTTGTATAATTTAAAGTGAATTTGAAATTCTTTCTAGTGTCAATGTGCAGAACTTCTGTATCAGCCGGAGCAAACATATAGTCTCGGTTCATAATCCAGCTAGGAACAGAACACTTTTTAATGTAGCACATCTTTGTCTTGTTATCACGATAGATAATCGTAAAGACTACCTTGCTGATAATATCTTTGTCGGCATAGTTACAGTACCACATTCCGCTGTCAACAAAGAGCTTTTGCGGAACATCACAAACTGTATAAATACCGCTCTTTCTGACAAAAAAGATTCGATCAAACGGAGTAACACGAAGGAGTTCAGTTCCGCCAGAGATTCCTGTTCCAAGGTAACCCTTGTCATCGTAGCGAAGAGGGATATCGCGTTTAACAACAGCTTTTGCTTCGACTGCACTGAACTTTGTAACCTTAGTATGGCGTTCAAGTTCTTCCGGTTTGAATTTAGAAATCATTCCATCAAGATATTCAATCGCGCACGCTGTAAGATTTTTAAGTTTTTTTGCGATGACCTTAAGGCGGTCATTAATTGCAGTAACCTGATCTTTGTTTTTGTTAATATCAAAAAGCGAGATGCGGCGGATAGGAATGCGGAGCAATGTCTCTACATCTTCGTCAGTAACTTCGCGGATAAGTTCTTTTTTAAACGGAACAAATCCGTCTTTAACAGCCTTGTTAACACCTTCGGCTGTTTTCATAGATTCAATCTTTTTATAAATGCGTTCTTCAATAAAGATACGCTCGAGAGTTCTGGCATGAAGTTCTTCTGTAAGCTTTGCACGTTCAAACTCAAGTTCATCTTTAATAATGCCGGTAAGTTTTTTTGCATAGTACTTGATGATTTCGGTAGCAGTCATAGCGACCGGCATATTGTCTTTAATTACAAGCATCTGACATGCGATTGATTTTTCACAGTCAGTAAATGCATACAATGCTTTTTCTACATCCTTTGCATAAACGCCGCGAGGAAGTTTGATTTCAATCTGACAATGGTCTGTCGTAAAGTCATCGATTGAACTTATTTTAATCTTTCCTGCTTTATATGCGTTTTCGATTGAATCCAAAAGGGCTGCCGATGTCGTATCAACCGGAAGCTCTGTGATGACGATTTTTTTCTCGTCACTCATGTCAAACTTTGCGCGGGTAATAATCTTTCCGTTTCCGTCGTTGTAGTTACTTACATCGATTAAACCACCAGTCGGAACGTCAGGATAAATTTCAAACTTTTCGCCTTTTAAACATTTTATTTCTGCCTCGAGAACTTCTTTAATGTTGTATGGCAAAATTTTTGTCGACATACCTACGGCAATTCCTTCGGCTCCGATTACAAGTGCTACAGGAATTTTTGCACGGAATACAACTGGTTCTGTATTTCGTCCATCGTAGCTTGGAACATATTCTGTGATGTCAGGATTATAAAGAAATTCCTTTGCCATCGGATGCACGCGGCACTCGATGTAACGGGGAGCAGAAGCCGGGTCACCAGTAAACTGGTTACCAAAGTTTCCCTGACGGTCAATAAAAATTCCTTTGTTTGCAAGAATTACAAGAGCGCCGCCGATAGAAGCATCACCATGAGGATGGTACTTCATACATTCACCGACAACTCCCGCAACCTTATGAAAGCGCCCGTCATCAATTTTAAAAAGCGTATGCATGATACGGCGCTGAACAGGTTTAAGTCCGTCTTCAAGATCCGGAATCGCACGGTCACGGATTACATAAGAAGCATATTCAATAAAGTTTTTATCAAAAAGATTTTTTACAAAAGCCATATTCTATTCCTACCCCTTATGCATCGATATCCGCGTTAGAAAGCAAATGTTTTTCAATAAACGCACGGCGTTCCGGTGTGTTCTTTCCCATATAGAAATTCAAAAGCTGAGGAACAAGTTTAAGCTGACTTATTTCTACAGGAGTTAAGTGCATTGTCTCAGGGTCAATAAACTGTTTGAACTCTGAAGGGTTAATTTCACCAAGTCCTTTAAATCGTGTAGTCTCTGCTCCGCGTCCAAGCTTTGCCTGTGCCTTATCGCGCTCTTCTTCTGAATAGCAGTAAATATTTTCTTTTTTATTACGCACGCGGAAAAGCGGTGTTTCAAGAATGAATACACGGCCGGACGTAACAAGTTCTTCAAAGTAACCAAGGAAGAATGTCATTACAAGATTTCTGATGTGGTAACCGTCGTTATCGGCATCGGTTGCAATGATGATTTTTTCGTAGCGGAGATTTTCTACATCAGTTTCAATTCCGAGCGCCATCATAAGCTGATAAAGCTCATCGTTTTTATAAATCTCGCTCTGCTTTTTTCCGCACATATTTTCAGGCTTACCGCGCAAAGAAAAGATTGCCTGGAAATTTGCATTGCGTGAATGAGTCATTGTACCAGTTGCAGAATCACCCTCGGTAATAAATATCATCGAGTTTTCGCCTTTCTTTCCGTCCTGAACATGGAACTGACAGTCCTTTAATTTTTTAATACGGATGCTGATTTTTTTTGCTGCTTCCTTTGCTTCTTTTTTAACTGCAGAAAGTTCGGTACGAAGCTTTTCGTTTGCCTTAATTTTCTCTTCAATCTTTTTTGCAGCATCCGGATTTCTGTGAAGCCAGTCGTTTAATCCAGACTGAACTTCAGGCACTATCCATGCCCTGACATCTGTATTGCCAAGCTTATTCTTTGTCTGACTTTCAAAAACAGGATCCTTTACTTTTACCAAAACTGCGGCAGCCATTCCTTCGCGGACATCTTCTGCCTTATACGAAGTTCCGTAAAAATCATTTATTCCTTTTACAAAGCCTTCTTTGAATGCGTTTAAGTGAGTACCACCATCTGTTGTGTACTGACCGTTTACAAAACTAAAATGATTTTCGCCATAGCCGTTTGTATGAGTGAACGCAAAGCGCAAATGTTCACCAACGTAACTGCCGATTGGATAAAGCGAAGTATCTTCGATTTCATTATTCAGCAAATCAAAAAGACCATTATCGCTGTGATAATCCTGTCCGTTGAATCTGATTGTAAGACCTTCGTTAAGGTAAGCATAATTCCACATTCGCTTTTCAACAAATTCCATGTTGTAATTATACTTTCCAAAAATATCAACATCTGGAGTAAATTCAAAATAAGTTCCGTTAGGCTGTTTTTCTTTAAGCTTTCCAGTGCGCTGAGTCTTTAACTTACCTTTTTCAAAAACGGCTTCGCAGCATTCACCATCACGAATCGAAATTACCCTAAAGTGAGACGAGAGCGCGTTAACGGCTTTAGTACCTACACCGTTCATACCAACACTAAACTGGAAAACATCGTCATTATATTTTGCACCGGTATTAATTTCGCTTACACAGTCAACAACTTTTCCAAGCGGAATACCGCGGCCATAGTCACGGACTTTTACCGTGTTATCTTTTACCTGAACATCAATTTTTTTACCGTACCCCATGATGTATTCATCGATTGAGTTATCGATAACTTCTTTTAACAAAACGTAGATACCGTCATTCTGATTTGAACCATCTCCAAGTCGACCGATATACATTCCTGAACGAAGGCGGATGTGTTCAAGCGCGTCAAGATGTTTAATCTGGCTTTCGTCGTAGGTTTTTGAAGAAGGTTTTGCAGCGGTCTTTGGTGCAGTCTGAGCTGTTGCAGCTGGCTTTGAAACAGGAGCCGGTTTTGAAACAGTCTTTGAAGCAACTGTTTTTGCGGCAGTTGTCTTTGAAGCAGAAGCAGATTTTGAAGGAGCTGCTTTAGATGCTGTTTTTGCAGATGTCGCAGTTTTTGAAGCGGCTGTCTTAGAAGTTTTTGAGGCTGTCTTAGTTGCAGCAGATTTTGTTTGAGTCTTTGAGGCAGACTTTGCCTTTGATACAGCTGCAGATTTAGCTGCAGTCGTTTTTGAAATTTTTCCACCCATAACATATATTATAGTATGGAAGTTATTTTTTTTCAATTATATAATCAAGCGTCAGAATCTTCTGGGAACTGCTGTATAATACGATTTACGAGCCTGTCAGAATTATCATCATGCGAGGAAAATTTTACTCTGTCAAATTTTCCATCCGGACGTTGAACTGTCATAATATAATTAAACGCCTTTTCTTCTAAAAAGCGATCTTTTGTAACAATTGATTCAATCTGTTCAAAACCGGCACTCCGCTTTTTAAGACCTTTGTTGTAAGTTACGACAGATTTATTTTCATCGACTATAATCTTTTTACACAAAATGTGAATTAAATAAAAAATGGAAACAATAACAAGGAGCGCCACAATCGGAAGCTGAATATATTTTTGCAAAAAATCAAGATTTCCAAAATCACGCAGACAAAGAAAAATCACACCAATTAAAACAGGTACAGACAACCCTAAAATTATAAAATCCGAACTGTCACGAGAAATTTTATAGGTTACATTTATTCTGGATTGTGCATTTTTAAAAGCCCAGCTTTGAGCAAATTTAAAAAAGTGGTCTTTATTTATCATAAATGAATCAATTGTAATTTTTTCTGTTCCAAGTTCAAGTTTAAGTTTTTTGGCATTGTCCATTCGTACAGAAATAATTTCGCGGCATGTATAATACTTTATTCCCCGCAAAAATCGTCTTACTGCAATCTGCTGACCGTCAATATCAAGTTTAAAACCAGTATCAATTACAACCGCAATAAAACCAAACACTGCAAACGCAATAAAAAATGCCATTCCAATTTTTACATCATTTATGTAACAATAATATGCAAAGCCACCAAAAAGCAAAACTGCAATTATACCGACAGGCAATACCCACTTAGCCGCATGCACACAAAAGTTTTCTCCTTCAAACTCATGTTCTTTCTGTTCCGAATTGCTCTCTCGCTTAGAAAATACTTCCAGAACCCGCGAAGTTATTTTGTTAATAAAAGTTTCAAACATAATAAATCCATTTAATTATGCATACATAATAAAAAACACAATAAACATTAAGTAAGCGACATGTGCGAGAATCGCAAGCACAAAACTTACAGGTCTTAATGCAAGCACGATATTTTCGATTCTTTTAGAAATAGTTTCAGAAGATATCGGTTTTGAAACTTCTTTAAGAAGTACTCCTGCAAGTTTTATGATATTTGAATAAAATCTTGTAAAAGCAACAATCACCTGACTTATAAAAAAATCTCTGAGAAAAAGCAAAATAAAAAATCCAAAAAAATTTATTGCTTCATCCGGGTTACTAAGTAAGTCAGAAAAAGTCACCTCACCTCTTGTAAATATTCCAAGGAAAAACACAGACGTAAACAGAAGTCCCACAACAACAGAGACTAACACAAGATTTCGGTATTTAACACTATAATAAGCATCTACAGTTTTTAAAAAGAATTGTTTCATTTTATTTCTCCCAAAAATGTACCGTTCCATGTTCCTATGATATAACAGCGGTCATCATTGCACATCGTAAAACTAGATACGTAATCATAAGAAAATTCTTTTACTACGCACATCGTTTTCATATCATACAAAACAGAAAGGCTTGGAGCAAGCTTCATTTCTGACACAGTTTCCTTAAAAACATCGCTCTGTCTTCCATATTCAATAAAAAGATAATTTTCATTTGGTGAAACCCAAATCTTTTGTGCTTTTGTTACAGTGTTTATCTTGGGCAAGTTAATTGAATCAATTTTATTAAAGTTTTTGTCAAATTGGACTATTTTTCCATTCTTAAAATCATACCAATAATTATGTACACTGCAAAATGAAAGTCCGTGCATATGATCAGGCAGTTCTTTGTCAAAGTGCTGAACTGTATCATACGCAACATATTCTGGTGTAAGATGATTTTCATCAAGTGTCGTAGTTTGAATAATCCCTGGACTATTGCCAAAATCTTTTGCCATAAACCGATAAATTTTTCTAGTAAAACGATCATATTGAATATATTCACATCTGATAAGTGGTCTTGTATTATCAAGAATTGAATGTGATTTTAAATTGCAGTCAAAAAGTATTGTTCTTCCTCCCCAATCCAAGTCAATCACATATTTACCAGAGGAGGTAAAAAACATCGGTTCCCCCTCAGTTCTTTCCATAACATCGCGACAAACTTCCTCGCCAGATACCATATCAATAAGTGCAAGTGTCCCTGAAGTATTTTTAACTGCAAGAAGATTTTTATCAGGAGAAATCGCAGCATAAACTGCATTGCTCAAAGTTTTTACTTTTAAAATAGTATTCTTTGTTTCAAAGCTATACACATATACTGAGTTTCGACTTACGGTTGCAAAAAGAGATTCTTCATCATTTATAAAAACAAAGTCGCCTGAAAATTTTTTATCTTTGAGCATTTTCATCCCTAAATAAAATTAGTCCATTCGTGTTCTTCTTTTTGAGGAAGGCCATACTTTTCTTTTCCGAGCGCAATCGATTTAATTAAAAAACTCATATTACGCGCAAGAACGCGAAGAGTCTGCATTCCTTCTTTATCTTCCTGTGCCTCACCAGGAGCACCACCATGAATATTATTCCAGTACTGGCTTGAAGCAACCGGCATTCCGCTGATTGTAAAGAATTTATTCAATACATCAAAAGAGGCAGTTGTTCCACCGCGACGGGCGCAGACAAAAGAAGCTCCGACTTTCATAGTCTTGTCAAAATGTGAACTGTAAAAAAGGCGCTGCATCAATGCCTGAACCGAGGCATTTGGCGCGCTGTAATAAACAGGAGAGCCAACGACCATTCCATCAGCGCTTTCAAGTTTTTGTGCAACTTCATTTACGGCATCATCAAAAACACATTTACCAGTCTGACCGCACTTACCGCATGCAATACAACCGCGAACTTCTTTAGTACCAATATCAATAACTTCTGTTTCAATATTTTCCTGAGTAAAAATTTTCTGCATCTCTTTGATTCCAAGCGAAGTATTACTACTCTTTCTTGGACTACCGTTAATTAAAATTACTTTCATATTTGTCTCCTGTTTAATAGTTACTTCATAGTCGCGCTTCATTCAATCTCTTCCGCAAGTTCAACACTGAACCAGTTTATCAAAAATTTTCCTTCGTACAAATTAATTTTAACAGAATCACCCGGGTTTACAAGTGAATAAAACTCGCGCTCAACCCTTACATCTTTTTCTGGGCGGCTTGAATCAATCCATGGACTGACAGTCAGATAATGCGTTGTAGTTTTTCCACTTGAAATGTGCTTTCCTGTAACAGTTCTTTCATAAACAATCGGAGAAGAATCATCAAACACACAGTTTACAGAAACTGCAAAACCAAGACTGAACACAAATAATAAAACAAACAGTCCAAGAAGTGATTTGATTTTTTCTTTTCCATCTGACTGGATTTTTTTATCTACAGCCCATACAAGCACAAAATATAATACAAACATTACAGCTGTAATTCCTAAAGAAATCTTAAACATCCATGAAATGTCGTAAATATAATTCATCCATAAAAGCGCATTTAACAAAAGCGAAAAAGCACAATATCCAAACGGAAACAAAACAGAAGGATACAAAGTTTTGTCGCTTGCATTAAAGAAAAATTTTCCGTGTGAAAATTTTACAACAAACAAGAGTGCCAAAGCGTAGGCAGCGCAAATTAAAATACATATTTTGTGAATTAATATTCCGGCAGAATATCCAATATATTTTGGAGCATAACTTGCAAGATAAGCAAGAGCAGCAATTACAATTCCGATCCAGCGTAAAATTTTTGCCGTATGTCTTAATTCATTTAAATAATCAGACTGCTCACGAGACGACATTCCGCCGTTTTCATTTTTAAAATCGTTTACCGCTTCGTTGTAATGTTCAACATTTATACATCTTGTATTCTTTTTAAGAAATTCTATAAGTGAATCTGTATCGTCAAACTCACCAGAAATTGTAAGCCGCTGTTTTTTTTCAATTCCATCTTTCTTATAATAAAGTGCAATAAAACTGTCAGATATATAAAATGAATCAAACTCAGAAACTAAAATCTTTTTAGATTCACCAAGACCGCGGTAAAACTCAAGACCACTCTTATCATCAAACTGAATGTACGAGTATATATCACTTCGCACTACAAAAAAAGCGATCAAACTGAAAAGCAGAGCCATTGCAAACGAGCCCCAGAGTAAAGGTGCACTAACCTTTTCAAAAAAGAAGCGCAAAAATACAAAAGCAAAAACAACTGCGATTATTATCGCAAAGATTGAATTAAAATACTTTTTTGATTTTTTATAAGTAATTTTTGTCATTTTTTATTCCCCAAATATTTTTTTATTTCTTTAAGTTTTAATTCTGCATTTAACACTTTTTTTGCCATGTGAATAGTATAACAGACAAAATTGACACATTCAACTTTAAGCCTGTATAATGAACATATATGAACGCAC
The DNA here is from genome assembly GCA_024691105.1 of Treponema sp. GTDB lineage: Bacteria > Spirochaetota > Spirochaetia > Treponematales > Treponemataceae > Treponema_D. The sequence goes on along the minus strand of JAILNY010000189.1, from coordinate 3,131 downwards.
TTGTTTTAAGCGGAACTAACAATGTATTTACCTGCGAATGTGATGATGGTGTCACGCGTCAGTGTTCAATAAAAGGAAAAGTTATAAAAACCGACAAACAGTATTACAATCCTCTTGCTCCAGGCGATTACGTTGAAATTGAAGTTGACCCGATTAACGATGACAAGGGACAGGTTTTAAATCTGCTTCCACGAAAAAATACATTTGCCCGCTGGAACATTAAAGGCAGAGCGCCGCAGCTTTTAGCAAGCAATCTTGATTACCTGATTCTAGTCACAACTCCAGACGAACCGCCGTTTCGTCCACGCTTTATTGACCGTGAACTTATTCAGGCCGACATCGCAGGAATTACACCGGTTATAGTCTGCAATAAATATGATCTTCCAGCAGCACAGGAATCTGATTTTCAGGCGCGGCTTTCAACCTGGGAAGAACTTGGTTATCAGGTAATGCGTGTTTCTGCAAAAACAGGTGAAGGACTTACAGAACTTGCAGAACTTTTGTGCAATAAGACAAGTGCTCTTGTCGGACAATCAGGAATCGGAAAATCAAGCCTTGTAAATGTTCTGGATAACACCTGCGTTTTGCGAACCGGAAGTCTTTCTAAAAAATACGGCCGTGGTCAGCACACAACAACCAAAGGCTCTTTAATGCACCTTCAGCTAAACGAAGCATTGACCGGCGGAATTAAAGGTCAGACCGCTTCGATTATCGACACCCCAGGAATCCGACGCTTTATTCTGCATGAACTTGATTATCAGGATGTTGGTCTTTACTTTAGAGAAATGAAGCCGTTCCTTGGCCAGTGCAAATTTGGCACAAGCTGTTCGCACCTACACGAGCCAGGCTGCAAAATACTCGAAGCGGTCTACTCAGGCATCATTACCGAAGACCGCTACGAAAGCTGGAAGCGCATCACAAACGAAATTAAGACCGGCGACTTTGACGAATAACCGCGCTATTCAGACCGCGCGTAAGTAAAAGCAACGCGGTCTTATAAAATTATCCGCGCTTTGCTTTTATCGTCCGTATAACCGCGCGCACTAAAACTGTAATCAGCGCAACGATTATCATGCAAGGCAATGTATTTCCGACAACGATATCAACAGTCAGCAGATATCTGTACAATACAAAGCCTGCACACCAGATGACAATTCCTGCAATATCAAATTTATTTTCTTCACCACTGTATTTTGCAGTAAAGAAGTCCGCAATCTGAATTGCCGCCATCGGAGCAAATACACTTCCGATAAAATACAAAAAGTCAGTAATATTATCCATCGGAAAAATTATCGCAAGAACTGTTCCTGCAACTGCTGTCGCAAGCGCAGCATATTTTCCATTGATTTTAGAAGAAATTGCTTCGCACGAAATTCCTGTACTCCATGCATCAAGGAATGTTGTAGTTACAGTAGAAAGAACTAAAATTACAAGAGCTGCAATTCCAAGGCCTGCCTTTACCATAATCAGCGCAATATCACCAACGCCAGTAAAAATTGCAGCAGACATTCCAATTACATACATCCAGATACTTACAAGGTTGTAAGTTAAAGTTGAACACAATGTTGCAGCAACAGGCTTTTCTGCTTCGCGAGTATAATCAGAAATTAACGGAAGCCATGACAAAGGCATTGCAACCGCAAGTTCAATTGCAGCACCAAAACTCATCGCATCCTCAACATTTTCCTCACCGGCTGCAACGGCACCGCTAAATCCGTCCTTAAAAATTACCACGCACAAAACAACCGACAGAACAAACAACAATCCCATCGCAATCTTATTCAGCCAGCCAAGATTTTTAATACCAAAAAAAATCCATGCAAAAATCAAGGCGCCGATTACAATGCACCAGAGAACGCGGCTTTGTAAAAGCGCGCTCAGTCCGCCGGCCGCAGAACTTATGTCGGCTGCAGAACTGACACCCGCGCCAGAAGCAATTCCCGCGCTACCAGATACAAAGATTCCATTAACAGAAATTGCACCGTCGTAAATCATAATCGATGTCCAGCCTACAAGCTGAACAACATTCAATACTGCAAAAAAAAGTCCGCCCAATTTTCCAAAACTTGACTGAACAGTCTGCATCGAACTTTTGCCGGTTTTTGCACCGATAAGTCCTGCCATAAAAAACAGAACACCGCCGATCAAGTGTCCGATTAAAATCGCACAAAGACCTTTGACAAATCCCAGCGAACTAAAATAAGTTCCTGTTAAGATTTCTGCGATAGATACTCCTGCGCCAAACCACACGAGACCGTTTTGAAAAACCGAAGTTTTTTTTGATTGAATTTTTTCCATGAGTAAATCTCCTCTTCGCCGGCATTACCCGGATCAGGTTTTAAGGGTCAAAGATTAAATCTTTTTCTCAGCCGGTGACACCAGCTCCCCTGTTATTAAAAGACCGCGCGTCGCGTGAGTGCTAAAACCGCGCGGATTATTTGAATTGTACAAAGACCGCGCCCGACAAATCGCGGGTCGCGGGTTATTTGAATATTATCAATTATCCAAAGATAGGTCTAACTTTTATAACTGTATCAATTCCTGCAAGAGCGCGGAGTGTCTCTTCCGGAATCTTTCCATCAACGTCTGTGATGTTATAAGCAAGTTCACCCTTTGCCTGGTTAATCATTCCAGAGATGTTAAGTTTTGCATCACCAAGAATTGATGTAAACTTAGAAATAACATCAGGTACATTTTTATGACAGATGCAAAGACGTGTTCCACCAACAGGAATCGGGTTATCGCAAACTGTCTTTGGAAAGTTAACAGAGTTAACGATGTTTCCGTTTTCCAAAAAGTCGCGAAGCTGATTACAAGCCATAACAGCGCAGTTGTCTTCTGCTTCTGGAGTAGAAGCTCCAAGGTGTGGAAGACAGATTACTTTTTCATGATTCAAAAGTTCTTCTGCAGCAAAGTCAGTTACAAGAGCACTAACTTTTCCGCTGTCTAACGCTGCAATAATATCTGCATTGTTAACAAGACCACCGCGTGCAATGTTAATGATACGAACACCGTCTTTCATTGTCTTAATAGAAGATGCGTTAATCATTCCTTTTGTATCATTTGTCTGTGGAACGTGGATAGTAATGTAATCTGCTTTTGCATAAACAGTATCAAGTGTTTCTGCGTGT
>JAILNY010000147.1 GCA_024691105.1 Treponema sp. | reverse complement strand
TTCAGCTTTATATGATTTATCTTGTAAAAAATATGTAAAATTTTAAAAAAATTTTTTAAAATTGTGCGAAAAAATTAAAACTATTTATATGATATAAGTGTCTGGGTAATAACTCAGGCACTTTTTTTTATGTCCGTTTTTTTCAGGCGGAAAATAAAAAAAAGGCTGGGTCCTGTACGTGTTCCGGCAAAAAAACTTCCCGGTTCCATACGGAGCCCCGCGAAACCAAAAACAGCCCGGCCGGCGTTTTTACAAATTCAATGCCTTCCATTTTGGGAATGCAAATTTTATGAGGTGAAAAATGAATAATATTAACTGTCTGATTGTTGAAGGAAACATCACTCAAAATGTAGAATTTAAAACTACAGCGCACGGCTACCCGGTTTGCAGACTGCCGATTGCAGTAAATCACTACTACAAAAAGGCAAACTCAAACGAGTATGTGGACGAAGTTTCTTATTTTGACGTTGAGACATTTGGCAAGCTTGCCGAAATCTGCGCAAAATTCAGCCAGAAAGGCAGAGGCGTAAGCGTTGTCGGAAGAATTAAGCAGAACAGATGGAAAACAGAAGACGGTAAAAATGCCAGCAGGGTTACCATCATTGCAGAAAAGGTTGAATTTAAGCCGCGACTGAACGGCGAAGACAAAACCGAAGTTGCAGTTGATGAAAACGTTGACAAAAAAGAACTTGCAGAAAAAGCAAATCTTGCAGAAGCAGCATTGGCTTCTGCAACACAGGAGGACAAAGAAGTAACTGTATTCTAAGAGGCTTTAGTATCTGCGGTCGCGTTTTTTACCACGAGCATTTGCATTACCGCGTCCATTTGTACCTGTACGACCGGCAGTACTTCCACGCGACGGCAATGGACGTCCGCCTTTTAAAGCATTCTGCTTTTCTAGGCGACGCTCATCAATTGCTTTGTATGATTCAAGCTTTTCCGGAGAATAAAATCCATCCTTCCAGTTAAAGCGGGATGTCTCTGGCAAAATCTGCTTTTTATACAAAGCCTGCATAACCTGCTTAAAGTGCGTCTTGTGAGCCTTTGTCTTAGAAAAGTCAATTAAGATTCGCTTAAAGCCAATGCCCGAAAGAAAATCCGCTTTATCAATTATTGAGAACGGAGTTTCCGGCATTACAAAGGAACCGTCAGGAGTTGAATTAACCTTAAAACTTACATTTTCTTTATCAGAAAAATATGTAAAGTCGTAGTCACGAGGCAGCTTAAATCTGATCCTGAACAATGCAGGATATGCAAAGACAGGAACCAGAACACGCTGTCTGAACTGACTGTCATAAGTTGCTTCGAGATTATGGCGTGAATTTTCATACGGAGAGATAAAGGCACCGATGTTCTGATTTTCAAGCCACGAAACAGCCCAGCGGTTAAAGGTATAAAGATAAGGACCTGCAATTACAGAAACATCTTTTCCCTTTAACATTCCGATATGACCGACATTATTTACGATAAAGGTTTTAAAACCAAGTTCAATCAAGGAATCAAGATTTGCTGCAAGTTCATCTTCTGTTCCCGCAGGCGAAAATGGATCCAGAGAAAGGATTATCTGTTTTTTACTCAAAGGAAGTACAGTTTTTTTGCCAAGCAAATCCGGCAATGTTGAACTGTTCAATTCAATTATTACACGAACCGGATGCCCAGACTGTACAACAAAGATATCCTCGATAGAAGAAACCTGAATATAAATACCTTCCGGGAAATACGAAAGCTCATTTTTTGCAACAGGTGTCAAATCAAGAATCGGAAGCTGCTCGTCCGCCGGCTGTCTGTAAAATTTAGAAAGGTCATTTGGCAGCACATGCGGATATCGTTTTGACATTGATTTAGTCTGCAAGAGATACACGCTGTCGCCGACAGCAAAACCTGCAGGTACGTCAATCCAGCGGTTTCCTTTATCATCAATATCAAGGAATCTCACCTTATGACTTTCGCGACCTGTGTCATCCTTTTTATGCAGGCGAACAGAGTCACCCGGATCCGGGTCGTAAGAGCCACCCTTAAGCAAAACCATTTTAAAATCCTGAGGTCCCGGCTTTACAGAATCAATCTTCCCAAGATAGATTCCTGTTCCACCGGCCTGCTTTGGATTTAATATCTGCTCGCCTGCTCCATCAACACCTTCCTGCACAGATTTAAAATTGTACCAGTAAGAGGTTTTGTTTCGCGCAAAGTCAGTTGAAAGCATGCGTTTTGCTGCGGCGACCGCTTCTTTCTTGTTGTCCTGATAGTGGTCCATAAGATAGCGGTAAGCAGAAACTACGCTTCCGACATATTCGGCGGACTTCATACGGCCTTCAATCTTAAATGATTCAACGCCGGCTTCAATTAAATCAGGAATTTTATCAATAAGTTGTAAATCACATGGCGAAAAATAATACCCCTGATCAATTCCTCCAGGGACTTCTGCTGTATAAAAACGGCGGCAAGCCTGTGTACACATTCCGCGATTTGCAGACTTTCCACCCAAAAAGCTTGAAAAAAGGCAAAGCCCTGATTCACTTACACAAAGCGCTCCGTGAACAAAAACTTCAAGCTCTGTATTTGTCTTAGCCTTAATCGCTTTAATTTCTTCAAGTCCAAGCTCACGTGCAAGAACAACTCTCTTAAAGCCTTCCTTGCTCAAAAGATTAACGCCTGCGGCGCTCTCGATATTCATCTGAGTACTTGCATGAAGTTCAAGATTCGGGAAAAATTCCTGACACATTCTAACAACGGCATAATCCTGTACAATAAGGCCGTCAGGTCCGATTTTATTGAGATACGAAAGGAATCTGTAAAGACGCTCAAGGTCGCGCTCTTCGCTGACAGTGTTGACAGTTACGTAAATCTTTTTATTCTGTCGGTGAAGTGAATTTACTGCAGCTTCAAACTGATTCCATGCAAAGTTTGAAGTCCTAAGGCGAGCATTAAAACTCTTGAGTCCTAAATATACAGCATCAGCTCCTTCGCCGATTGCTGCGTCTAATGATTCTATGTTGCCTGCTGGGGCTAATAATTCTGCCATAAGGGACAGTTTAGCATATAAAGACAGAAGATTCTAGCATACAGTGTCTTCATTGCAGGCAAACTCTCCTTCTTCACATAGTACGGAGAAACTTCACCTTTTAAACTCTACGCGCACGCTTGAATTAACAAAATCTTCATCCGGAGAAATTACAACAACATAGCCGGATTTAAATCCTGTAAAATCCAAAATACTAAAATCTATATCAGAAAAACGCTTTATCTCTGATCCGTTGATTTTAAGGACATATTTATTTTCAGCTGAATCAAAATCTATGTTTAATTTATTTTCATTTCCTAAGGCGCTGACAATATGTGCATCTGTTGTCCACGGAACAATCGGCTCAAACTTTCCTCCAGAAACCTTTCCGATTATATACTGCGAGTTTGAATTAATCATTACAGAAAGCATTTTTACATTACCGATATCTTCTGTACAGTTAAAAACTATTCCAAAGCCTGTATAGGGATTACCATACATTTTTTTTATACAGACAGAAATCGGTTCAAAACCGCTGCCGGAATTTATTTTATCCGATGTCCAGATTGTATAACCATTGTCACAAAGATACAAAGTATTATTTGTTTCAAATATCTTTTTTGTATATTGCACTGAATTTTCTGAATTATCGCACGACGGCAAAAAGAGTTCATCAATTTTGGAAATTGTCTCATTAGCCGAATCAGAATAAAAAGAATCGTAACCGGCATTCACCGGTAAATCACACGAAAAATACATAATACACATGGCAGAGCAAAATAAAATGTAAACAATTTTTTTCAATTTTTTTCCTCCGTTAATTGTTTTGATAAAAAATAATGTTCTTTAAGGAAATATCATACGAAGTCACAAAAAAAGAATTTCTTGAAACATTATCTTGAGAAATATAAATCTTAAAATAAATCTTTTTTTGTTCAAATGAAGGATTATCAAGCGTAAAGCCGCTTGTACTGACGCGCACAGGTGACCTTCCCTTTTCAAGGCACATAAAAGAAGTTCCAGCATCAGGAATATTATCAAGCTGTCTTATAACAATCTCGGCACTTCGGCGCGGTGGGACAGTTACATAAAACCAGTCTTCATCTTTTAAAACGCTTCCATCAAGATATGTTCCGTAATAAAGATTTAAATTATTTAAATCTGATTCAAGCCAGGTTGCATTTTCTTCGGCATCATTATTTTCGCAAAAATCTTTTCTACATGGCGAACCGTATCCATAAGAAAATTTAGTTCCCGTAAAATATTTTTTTCCCCTGATTTTATCAAGGCGATAAATATATTTAGTACCCGGCAAAATCTGATTATCTATATATTCATTTTGTTTTGTACGAACAATCTGCTTAAACAAAAGCCCTGCCTGATCGACAGCGCGCATTAAAATATATTCATCGCATGCTTCATCCAAAGTCCAGGATAAAAAAATGCAATTTTCGTTTTTAAAAGATTCACATGCAATGCATTCATCATGCGGATCATCAAATGTTCTTAAAATCTGATTGGCAAAATAATTTTCGCAGGAATTAAATAAAACAAACGAAGTCAAAAATAAATATATTATTCTTTTCATTTTCCTGTCTCCTTATAAAAATTCCACACCGCACCAATTTTAGGCTTTATAACAAAAAAAGAATTTTTTGAAAAATAATAATCAAATTCAATTTCTGCATTAAGTCTCCAGCTGTCGTTTAATTTATACTGATAGCCGATAACTGTCATAATTCCAAAATCATTTTGGATAATAGTTTTCTTACCTTCATACTTTGGAACAAACTCTGCAACATCAAGCTGATATAAAGGTCCGACTCCAATAAGTAAATAATGTGTTTGTCCAAACTGAATATTCAACAAGACCGGAGTCGAAACCGAAAAGCTGTGATAGTTTACCGGATAAAAATCAGAAGAACCAATTCCCGCTTTATACGAAGTTTCAACCCTGACTGAAAAATTATAACTTTTATTCTGCATTGCCCGTCTTTTTAACGCCGGAAAAATTTCAAGTGCGACTGAAGTTCCTGCAATACCATGCAAAACCTTTGTCCATCTGTCATCTAAAGGATTCCAGTAAAAAACACTTAAAGGCAGGCTTAGAGAAAAAGTAGAATATTCATCTTCCTTCTGGATGTTTTCAGTTATCAAAAATTTTTCTTTAACAAAGATTTCAACTTTACTACATAATTCTTCAACAAGACGCTGATAATGATCTTTATCATCTGCACTAAAAAAATGCATCTCAATTTTTTTTGAATTATGATTATAAAGTTTTAACTCAGAATAAAACCCTGTACTACTTTCTTTTATAAATCCAAATAAAAGAAAATTACATTCATATAATACGCAAAATTTCTCAGCATCGTTCAGACTTGTTAAATCAACACTTGCATCATAATCTGCAATCGAAAAATTCACTTTATTATCAAACCATTTATTACAAAGATGTTTTTCAATCAGTTTTGCGGTAAAATATTTTTTTTGGGTTTTCTCCCCTTTTTCATTAAGAAAAGTAATATCAGCAATTTTTATAGCTTCACAGAAACATGGAATTGATAAAATAAAACATATAACAGTTGTTAAAAACTTTTTATTCAATTTAATTCCTCCGTTATATTTTTTTCTATATCAATTATTTCCTGATTACAAATTCCGTTTTGAATTAATATCCTGCAATCTGCAAGTATCTCTCCATACAAAGAACTGTCCAATGCATTGGATTTATAAAGTGAGAGTGCTTTATAAACTCTTGTGTCATTATCAGATGGATCAAGCAAAAGTATCTTTTTACATAATTCATAAGAAGCACAATAATTTTGTCTTGTATATTCGCTTTTCATTTTAAGCCTTAAGTTATTTAAACTGCTTTCCGACGCAACTGCATCCGCGCGCTTTTTCTGTTCTTCCTTAAGAAGCGATGAATATTTATTTTCAAGACTTGTAATTTGTGTCTGCGTCCGTTCTTCAAGAAAATAAATATTATCAAGCTCTCTAATTATCTGGATATTTTTAGTATTCATATCCTGACTAAATTTGCTTAAAAGACTATTTATCTCAGTTATTAATTCAGTCTGTTCTTTAATCAAAGAATTTAATTCAGAAAAAACGTGCTTAATTACAAAACCGCATGAAATAAATATAAAAATAACGGCAATTTTAAATATAACATCAGAGCATATTTTATTTTTGATCTTCATAACATTTCTCCTTGAACTTTTGAACATACAAAGCTCTATTATTGTCCAGTTTTATTTTAGAAAGAATTTCATCTGCACTTTTAAAATTGTTCTGCTTATAAAAACATATTGCTTTAAAAAACAAAGCTTCACTGTAATCAGAATCGATACTCAGGGCTCGGTCGATATATAAAAGTGCTTCACTTATCTTTCCTTCATCAAGCAGCTTTTCAGCACAGGCAAAAAACTGCTCTTTACTGCCGGTTTTATAATACAAAACCAGCATCGGCTCATAAGCAAAAGTATCACTAATGACTTCGTACCCATCTTTTTCAAGACGTAAAAAATGTTTGCCAGAATCAAAAACTGTAAAAACAAAACGTCCGTTAATATCACTTTCGCCGATGTATTTATCATCTAGATAAAATTTAGCTTGACTTACAGGTGAATTATCGTAATCATATATCATTGAAAAAATTACATTTTTATTTTCCAAATCAAACGACTTGCAGGAAAAAAACATTACAAGATTAAAAAACAAAAATAATAAACGCTTCATCGAACCACCTCAAAATTTTTGCCATCAATATATGCTATATAGTTGCTTTTTATACCCGGAATACAAAAACAGCTTTCTTGTGTTAAATTTTCACGAAAAGGAATTTTATAAATCTTATCATCACGGGACTTTGCAAAAATAATTTTTTCATTCTGCTTATTTACAGCGTTTCCAATATAAAATAATTTTTCAGGCAAACTGTTTTTTAAATTCACTTTTTCACTTGATTTTTCAGGCTTCTTTAACATTGAATTTTCGAAAGAATTTAAAACTGGTTTTTCAGGGAAGTCCGAAACTTTAATATATTGTCTATGATTATTTTTCTTCTTATCTTCAAAAACAGTCGCAATACTATTTACAGCAAAATCAAGTTTTACAACGTCACTTAAATTATCAGTTTTTTTAACTGAATCTTCTAAAATGCCTGTATCAAAGCGAATTAGAGCACTACATTGCCTGAATTTTTCGTTTCTGATTTTGACCGATTTAATTTTAATAGACTCACTTTCGCAGGCATAAATAAAAGATAAAAGATTCTCTCCCAAAGACTTAAGATAACATTCAAGTTCAAATGTCTTTCCAGAAGTCTTTATCTGAATATATTCTTCTTTGCATAAACTTTTTTCCAGGATAGCTCTTATCTGTTCTGCATAAGTAGATAAGTTTTCAAGATTAACAAAATCAAAAATATTTCTTTCATAAAATAAAATCTTTTCATTTATATTCAATTTCTCATCCGGCATCACATAAGCTCTTTTGACTTTTCCTGAAAAAGAAGCATATTCTTCGTTCTGACTTACCGATGATTGATTAAGCTTTATAAATTCAATATTTTTATTTTTCTCAAAATCAGATAAAACCAATAGTGCATTTTTAGTACTAAGATTCAATTCAAAAAAATTACCATCTATACTTAGATCATTGATATAGGAATCCGTTCCAAGGCATTTATGAATAATCGAAAGAGTTTTATAGATTTCAAGAGTTTTACCTTTTTCCTGTTCAACATATTTTTTTTCAAGTGCAGATAGTTTTTCCTTATCCGATTTTTCTTTTAAGAGCCTTTCATTTTCCTTTTGAGCCAGAATCTGTTTAGATGCAAATTCTTTAACTGCATTTTTATGAATCCGAAAACACAAAACAAACAAGGCAATGATAGAAACAAAAAATATTGCAACAATCTTTAAAACATTGAACAACCGATACCTTTTGGACTCAAAGAAAAACATATCTTTTTTTTGAGCATAAAGCTCAGAAGGCAACTTTTCAATTTTTGCGCTGTGTTTATCAATGTCTTTTTCATCGATTTTGTCTTTTAACCGGCTGAAAACAAGGAGTCCCTTTTTTAAATATATTTCCTCGCAATATTTTCGATTCTGAATAAAAATTGTACCTGTATATTTGCGATTTCGATTTAAAACATATAAGGATGAAATTACTTTGTTATGTTCTACCGGAGTTTTAAATAAATAATAGATTCTGCTTTTACCATTTTTTACAACATACTTATTTTCATTTTTGATTTTATACGGATAATTTTTCTTAAAATAATCAGATTCTTTTACAGCACCGTCAACGACAAAAACAGAATAATTATTTCTGTCAGCTAATTCAGAAAATATTTTTTTCACTTTGTCCTCCTTACAATGTTTCTTTCTACAATTCTATATTCCTTAATTTCTATTTCATTCTCCAAAGGGAATGCGGCAATAACTGCATTTACAAGATATTTTTCTGTACAAAACTCAACTTTCCAGAACGTTGTTTTCACACCCAAAAGACAAAACAAAGCGCTTTTATCTTCAACTAAAATTTTGTTTCTGGTATATGATTTGTCACTTGCCGCAACTTTTTCGGTTCCAAAAATCTTTTTCAGTTCCTCTTTATTTATTCCAAATTCTTTCCTTTTTATTAAAATTTCTTTTTTCTTACTTTCAAAATTTTCAAGCTTAAAATAATCCGCAGCACAATCAAGAATTTTCTCATCACAAAAATTTATATTTATCAAAGAAAGCGAATTAACAACATCACAATCTTTTCTAAAACAATATTGCTCATTGCATAAAAACTCTTCATTATAAAAATCTTTATTTATCCATCCATAATCAGTTAAAAGTTCATCCCCATACAATGCAAGCTTTTCCTGAAAAGCCTGACTATTAAAAAAATCAGGTAAAACAAATCTTTTATTTATCGCACTTGAGCAATCATTTATGCATAAATCATAGTCATCGTATTTTCTGTATAAATATTTTACAGCCGGAGAATTTTCACAATCAAATTCTTCATTACACAAAAGCTGAAAATCACTTTCTATTTGAACAAGAACATTATTTACAGCCTCAAGTTCAACCGACCTGCATTTATACGCTTGAATCAATTTTTCTGTCGAACATAACACAACAGCATAAGCGGACAAACACGAGGTTACAATTATCAAAATAAAAAGCGTATACGCATATGCAGAACCGAAATCAGTTAGATGCAAATCTTGCCATTGTTTCAAATTTCTTTCCATCATATTCCCATTTAACAAGCAGACCAAAGGCTGTATTCCGCCTCATTAAGATTCTTGTAGCATAAATTTTCACGTTGTATTTTTCTGCAATCTTAGATAGCCTTTTGACTAAATCATTTGTTATGTTTTCATCATTATTTTTCCAGTAAGGAATTACAACGCGTGATACCTCCTGTCGAACTTCACCATCAAACTTAACTACCGACGTTGTTATATAATGATTATCAACAACTCTCTCTATACCTGTTCTAAAAGCATAAAATGCACTGACACATCCACAGGCAACCATAACAAAAATCAAAACTGCAAACATCAATTCACTCAATTTCAACTTCACATCTCCTGTTAAAATCATTTATCAAATTACTGACAGACATAAATTCTTTTCCACTTTTCATTACAAAAAAAGAACAAACCCCTGTCATCACACCAACCAGCACAAGAATCACAACCATAGAAAGCAACGACTCAAGCAAAACAAAGCCGTCACTTCCACGAACAGAGATCCGCATTTTTTTCTTCGCCCCCTTCTTTTCCGTCTGCGCCAAAGCTTCGTATTCCATAACAAGAACCGTCAATTCCTGGATTTAAGTATTCATAATTGTTCCCCCATGGATCCTTTGGAATATCCTTATAAAGATAAGGGCCATTCCAGCCGTCATTAACAGGTTCTGTATCAGGCTTTTTTCTTAAGGCACAAAGCCCCTGCTCCTCTGTTGGATAAAAGCCACAGTCGATGTAATAGGCTTCAAGCGCAACACAAAACGAATCCAGTTGAGTTTTACATGATGCGCTCCGTGCTTTTTCAAGACTTCCGACTGCCATGAATCCAACAGAGGCTGTCAAAACCATGACAACAGCAATTACAATCAGCGTTTCCATAAACGACCAGCCGCTATCTGATTTACTTCGTTTAATTTTTCTTTTCATTTTTATACCTTCCCGAGCATATTAAATACCGGCAATACAAAATTAATTACCAGCAAAAAAATAACTATTCCCGTAACTAAAATAAATAAATTTTCAATATTCGATGTCAGCCGCAAAATGAAATCCGATAGTTTTTTATTACAGTATTCATAAACCTGAAAAAAAACTTCGTTTACGTTTCCTGTCATCTGTCCAATTCCAAACCATAACTTAAAATATTCAGGAAACAATTTTATTTCTTTTGAACTTTCATAAAGCGATCGTCCCTGTTGAACATTATTTTTAAATTGCCTGATTTCATTCTTATATGCTTCATTTGAAACTGCATTTTCTGCTTCCTCCAGAGAATCAGAAAAACTCATTCCGGCTCCAGTAAGAATTTTCATTGCAAAAACAAAATCAAATGTATTTTTCATTACAAAATATCGTTTTACAGCAGGCAGCTTAAAAAGAAGTCTGTCAAAAACCTGTTTTACACTCTTATACCGAACGGCTAAAAAATTTACTTCGATCAAAACAGTGCCCAAAACTACAGCAATCAAAAGCCAAAAAAAAGCAGAGCTTTTAAAACTATTTACAGTTCTCAAAAAATCAGGGCTATTTTCAGAAAGAATTTCAAACACAGTATTCATCTTTGGAAAAACAAAAACGACAATTATAAAAATTACTGCTATAGCTGTTATAAAAACCAAAATCGGATAGATCATTGCTGTAACAATTTTGTCTTTTATTTCTTTTTTCTTTTTCAGATATTCTCTAAGCCGCTCAAAAACAATTTCAATTTTTCCAGAGACTTCACCAAGATGTATTAAAGATAAATATAGTGAATTTGTTTTAATAATTTTTTTCTTTTCTGCTTTGTAATAAATTAATTCTTTAAGACTGTCAGATAATAAAAAGCCATCAGAAACCTTATTTATTAATTCTGAATAAAACTGTTTTCTCTCTTTCGACTCATCAATTTTTTCGCATATTTTTAACGAATCTAAAACGCTAAGCCCCGCTTTAATAAGAGCGCTCATATTTTCAGAAAATACCAAAAGCAATTCTTCGTTTATTTTCATACAGTCTCCAGTTCAACTTCGCGACAAGCCTCTCTTAAGTCCGTTATTCCAAGCTTAATCTTTTGTCTTACATCATCCCTGATAAATTTTATCTTTGTACCCTTAAGATGTTTTTTAATTTCTTCATTAGTTTTATTTTCCGTAATCATTCGGGCTATAACCTCGTCAACCATAAACCCTTCAGAAATAACCGCACGACCTTTATAACCGGTAAAATTACACGCCGCGCATCCACCATCCTTTGAACATCCGCACAACCTTCTTACAAGTCGCTGTGCCATACAAAGCTTTAATACATTTGCCACCAGGTACGGCTCTATTCCAAGATTTTTTAATCGCGAAATACAAGAAACACTGTCATTTGCATGCAGTGTTGAAAAAATCAAATGCCCGGTCTGGCTTGCCCTGACTGCAAGTTCTGCCGTTACCTTGTCCCTTATTTCACCAATCATTATCACATCAGGATCCTGTCTTAGCACACGCCGTAAAATTTTATCAAACGTAAGACCGATATCTTCGTTTACTTGAATCTGACGCACACCTTCAATCACTCGTTCTACAGGATCTTCAATCGTTATTATTTCAAGCGCTTCTTTATCAAGCTTATTAAGCAGTGAATGAATCGTTGTCGTCTTTCCAGAACCAGTTGGTCCGGAAATCAAAACAAGTCCGCTAACAAGTTTAAGACTTTTTTTAAGCAAAAAATAATTATCTTTAGAAAAACCAAGCTCCTCTAAAACCGCTTTCTGACTGTCATTATTAAAAATACGCAGGACAATCGATTCTCCACCAACAACAGGAATAACCGACACACGCATATCAATTTCTTTATTTCCACTCTTCACTTTTATATGTCCATCCTGCGGAAGCCGCTGTTCCATAATATTCATATTTGCAAGAACCTTTATCCTTGACGAAATCGTATTCATAAATGTCGGATCAAGTTCCTTTATGTTTTTTAATACCCCGTCAATTCTAAAGCGTATTACCGTCCTTCCATTCTGCGGAACAATATGAATGTCACTTGCCTTCATCCTTATTGCACTAAGACAAACCGCATTCACTATATTTACAACAGCACTTGTATCTGATACCTGTTCAAGGCTCTGACATTCAGACAAATCGTTTCTTAAATTTTCATCTTTTGATGACAAAAGTTTTTCATTCCTTTCAGACAAACCTTTTTCGACAATATTCCCAATAAATTCTTCAAACTCTGTATCTTCTACAGTTACAAATTCAATTTTGGCTGGACAATGGATTTCTTTTGCCATTAAAAAAGCATCTTTGGCTTTTGATTTTGCACATGCAATTTTTATCATTTGATTCTCATCGCTGATTACAACAGAACACCTTGCCTTTATATATTCATCAGAATATTGAGATTTCACAGAGGAATAATCATAAAATTTTGTTATATCAAATTCGGACTTGTTTTTCATACTTCACCTTTACAAAATTTCTTTCTCAAAAAGAAAATATTTTTTATACAAACGTTCTATATTTTTTTCTGGACTCAAAACCTGATAATTTTTTTCTACAAAGGGAACAAGATAAATCACCAGCTCCGTATCAGCTACACTTTCTACCATGCTCATAAAAAGCCATCGTATAACCGGAATATATCCCAAAACCGGAACACGTTTTAGCGTAACGTCTTTCTCTTTCTGCAAAAGACCACCAATCACAACCGGTTCGCCTGACTTTGTCCTTACATTTGTTGTTATCTTTTTTTCAGACGTACTCGGTGGATTTGACGTATCCGACGATTTACTTTCTGCCGTCCCCTGTTTAGAAACCGCGGCATTTATGCTGACAGTAATCATGTCATCACCGCTTACCCAGCCGTTAATGGACAAAGTCAGACCACTTGAAATTTCACGCGACGTACTCGTATAAACATCCTTAGAGTCACGAACAACATCGCGATACCTGTAAGTATTTGTATTAGAAAATAAAATCGACTCGCCGCTTATACCATTCAAAGTCGTATCCGCAAGCACATGACTTTTTCCGCTGCTCAACTCGGCATTTAAATTAAGCGCAAACTGAAGTCCAAATTTTGAAATAATATCAAAATTAATATTCAACAAACTTTGCAGCGAAACCGAATGCTTAATATTCGGTGCATCAGTAGAAGGACTTATATTTAAACTTGAACTCCAGTTCATACCGTTTGTCTTTTGATGCTGGATAACAAGAATCTGATATCTTACCTGCTGCTTTGGTTTATCAATCTGTTCAAGACATAAAAGAAATTTTTTATAAGAAGCTTCTGTTCCACTAAAAAATACAAGAGAAGAATCTCCTGTCTCTGTTATATTTTCTTTTTTTATATCAGGTGGAATAAATTTTAAAAGTTCATCGCTTTTTATAAATTTTAATTTTACAGAATAAATTTCTTCTTTTTTATCAATCAATTGAATAAACGAAAGCAGCTCTCTCTTTTTTAAATCTGTAACCTGTAAAATAAAACTATTGCAGCCTTCAATTATAATCGGCTCTGATAAAAGAATATTTTTTGGAATTAGTTTAACCGCTTCGTTTACCATTATATTCTTAAGCGTAAATTTTTCGTAATAACGTTCATAAACAGGAACATCCAGAAGCTTAATAAAATTTTCAATCGGCAAAATCTCTTCTTCACTTCCGGTAAGATATACAGTATTACTAGTACGGTCTATTTTTACAAATAAACTTGAATTTAACTCTGGAGGAACAAGATTTAGAAAAACATCAGTACTGATATTTTCAAGCTGAATAATTTTTGTATCTTTAAATTTTTTAAGGATATCTTTTTTCTGAATCTCAAAAATATAATATATATCGTTTTCAATCTTATAATCACAATTTGCATATTGCAGAACAAGCCGTAAAATCTGCTCAAAACTTTTATTTTCAAAATATAAATTTTCAAGCACAGAAGCTTTTGCATTTACAATTGAATATTCAAAACCTGCCTTTTTAAATAAATCGTCAAGCACAGAATAAAGATTTGCCTTTTTTAATTTTAAAGAATAAAAAATCGTTTTTTCATCTGTAATATTTTTAGAAAGAACGTAAGAATCAAAATTATGTTTTACTGCGCCTGCATTTTTAGAAATATAAAAACCAGAGCCGACGCGCTCAAGAACAAATCCATTAAGTTTTACAAGTGCAATATTTAATACTTCTTCAAGTTTCAAGCCCCTGCATCTTAATGTAATTTTTACCGGTGGAATTTTTTCATAGATTATAGTCGTAAAAGTTTTTTTAGATAAAATTTCAAACAGAACATCAGCATTAATATTTTCAGCTTCTATATCAAGCTCATCGTTTAAATAATCAATCTTTACCTTTGAAATATAATAAGCACCATCTTTTCTCTCATAATTCAACACTGCATAATCTGACAGACGTTTTAATGCATGTTCAAAATCATTTTCTGACAACCTGAAAGAAATTTTGCCTTCTACCGTTTCATCAACAAAAACAGATTCAGAAAATAAATCCGCTATCGAATAAATTATGTCAGAAATATTTTGATTTCTAAAATCCATAACTATCTTTTCTTTACCAGCTTCCGTATCCGCTTCCTCTGAAAAGCCTGGAACATTGCTTAAAATTAAAACTGCCGCAAATATAAACGGCGCAAAAGGAATTTTTCTAACTTTGACTCCACGCAATTTCTGTATAAATAAAATTGAACAAAGGCCAAGAATACTTGCAGTCAAAAGAGTCATAACGCTTTTAAAAAATCCCAGGCAATAAGCTAAGATAAAAGACATCTTAATATCACCCATTCCAAGTCCTCCACAAAAAAAATAAATCAAAAACAAAATACAAAGCAAAATTACAACTCCTCCAAGATGAAAAAAATCTATTTTCTTAAACACAATAAAATCAAATGCAAGCATTACAATCAAAAACGCAAGATTCAATAAATCAGGAATTCTGTATGTAAATAAATCTACAATTCCTGCTATAAAGCAAAACCAGAACAAAAATAAAAACCTGATTTCCATAAACTACTTTCCGCAAAAACCACGCACTCAAGTCCGCAAGGCTCGCAATACGCAGCTACAAATCCACGCACCCAAGTCCGCGCCAATTCCTCCCGAGACAAAAAAAAAGACTGGAACCTTTTTAAGATTCCAGTCTTTTTAGGAGTTATTCACGCCTTTAAAAAACCTAAATACAAGACAAGCAACGCTTGCATCTATATCATATAAATAGTTTTAAATTTATCGCACTATTCTGCAATTTTTTTTATATTTTTTTCAAGTTTTCTGCAGATTATACTCTACAAATCAACAGGGTCATCTGTGATTGCAGTATCCAGCAAATCAGAGATTGCTTTTTTATCAAGGTGAGTTCCTATGATAACAAGCTTAATCATACGGTCGCCGTATTTTGGATCCCAGTTTTTCTTTACTGCAGGATCAGCTTTAAATACGCGTTCCTGTTCGCTCTTTGGAGCCGAAGCAAGCCATGCGCCGCTGTACCCTGCAACAATCTGACGTCCTGTTGTTTCCCAGATCCATGCCATCTCAGGTTCATCATTAAACCACATCAGCCCCTTAGAACGGATAATATTCTTTGGCCAGTTATCAGCAACCTTATCAAGCTTTTGTCGGTCAAAACAACCACGGCGGTAATATACAAACGAACCGATTCCATATTCGTCTTCTTCTTCGCCTTCATGATGGTGTTCATGGTGATGGTGATGATGGCCGCATGAACAGTTTCCGTTTTCATCATAATGATGCTCGTGATGTTCATGTTCATGATCGTGATCGTGATCATCATCATCATCGTCATGGTGATGGTCGTGATGATGTTCGTGTTCGTGCTCATCATCGTCGTGATCATGATGATGATGGTCATGTTCTTCTTCACGCTCTTCATCATCTTTATTCAACTCAGCAACCCAGCCGGCACTTGTATAAACCTTTTCAAAATCAAATTCTTTAGTTCCAAGTATCTCAGCAATATCAACATTTGCTTTAGTAGTTTCTATTACACGTGCATTAGGCTGAAGCTTTCTTACAACCGCACGGATTTTATTAAGCTGCTGTTCATTAACAAGGTCAACCTTATTGATAATCAACGTATTACAGAACTCAATCTGCTGAACCAAAAGGCTTTCAATATCTTCTTCACCCATATCCTTTTTAAGAAGAGCATTACCTTCATCAAATTCAGTTACCATACGCATTGCATCAACAACAGAAATGATACCATCAATATAGCCGTTATTAATCTGTTCAAGAGCCTGCGCAATCGGAAGCGGTTCACAAACACCGCTTGCTTCAATCAACACATAATCAAATTTACCGGTCTTAATCAACTTTTCAATCTGATTAACCATGTCACTCCTAAGAGAACAGCAGATACATCCATTCTGCAGAGCAACAAGACTTGAAGTATCTGTTATGTTTCCGTCCTTTGCAATCAAATCGGCATCAACGTTTACTTCGCCGATATCGTTTACAATAACTGCAACCTTATATCCTTTCTGATTATTCAAAATATGATTCATCAGTGTCGTTTTTCCGGCACCAAGATAACCAGCCAAAAGTGTAATAGGAATTTTCTTTGCCATTTTATGCCTCTTAAAAAATTATATAATGAATATAATAAATTTTTTCATAAAAATCCATAAAAAAAATATTGCCATTTTAAACAATTAAACCTAAAATATAATTAATAAAAAAGTAGGACAACGAGATGAGAATTTATTTTTTAACCAGACAGCCTGATGTTTGTCAGCTGCTTGCAGACAAACTTGCTCCTCTCAAAGCAGAGATAAAAATTTATCCAATTGTAACAAATCTTTTACGCGATGTATTTGATTATGGAATTGAACCTGACGTACTTTTTCTTGACTACAGCTACTATCAGGTAGAAACATATAACCCTTATGATCTTTTGCAAAAATACAAAAAAATGTTTCCGATTATTTTTTATAATCATCCGTTTCCTGCCGCTCAGGAAAGAAAAGAGTTCTGGCTTTCTAATCTAAAAAAGACCGGCTTTTTTTCTGACTTTTCATCAATCGAGCCTATTCTTGACATCATGCAGAACGCTCTTACCGACAGCGCAATAGCACCCTATGTCAGTTCAATACAAAAACCAAAGCCATATTTCTCTTCTGACATGCGCTACATCGAGCCTCTTAATGATGACGAAATTGAATTTTACACAAACCGTTTTGATAATGTTGTTTCAAATTTTTATAAAGCAAAAAAAAATCCATACCTGGTAAAAGTGCCGTCATCATCTGACGATTCGGTCAATTTTACCTCAGACAGCTTTACTAACGACTTTAGAGTACGAAACCATCTTTCGCATAAAATCTTTTTGCTTTTTTCGTACCTGTATTCAAAGAAAAATACGCACGTTCCAATTGCTGAACTTTGCAAAATCCTGTCTCATGGTACAAAAAAAGTATCTTTAAATGGACTTAGACTTGCGGTCTACCGCCTGAGAACAATCCTGGCCGAAGACATTAAGGCAAAACTAAAACTCATCTCATTTGACCATGGATATATGCTGGTAGAATAAAAAAAAAAGACAAAACACCCCTTGCATGAACTACAATGCAGAACACACAAACGATGTTTTTGATGAGAATACTGAATTAAAAACGACATATAAATGCCGTTTTTAAATTTCTATCTTAAAGAAGCTCCGATGCGCTCAAGAACCTTTTTGCGGTCAAGAGGCTTGATAATATAATTCTTTGCACCAAGCAAAAGTGATTTCTTTACAAGTTCCTCTTTTCCGAGAGCACTTACCATTACAACCTTTGCATTCTTATCAAAAGCCATAATCTGCTCAAGAGCTGTAAGACCATCCATACGAGGCATAGTAATATCCATTGTTACGATGTCTACATTTGGACAAAGCTCTTTATACTTGTCAACGCCCTCTTTTCCATCAGCAGCTGTAGCAACAATTTCATAGCCTTCACTTGTCAAAATCTGACCGAGCTGTTTAGCAACGAAGATTGAATCATCAACAACTAATACGCGGAATTTTGATCCGTCATCTTTAGTGCCTTCTGGTGGACGTTCGTTGATTGTAGGAAAATCCTGCTTTGTTTTCATAACTTTTCTCCCTTTTTATACACGCTCGCGAATTGCGACGTTTACTTCAATTTTACCATAATCTGTAATAAGTGGAACAATAAGTGCTTCAACATTTTCTGACTGTCCTGCCAAAGCAGCAATTTCCATTTTTTCACCAGCAAAAAGTGCAGGCGGTGTAAGGTCAAACTTAAATCCAAGCTCATGAAGCTTTGTTACAGCTTGAGCAGTAATCAAGTTTGCCAATTCACTGATTGTAGCCTTTGCCAAATCGTCAAAATCTGTAAGTTTTTCGTTGTTCATTTTTGAGGCAATATTAAGAGCTGTTTCAAAAGTCATGTCAAACAAAACACGACCTTCTACATCTCCTGCCAAACCTACCAAAGCTGCTACACCCATAACAGGCATTGCAGTTGATTTAAGATACAAATCTCCTCGCTTTACTTCCGCATCACCTAAAACTTCTTTCAGAACTCTGTACGAAGTTTCTACAAATGGGTTAATATACTCAACTCTCATGCATTACTCCTTATATGCTA
Source organism: Treponema sp. (assembly GCA_024691105.1). Lineage (GTDB taxonomy): Bacteria > Spirochaetota > Spirochaetia > Treponematales > Treponemataceae > Treponema_D. Next base: position 30,235 of record JAILNY010000147.1, on the reverse strand, counting down.
TTGTTTATTGTAGTAGGTTAAAGAACCAACAGTCTTTTCACCCCAATTAGAACCTTTTCCAAGTGACTCGCCGGAACCAAGAATAATAATTCCATTACCCTTAAGTTTTTCATCAAAATCACCAACAACGATATTCTGCGACTCAACCGGCAGGAACGAAAGAATATCACGAGCAAACACGATGTCCACCATTGGCAGACTGTTTGAGTTTGAGCAATCATGGTACTCAAACATGATAATATCTTTAATATCCTGTGTAAAGGTATACTCGCCAGTTACCTTTTTTGTAACATAAGGAGAATACCAGTCAGTTGCATAATTATCAGGAATTGTCAACAACGGCGCATTAGAAACATTCAAAAGATTTGTCTCATGCGCATAAATTCTTATCTTAGAACCCGGATAACGCTTCTTTAAAAGACATGCAAGTGAATATGTCTCAAAACCTTTGCCGCATCCTGGATTCCATACAACAATCTGTTTTGCATTATTGTCAGGAAGCAATTTATAAACTTCATCTGCATACTGCTTTGTCCACCAGCTGCCATTGCATGGTGACCAGAACGAACTTAAAAAATCATCCGCATCTTTTTCATTCTGAAGCTGGGAACCTTTTTCGCCACGTTCTTTAATCCACTGATCAAATCGTGTTTTTACCCATGTTTCATTGATGTCTGAAACGTAGAATTTCTTAAGATTCTGAAGTTCATCAATTACAAACTTTAAATCCTGCTCAAGAGCCTTTGCTTTGTCCTGCCCTTTTTCTTCAACCTTACCGGCAGGAGCAGTATCCTGGCCTTTTGCTGACTTAGCAGCCTGCTGATTTGCACCAGGCATTATCTGTCTGACAGTTGTATTTACATATACATTGTCAATTCCGTTTTCCTTATCTTTTGCAGAGATACGAGCGTTAAAGATGCGCTCAATATCCAGCAAAATATAAAGATGATCCTGACACTCCACAACTCCGTAAATATACTTAATGTTGATATCACCAAACAACGGATGAGGAGGCTGAATCTTACTCTTCTGAATTCCTACAACTTTATCGATTGCATCAACTACAACTCCAAAAAGCTGATCCTCTACAGAAACAATCAACATGTTTTCTACAGCGTTGTCCTGACGAGAAGGAATATCAATATTAAAGAACAACCGCAAATCGATTATAGGAATAATCTCTCCACGGAGGTTATACACACCTAAGACGAACGGAAGCGTATTAGGAACATACGTAAAACGTCCAGTCTTTGCAATTTCTTTTACCTGCATGATATCAATTGCGTAATCCTTGCCGGCAAGAGAAAAAGTTACCATCTTAAAATCTACAAGAGCAACATTTTCTTTTTCGTCCACGGCTTCCTGCATTAAATCATAATTGCCTTCTGCCTGTGGAATGTTTGTATAATCAGTATTTTCCATAATTGCTCTCCACCATTATAAGCCTGCTGCAGAATTCTGTGCTTCCTGAGCACTAAGTTCCTGCCGTACACCAAGCTCAAGCAGCTGGCGCACATCTATAATCAAAGAAACAGAACCATCACCCAATACTGATGCACCTGCAATTCCAGGTGAGTTTGTAAACTGGTCGCGAAGAGGTTTAATTACAACGTCTTCCTCACCAATAAGTGCATCAACCATAACACCGATTTTCTTTTCTTCGGTTCCAACTATTACAACAAAGCTGTATTCGCTTTCCTCTGTCTCACGAATGTTAAACAGACGCGAAAGTCTTAAAATACTGATAACCTCATTACGAACGTTCAATACTTCGTAATTGTCAATTGTACTGATGTCTTCAATCTTTACGCGCTGACTTTCGATAACTGACGCAATTGGAATTGAGTAAACTTCTTTTCCAACGCGAACAAGAAGACCCTGAATAATAGCAAGAGTAAGCGGCAATCTGATACTAAACTTAGTTCCCTTGCCTGCTTCACTTGTTACAGAAACAGTACCATTAAGCTTTTCAATCATTGTCTTTACAACGTCAAGACCTACACCGCGTCCAGATACGTTAGAAATCTTGTCCGCAGTAGAGAAGCCCGGCATAAAGATAAGCTGATATGCTTCCTGATCAGAGATAATCTTATTTGGATGAATAAGACCCTTAGAAATAGCCTTATTCTTAACCTTTTCTACGTTAATACCGGCACCGTCATCTGCGATGTCAATAATAATCTGGTTTCCTTCGTTAGAAGCTTTAAGAAGGAGTGTTCCTTCTTCCGGTTTGCCGGCTGCTTTTCTGACTGCAGGCTCTTCAATACCGTGGTCTACAGAGTTACGTACACAGTGCATTACCGGGTCAAGAAGGTCATCGATTACAGTCTTGTCAAGTTCTGTGTCCTCACCTTCTATTACCAGGTTGACCTTTTTATTAAGGTCACGCTGCAAGTCGCGTACAACGCGAGGGAAACGGCTGAAAATCTGATTGATTGGAACCATTCGGATTTTCATTACACCTTCCTGAAGCTCTCCTGCAATACGTCCGAGGTTCTGAGTAGAAGAACGGAACTTAACAGTAAGATTCTTCAATGAAGATTCAAATGTATCAAAGTAATTTACAATGTCACCAAATTCCTGAAGGATGTTTGCCTTTACATCCTTTACGCTGACTCCAGTCTGAATCTCTTCAAGGTACTGAGGAAGCTGTTCAAACATACGGCGGATCTTTTCGCGGTATGCAGCATCAATTGACTGGAACTGAACCTGAATATCGTTCATCTGGCCGGCAGTCTGGTTGAATGCAGCCTTTGTAATAACCGTCTCAGATACAAGGTTAAGAAGATAGTCAATACGCTTTGAGTCAACGCGGAGTACAGATCCCTGCTGGATATGAGTTCCTGTTGCAGGAGCACCCTTGGCAGGAGCCTTAGGCGCATCTTTTGCCGCTGGAGCAGCTTCTGCAGCCTGTACTGGCGCTGTTTCTGCGGCAACTGGAGCCGATACAGAAACTTCCTGAGAAGCTGCCTGAACTGGCTGTGGCGCTGCCTTAGGAGCACTTGCTGCAGGGCTTGGAGCCGGAGCTGACTGAACAGGAGCTGATTTTGCAGAACTTTCGGGTTCTACAATCTGAGCATCCGTACTTAATGTTACATCGCTTAAGAATGCTACGTCTTCGATATCAGCAGCAGTAGAAGCAGATGCAATATAATATTTTACAATCGGATAAAATTCATCTTCGTACAAAGCATCAAAGTCAGGAATTGTCTTTAATACACTTCCGCAAGCTTTTAAAGCCGCAAATACCTGAATTCCACCAACTGAGTTCATCGGGTTTGTCTCGTCAAATGCTACAGTTACACACCAGAGCTTTTGATCCTGCTCACAAACCTGAGAAAGTTCAGCATATTCATCATCAGGCAATACAGGCTTTTCTACAGTTGTTGCAACAGCAGCCGGCTGTGGTGCAGGTGCTGCCTGAACCGGCTTAGGAGCTGGAGCTGACTTTTTAGCCTTTTTATCTTGTTTTTCCGGAATAAACGCACGCAGGCGCTCCAGAAGGGGATTTACATCTTCCTGATAAACAGAACCATTTGCACGTGCATCAAGCATTGCTTTAATGGTGTCAATTGAGTCAAGTAAAACGTCAACGACAGGTTCTGTAACTTGTAAACGGTCAGAACGAAGTTCATCCAGAACATCTTCAACAGTATGTGTGAATGTAGAAAGTTCAGTCATCTCTACAGTCGCAGAACCACCCTTCAAAGTATGAGCTGCCCTGAATATTTCATCAATGGCTTCATGATTTGTCGGGTCATTTTCTATTACTAAGATGTTGCTCTCAAGATTCTCTACCTGCTGTTCAGCTTCTGTAAAGAAGTCTTTAAGGAGTTCTTCGTTGTTAATATCCAGATAATCACTCATATCTTATTATTTTATACTTTCTATCTCATAAGTCAAGTAAAAAAAATTAAAAAAAATTTAAGATAATATTAATGTAAAGTATTACTTGCACCGATAATAAAAGGGAGATACTATTTAAATCGGCATTTTTTTGGTCAGTTTTGAACAAAAGAAGGAAGGCTCGTATGAAAAGAAAACACTTTTATTCTATATTTTTTGCAGCATTAATAATGTCAAATACGGCATTTGCAGATATAACATTCAGCGGAATGGCAGGAGGAACAATTGGCGTTGCTGGCCAGACAGGACAGGATGCCGGCTTTAACATTCCTTTTGCTGCCTTTGCCGCAATTCAGCTTAACTTTGATTCCTGGGGAATTTTCCGCTCAAACCTTGGACTTATTACAAAAAGCCTTGCAAACGGTAATATTTTTACCGGCCAGGATGCAACCCTTAAGATGAACGAAATTTCATTAGTACTGACCCGTATTAACGCTGATGTAAAGCACTACTTTGGTTTTTACCTTGGAACCTATGAAGTTGTAGGACGTGATGAATTTTTGCAGCGCCAGTTTGGCATTGATCCGATTTCTTCTCTTTTGACAAAAAGCGTTTCTACCCTTTCTCCGGGAATTCCTCTTTATGACAATCAGGGAACAGGCTTTTCTTATACAGCAAGTTTTGGAAAGCTTCCGGGTGTTGCAGGTGCAAACATTTATTTAAGCTTTACCTCAAATAATACTCCGCAGTTAAACATTGACCTTAGAACTGCATGGACATCAAATTTTATTACGGCAGACATTTCGTTTGGTGTTGGAGCACCGCTTCAGAATAAATATGCAAACACAGATGTAATTCTTCTTATTGATACAATTTACTTTCATGCGGGAGCTACAATTCTTTTGGGAAGCCGTTACACGCACGGACTTTTACTTCAGGCAGGAATTCAGAGTGTAAAGCTGACTCCGGGTTCGTTTGACAGAAACTTTTCTACAGCAGAAGATATAACATTCCTTATTGAACCACGTATCTACACAAAGTCTGTAAAATCAAGAGTTACGCTTTATAACATTCCTGAGAAAGCCCTTAACGAAACGCTTTATCTGCGAGACCCGTTTGGAGTTGCGTTTACAATTTATTCAGATACAATTCCTGTAAAAAATAACAGCATGACCTTTGGTACTCACCTTATTGCTTCTTTTAAAGAAACAAATGTTCTGGACTTTTTCCAGCTGAATCTTCTTGATTTAAAGGCATGGCCAGAGCTTAATATTTATGCAACACCTTATGTAATTCTTCCGGTCGGAAGCGGCAACCTTGAAATAATGGGACAGATTGGTGTATGTAATGTTATCAATAACATCTACATAAAATATCAGGCAAAAGTCGGATATAAGAAAAACTTCTGATAAAGATTACTTTAAAAGCTTTTTTGTATTCCGGTAAAAACGGCTGTTGTCGGTTTTTCTAAGATATTTATATGTCTGTAAAATATCTTTCATTTCGTCGACAATAGCTCTAACCTCTTCTGTGTTTCCATTCTGTGCATAATAAGAAGCCGCTTCGTAGCCGGCTTCAAAATCACTCTGATTAAAAAACATTTCTTTTATAGAATCAATATCATCATTAACCTTTGCGACAAATAATTTTTCGCATGGATCGCTAAAGGTTTTCTTTTTAGAAATCTTCTTTACTACAGTTTTAGCTTCGTCTTTACGACCTGCTTCATAAAGAACCTTTGCACGCTTAAATAAAAGTTCAATATCATCCTTGTAAAGTTTTTCAGAAAGGCATGAATCATAAAGAGCAAGAGCATCTTCGTAACGATGGTCACCAGCATAAGAGTCTGCAAGCAAAACCCTGTTTGAAATTGTATTCTGACGGTGCACGAGTTTTTCAAGTTCGGCAATATGTCTTTTAGGACGGATTATATCGATTACAGCATTTCCCGCTTTATGCAGCCCCCTGCTTGAACGTATGCTTGGAATAAAAACAAGAATGATATACGCAATGCCGCCTACATACGGTAAAAATACCAGAAGCCACAGCCATGTAAAATCCTGACGTGTTTTAAAAATATGAATTACAAGAATTAATTGAAGAATATATGGAATTAAAAATAAGAAATACATATGCAGGATTTTATTGAGCAGTAAAAGCTTTGTCAATAAAATTTCTGTCTATAGCAACATTGCGCAATTAGCATCTTTTCTATATAATACTTGCATTATGGCAAAGATACAGATGAAAAATGCAATCGCCGAACTTGACGGCGATGAAATGACACGTGTTTTGTGGAAGGTAATCAAGGACGAACTCCTTTTGCCTTATGTTGATTTAAAGACTGAATATTTTGACCTTGGACTCAAAAGCCGCGACGACTCAGACGACAAGATTACTTATGCTGCAGCCGAAGCAATCAAACGCCTTCATGTCGGTGTAAAATGCGCAACAATCACATCTAACCAGGCGCGCGTTGAAGAATATAAACTTAAACAGCTTACCCCTTCTCCAAACGGAATCATCCGTGCAGAACTTGACGGTACTGTTTTCCGTGAACCAATCTTTGTAAATAACATCCACGGAACTGTAAGCTGCTGGAAAAAGCCAATCGTTCTTGGCCGCCACGCATACGGCGACGTATACAAAAACTGCGAAATCAAATGTCCGACAGCCGGAAAAGCTGAGCTTGTATTTACAGGCGTAGACGGAAAAGAAATCCGTAAGACAATCATGGATATGAAAGGACCTGGAATCATTCAGGGTATTCATAACCTTGATAAATCAATCGAAAGCTTTGCGCGCTGCTGCTTTACCTACGCGCTTGACCGCAAAATCTCTGTATGGTTTGGTGCAAAAGATACAATCAGCAAAACCTATGACGGAAACTTTAAAGCAATTTTCCAGCGCGTATTTGACGAAGAATACAAGGCAAAATTTGATGCAGCCGGTATTGAATACTTCTACACTTTGATTGACGATGCAGTAGCGCGCGTCATGAGATCAGAAGGCGGCTTCATGTGGGCTACTAAAAACTATGACGGGGATGTAATGAGTGACATGATTGCTTCTGCATGTGGAAGTCTTGCCATGATGACATCTGTTTTAGTAAGCCCTGACGGAAACTTTGAATACGAAGCAAGCCACGGAACAGTTCAAAAGCACTACTACCGCTATCTTAAGGGCGAAAAAACATCTACAAACCCGGTAGCAACAATCTTTGCATGGACAGGTGCTCTTGCAAAACGCGGTGAACTTGACGGAACACCAGAGCTTGTTGGCTTTGCAAAACGTCTTGAAAAGGCAACTTTACAGACAATTGAAGATGGCTACATGACAGGCGACATTGCCCGTATCGCAGAGCCTGCAGCAAAAGAAACACTTGATTCATGGCAATTCATTGAAGCTATCCGCAGCAGACTCTAATCGGCAAGAAGCTCGCAGAGCTTCTTGGTAAGCAGTCTCCAGCCTGCGACGAATATATCGCTGCTATTAAAGAAAGACTTTAATCAATATAGAGCTCGAGCGCGCTTTTTTGCAACTCGGGTGTTATGATAAACAGACAGGAGCGTGCAGTAAATATTTGCTGCACGCTTTTTTTTACAACAGTCCGCCCCACTCTAAGTTGCAACGCGAGCAGATTACATCGTATTCTTTTTTATCTTTTGCTTCCGTAAAGCCTGTGATATACAGATGCGATTTTGCAAAACCGTTATCGCAAGATGCACCAGAACGAACATCAGAAAGAGAATCAAATAAAGAAAGCGCGCGGTTTACAACGCCTTCCCTAGAATCAACAACCTTTATTTTTTTTGCAACATCCTGAATAACATCTGCAAGATTTAAAAAATGAGTACAACCAAGAATAATTACATCGCAGTCATTTTTCTTAAAAAAATCAACCGCAGGAGTAACGGCTGCCCTGCACTCTTCTTTTGTCGACGTAAAAGATTTTTTTTCGATAAAAGAAATTAAATCCGGGTCTGCTCTAAGAATAAGTTCACAGTCAGAAGCAAAATGATTTTTAAGATCTACATTATACGGATGATTTATAGTTGAACGAGTTGCTAAAAGTCCGATACGTTTTTTTGTTGAAACAGAAGCAGCAAGCTTTATTGCAGGAACAGTTCCTACAAACTGCTTATGCGGAAAAACCTCGCGCAAAACATCAAGCGCATTAACACTCATCGTATTGCATGCAATTACAATTACACGCGGATCAAATTTCTGAATTACTTTTTTTACAAGTTCAACAACGCATTTTACAATTTCTTCATGCGTTTTTTCGCCATAAGGAAAATTAATCGTATCTCCGACATACACGCAGGATACATCGTTTTTCTTTTCGAGTAAATGCGTTAAATATGGAATTCCACCAGTACCAGAATCTAAAAATGCAAAATCAACCATAAACAAAATAATTTTATCTATTTGACTAATTAATCGCAATACCTTACCATATTTATATGTATTCACAAAATAACTGCATCGAACCAGATTGTATGCATATTGCACTTTCGTCATTTAACAATGATCACGAAATTATTGAAACTCCTGGATATTGTCTGGAGCATACAGCAGACAAAGAAAAAATTAAAAATGAAATTTACGATTACATAAATTCACATACAAAGATTGTAGGACTCAACGCGGCAGGCATTACCTTTGAAAACATTGATTTAACAGACAAGCGTTTTTACGGCTGCAATTTTATGCACTGTAAATTTATAAATCTGCACTCAACAGGCTTTAGAAGCCGAATGAGTATGTTTGACTTTTCAATTTTTTCTGACTGTAATCTTTTACAGTCAAACATGCAGTTTACATCCTTTGCAGGCTGTACTTTTTCGCACACGCTCTTTACCGGAAGCGATATGATTCAGGATAATTTTTCGGGCATTCAGTCTTACCAGTCTTCGTTTGATGACTCGGATCTGTATAATTCACGGTTTGTCAGGGCAAAATTAATAGACACTTCACTCAGAAACTGCAACGTTAAAAAGACTTTATTCCGCGCACTTGAACAGCAGAATGTAATGTTTAAATATTCAAATACCCGCGAAGCAATTTTTGACAAAGAAAGCAGCGATCTTTTTGCAGGTGAACTTGATAAAAAAACTGAGTTACTTGAAACAGGAGATGCATAATGAAAATTTACTTTCACCTGAACATCGAAGGCTTTTCAAACTGTTATCTCATCGTAAACGAATTAACACGCGAAGCAATAATTGTTGACCCTGGAATTATCACACCAACAATCATTGAAAATATAGAAAACGGCGGCTACAGCCTTGCAGGCGTTTTGATTACGCACAACCACGGAAGTCACGTTCACGGACTAAAAACCCTGCGAAAAATTTACGACCCCAAGATTTTTGCAGCCGACTGGGAAATTGCCGGCAACGACACATACGTTTTACGTGACGAAGGAATCATTCAGGTTGCAGGTCTTACTGTAAGTTATATGTCACTTCCAGGTCATACACCGGATTCAATCATCTATAAAATCGGAAGCGTAATATTTACCGGCGATGTAATTTCTGCCGGTAAAATCGGTTCGTCAAACAACAAGTTTTCAGAAAAGACTTTAATCTCAAACATAAAACAGAAAATTCTTTCGCAGCAGGAAGATACTGTTTTAATGCCTGGACACGGACCTCCGACAACAGTTGGAGCCGAGCGTCTTTTTAACATCGATATCAATCCGCCTGAAAGCGGAAAGCGTGAAAAACTTGGACTCGTTTAATTTTGCAGCCTTTGTGCTGCATCCGAACGTTTTGGAAAAATTAATTCAAATCCGCGACTCACTTTTAAAAGAAAAATATTCAGGATATTTTCCGTTATTCCCTCTTTATGGAATTTCAGAAAATCTGGTTTTCTCAAAAAACCTCCGCGACTCACTCGGCGGCTGCCAGGAAATTTGTATTTATGATGAATTTGTACAAGACGGAATTTTATTTTTCCGCGGCCGCATTTTGCAAAACGACAGCAGCATCGGTTTTATTATTCCGGCGGCAGTCCGCGCGGATAATACGGAAATTCGCGCCGTTACTGCAGACATAAAAAAAACAGACGACATTAAACTGTCATCTGTTTTTTATAAAGCGCACAAAATTGTAAACGCTGTCGCTCAAAATTTCTGCGACGCCCCGGACAAGCGCGCTGCATGTGACGGCCCGAGCGAGCGCGCCCCGGATGCATTTGAAAAAATCTCGTTCAAAAGCATTCAGATTGCTGACTGCTTTGTCACAAGCTTTGAATATTCACTCGGCGAAAACTTTTGGATAAAAACATCGCAGTAAATGTATGACACGTCAACCGCGCAAAGCGTTTTAATTCATAACCTCTTCGCCGCGTCCCATTGCTGTAAGACCTGTCTTGACAAATTCAAGAATTCCAAACGGCTCTAAAAGGCGGATAAGGCTTTCGATTTTATCTTCGCTACCTGTTGCTTCGACAATCACAGAATTAAGTCCCACATCAACAATGTGAGCACGGTAAATATTACATGTTTCAATAATTACAGCGCGAGATTCACCCGACGCCTTTACCTTAATCAATGCAGTTTCGCGCTGACATGTTTCGTGAGGATCGCAGTGAACAATAGAAATAACTTCTACCAGTTTAGAAAGCTGTTTTTCAATCTGCTCAAGGATGTACTCATCGCCCTTTACGACAATAGTCATTCTTGACTGCCCCGGATTGTTTGTCTCGCAGACTGTAAGGCTGTCGATATTATATCCGCGGCGGCTGAAAAGGCCTGACACACGACTCAATACGCCGGCGTGGTTTTCTACTAAAACTGATAATACATATTTTTCCATAATTCAACACCTCACTATTTTTCTGATACCCGCGCACTTTGCCAGTAACGAGTCAAACTTGCGCAGACAGCTTATCTTTTGCCGCGCAGCAAAAACAAATGCCGCGCAACGCTTATTTATTTTTCCGGGTTAAAACTTACAGTTCTTAAAATGTCACCAAAGACACCCGCTGCTGTTACGCCGGCGCCGGCACCATATCCTCGTACCGTAAGCGGAATCGGCTGATAGCGCTCTGTATAGAATACAAAGGCATTTTCGCCGCCGCGGACTGCATACAATGGATCATCCGGACCTACTTCCATCATGCCGACAGAAACTTTGCCGTCTTTAATAGAAGCTCCCATTCTGAGAACCTTGTTTTCTTTTTTAAGGTCTGCAATCTTTTTTGCAAAGTACTCATCAACTTCAGGAAGCTTTTTAAGGAACTCGTCTACAGTTCCGCTTGAATCAAAGCTGTCCGGGAATACTTTGTACATCGTAATGTCTTCAAGTTCAATGTCGTATCCTGATTCGCGTGCGATAATAAGAGCCTTGCGCGCAACGTCCATTCCGTTAAGGTCGTCGCGAGGATCCGGTTCTGTATAACGAAGTTCACGAGCTTCTAATACCGCCTTGCTGAACGGAACGCCTTCGTCAAGTTTACCAAAGATGTAAGAAAGGCTTCCGGACATAATGCCGTTAAAGCGTTCAAGCTTATCGCCTGACTTATACAGATTCTGCAGAGTATCAATGATAGGAAGCCCTGCTCCTACGTTTGTCTCATAAAGGAAGCGGCGGTTCATCTTATTTGCAGTCTTTCTTAAGTCGCGGTAGAATTTAATATTCATCGAGTTTGCTCTCTTGTTAGGAGTTGCAATCGACATTCCCGCATTAAGAATATCAAGATAGCGCTCAGGAAGATCGTAGCTTGCTGTACAGTCTACGAATACAGGATTGAGCGGCTTTTTTTCTTTTACAAAGTTAATGATGTCGTCAACGTTTGCTTTAAGCGGCATCTTTTTAGTTGTCTCGCGCCAGTTAGTCAAATCGATTCCGTCTTCGTTAATCATAAGACCATCGATAGTCGAGATTGCCATAACCTTGATGTCAACATTCTGTGCAAGAAGCTTGTCATGCTGATCACGAATCTGGTCAAGCAAAGTTCCACCGATGTTACCTGCACCAAATGCAAATACTTCGATTGACTGCGCTGTGTTAAAGAAGAATCTGTGTGCGCTGCGTACGGCAAGGTCGCCAAACTCTCCGCTGATTACAGTTGAAATTGAACGTTCTGATGACCCCTGAGCGATTGCAAGGATGTTGATATCCTGAGAAGCAAGAGCATCAAAAAAGCGTCCTGCGACACCGCGATTCTGCTTCATACCGTCACCTACGATAGAAACGATTGCGCAGCTCTTTTTTACTTCTACCGGATGAATAATTCCATCGCGGATTTCAAGATCAAATTCTTTGGCAATTACATCGCCTGCTTTATCGGCCTGTTCATCGCGAACACAGAACGAGATTGTATATTCAGAAGATGACTGAGTAATCAATAAAATAGAAATGCCGGCTCTAGATACTGCTTCAAAGATACGGCTTGCAGTACCGCTTCGGCCTTTCATTCCGGCGCCGCTTACAGAAATCATCGAAGTCTTTTTAAGGCATGAGATACCGCGTACAGGTCCAAAGCTTACGGCAGATTCAAAAGGACCTTTGCCAATTCTTGTTCCGCGAACCTGTGGAGCCATAGAGTTTAAGCTCCATGCTTCGATGCCTTTTGCAGCAAGTGGTGCAAGAGTTTTTGGATGAAGAACTTTAGAACCAAAGAAGGCTAATTCCATTGCCTCTTCGTATGTCATGTCATCAACAAGGATTGCATCTTTTACAACGCGTGGGTCTGCCGTGTAGATTCCATCAACGTCTGTCCAGAACTGAACTTTTTTAGAACCAAGTCCTGCAGCGATGATTGCCGCAGAAAAGTCAGAACCGTTGCGTCCTAAAAGTCCAGGACGAAGCTCCATTCCGGTTCCACCACACCATGAGCAGATAAAGCCAGGGAACAAAAGAATACGGTTTTTAGAATTGCTTTCGCCGTCGCGATAAGAGCGTAAGTTTTCTGATGTCTTTGAGTAATCAGGATCACCTTCTTTCTGGTTACCTGTTGTTACGATATATTTGCGTGAATTTAATACAACAACGCTCTGCTGTTTTGCAAGAAGAACTTCTTCTACTATAGGAACGCACAAAAGTTCTCCCATTCCCATAATGCGGCAGTGCGCTGTATCTGTACATTCTCCAAAAGAAGAAACAGCGTCCAAAAGCTTTTCGAGTTCTCTGAGCTTTTCGTTTACACGTACCATAACGGCACCGGCATTAAAGCCTGCAATTTCTGCCTGGATGGCAGAACAGATTTCTTCGTGGAGATGTTTGATTTCGTTTACATAGGTTTCAGAGGTCTTCCCTTCTATGCAGCCATCAATACTTTCCTGGAGCTTGTTAGAAACTCCTGCAACTGCGCTGACAATGACGCTGATGCGTTCGTTCTTTGCCTGCTCAATCATGATGTCTACAGAATCGAGAATTCTGCGGGCACTTCCCATTGAAGTACCACCAAATTTTAATGTAATCATACAAACCTCTGTTTTTTTATTGCTTGTGAACTTAAAAAAAACGATTTTTTAGAAGTTCACTTAATTTTTTTTGTATTATTAAAGAATAACATGTTTATAGTACTTTTTCAATGGAAAGTTTTTCATTTCTACGTTATTCAGTCTTTTAAATCAAAAAACAGCCCTTGTTAAATTCAACCTGCAAAAAAACAAAAAAAATTCTCTAAAAAACCTATTGACATTTTATAATGATATGTTGTATAAACTTTGCTCATTTTTACAAAAAAAATTCAATTTTCCATTGACTAAAAATTTACAGAACATTATTATTTAAAAAAGGTATGCAGGTTCAAACTGAAGAAAAGTTCAAAGAATGTTGCCGTATTCTAAAAAAGGGTGACGTTTTACAGGCAAACGAAATCCTTAATGAGATTCTCATAGATGCGCTCGATGATGAACGGGTTCAGTTTGCGGTAAACTGTTTTTCGTATTGGGTAAATATTATTGAGCAGATTCCTTCAATCCAGGACCCATATACACGCGGCGAGACTCTGCTTAATGAATGGAGTCAGTTTTTACCGTTTGTTGAAAAACAAAAGTACCATCCGGATGATTCTGTAATTTACTGCTTTAAGTGTGGAATTTTTTCACTTGCCCTTAAGAATTATTCTGAACTGATTAATGTTCAGGACATGGAACAGCAGGCAGAAATAAACCGCAAAATCGGTTTATGTTATAAAAAAGTCGGTGAATACGAAACGGCAAAAAACTGTCTGATTGAATCAAACAGATTAAAATCTGGTGTTGCACCTGTGATTGCTGAGCTTGCAGACTGTTTTGCTTTGTGTGGAGAAGATCGTCAGGCAAAGGTTCTCTTTAGAGAAGCTTTTTATATAGATGCACAGAAAATCTGTCTTTGCTTTCTTGACTCAGAATTGATTCAGTGTCTTGTACGCAAAGTAGAAGAAAAAGGTTATACAGGAGACGCCTTACTTGAATGGATTCCTGTATATGCGCAGATTTTTGGTGTATTTACGATAAAACGGCAGCTGAGACCTCAGGAAGTCTCTAAGTTAAGTCAGGCGATTTACGCTGCTGAAAACGAGATGAAAGACCCGGGATGCAATTCACGACTGCTTACACCTCGCCTTTGCAATTTGTACTTTTGGCTTATTGACCACTATGCAATGGATAATGAAGATAATTCCAGAATCAATGAGATTCTGATGAGAATAAAAATTTTGGACCCTGTAATTTATCAGCTTTATGTTAAATAAGGGTATTTGGAAATCTTGAAAAATAACTTTTTCAAAGACTTTTGTAGAGTGAGTTATCTATTTATTAAGGAGATATTCTTTTATGTCTAAAGAACTTGAAACTACCGTACAGGAAATGCTTAAAGAAGAAACATGGACTCGTGCCACTATAAGCAATTACACAAAAAACAACCTGACAGAGCTTACAGCTCTTATCGAAAAAGCCCGCCAGGAAAACTGCACAGCAGAAATCAAGGCAATCTGTGACGAGCATTTGACTCATTCAAAGGACAGCATCATTGCTTTGTATATCTCCGGAATCCTTTCTGTAAGAGACGGCGCTCTTGACAACTCATGCCTTACAACACTCGTAGACATTTTCCAGAAGGCACACAAAGAACCTATCGTAATTTATCTTTGTGAAACAGTTCTTGAAGAAGACGAAAACAACAAGTTTGCACTCCGAACTCTTGCTAAATGCTATCGCGAAGAAAACAACGACAAAGTATGGGATTTGTACAAAAAAATCGTTAAGCTTGACTTTGAAGAAGCAGAACTTGCAAAGGCTCTTGCAGAACACTACGAGCAGGAAAACTCTGATGAAGCAACCGGCTACTATAAAAAGGCACTCCTTCGCTATGTTGCAGCAAAGAATATCGGACCTGTAAAAGAACTCTGGTCAAAGCTTGTTGCAACAATTCCACAGGAAATTGACTTCTTCCTCCTTGTACAGAGAAAGATTGCAAAATCTATCAGCGAAGATAAATCTGCACTTTTGATGCAGGAATTGTATAACTGGTACAAAGACAATGCTCAGTGGGACATTGCAATTGATATTCTTAAACTCATTCTTTCTATCGATCCAAAAGACCCATGGGCAAGAAGAGAAATCGTTGACTGCTACCGCGGTAAATACAAGGGACACAGCCAGCTTGAAGACTATATCCGTTCTTCTGACCTTACTCAGAACTTCCGCAATGTATTTGAAGCAATCAATGACTTTGAAAAACACATTGCCTTTGACGCAAAGAACTTTGTATTCCACAGAAGCTGGGGCGTAGGTATTATCCGCAAAGTTGAAAACGACAACCTTACAATTAACTTTGGAAAGAAAAACGGTGTTCACGACATCTCTCTTAAGATGGCTGTAAGCGCCCTTACTCCACTTGCAAACGACCACATCTGGGTTATGAAGGCTACAAAATCTAAGCCGGAACTCGTTGACTTTGTAAAGAACAATATCGAAGAAACTCTCAAGATTATCATCAAGAGCTTTGGCAACAGCTGCGACTTTAAGCGCATTAAAGCAGAACTTGTTCCTGCAATTTTGACTACGGGTGAATGGACAAGCTGGAACACAAAGGCAAAGAAGGTCCTTGAATCAGATTCTACATTCGGTGTAAATCCTAACGACATCAATCAGTACATCGTTCGTGATCACAAAATCAGTCAGGAAGAAAAATACGCAAATGAGTTTAAGGCTCAGAAAAACTTCTTTAACCGCATTGATATCATCATGAAGTTTATCAATGATGAAACAGATAAAGAAAGCGAACTCTTTGCAGATATGTACAACTACTTTATCGGCTTTATCAAAACAATCACAAAGGTTACAGATCAGATTCTTGCATCTTACCTTGTTGTTGATGAAATCGGAAAACTTTTGCCAGAACACGCTTATGCATGTAAATATACTTTTGCACAGATTTACGATGACATCGAAGATCCACGCAAAATGTACGAAGATCTTAAAGATACAAAGAACACAAATCTTAAAGAAAACTTCCTTTCAAAGATTAAGCTTCTTCCAAACTGGGCAGATGAATATATCAGACTCTTTCCTACTGTTCTTTCAGAAAAAATGCTTTCTACACTTGTAGAAAAAGGACACGCAGACAAGCTTAAGACTCTTGCAAAACTTGCATTTGACGATGTAAAAGACTACCGCGAAGCAGTTCTTTACTTCTTTGAAAAATGTCAGGACAAAGACTGGTTTAAAGAAAGCGGCGTTTCTTACGAAAAACAGCTTATCGCTCTTCTCCAGATTATTGAACTTACATTCAGAGAAATCAACAACCACGTTCGCACAACAGAAAACAAAAAGATTAACAAAGCAGCAACACAGCTTTTGTTCAAGAACGATACACTTGCAAATTACATGTTTGCAAATGATGAAGAAACTGTTACAAAGATGTACACATTGGTTGACGATATTCCTGATATTGAAGCAAATCTCAAAGCAGGATTGCGTTCTAAGATTCTTGATAAATATCCAGACTACAAATTCCATACAACAGAAGAAAAAGCAGCCGCTCCTCGTGGAATGCTTGTTACTTCAAAGAAGCTTGAAGAAAAGAAAGCAATGGTTGAGCAGATCCAGAAAGTTGATATTCCTGCAAACGCAAAAGAAATTGCAGAAGCACGTGCTCAGGGAGACTTAAAGGAAAACGCAGAATACAAGGCAGCAAAAGAACACCAGCACTTCCTCAACAACCAGCTTTCAAAGCTCCAGGAAGAATTGAACCGCGCTGTAGTATTCGATCCTACAACTGCAACATCTTCAATCATCTCGTTCTCTACAATTGTTACTTTGCTCAACAAAGATACAAACCAGGAAGAACGCTATACAATCTTTGGACCATGGGAATCAGATCCAGACAACAATGTAATTTCTTACATGTCTCCATTTGGTAACCAGCTTCTTGATCACAAAGTTGGTGAAGAGCTTACATTCTCTATCAACGAACATGAATACAATTACAGCGTTGTAAAAATTGAACTTGCAAAATAAACTGAAGTTGAATACTTAGCAGAAAAAGAGCGCATCTTGTAAAGGATGCGCTTTTTTTTTTTGCATAAACCTGCTGTATTTTACATGGAATTAACAGGTAAAAAAAAGCGCCCGATTAAGGCGCTTTTTTTTGCGAACAGCGCTGTTTGAGCGCGGCCCTATGGGTTAGCCCGTAGCAAAGCTGTCGGGCTGAAGCTTGTTCCGGGCGCAGTTTACTGTCGCCCGATTAAACGCGATAACCTGCAGCAAAGCTGTCAGTTTATCGCTTAATGAGCATATGTTGCGATAAATACACCCGCTGCAACCGCAGTTCCGATTACACCCGAAACATTTGGTCCCATCGCATGCATCAAAAGGAAGTTAGAAGGATCTTCTGACATACCTACTTTATTTGCAACACGTGCTGCCATTGGAACAGCCGATACACCAGCCGAACCGATAAGCGGATTGATCTTATCCTTAAGGAAAAGATTCATAATCTTAGCCATAACAAGACCACCGGCAGTTGCAATACAGAATGCAACAAGACCCAAAAGAATAATGCCCAAAGAGTTAGGATTCATAATCTTTTCTGGAGTCATCTGAGCACCAACTCCGAGAGAAAGAAGAATTGAAACGATATTCATCAATTCATTTTCCATTGTCTTAGAAAGGCGTTCAACAACACCGCACTGTTTTACAAAGTTACCAAATGCAAGCATACCGATAAGAGGTGCTGCAGGTGGAAGAAGAAGAACTGTAACAACAAGGAGCATCATTGGGAACAAAGTTTTTTCTGTCTTAGAAACAACACGGAGCTGCTTCATCTTAATAAGACGCTCTTTCTTTGTTGTCAATGCCTTCATGATAGGCGGCTGAATCATTGGAACAAGCGCCATGTATGAATAAGCGGCAACGGCAATTACAGCCATCATTTCTTTTGCAAGTTTTCCTGATACATAAATTGATGTCGGACCGTCAGCACCACCGATAATAGAAATTGCTGCAGCCTGAAGCATATTATATTCAACACCAGGAATAAGGTTAAGAAGCGCTACACCAAAGAGAGTTGCAAATACACCAAGTTGAGCCGCTCCACCGAGCAATGCCATCTTAGGATTTGCAATAAGCGGACCAAAGTCTGTCATAGCACCGATTCCCATAAAGATGAGCATCGGGAAGAACTCGTTTCCAACTCCAGCGCTGTAAATGATATGAAGCATTCCGTGAGGAGCATCTCCCATTCCAGCCCCTGGAATGTTTACAAGAATTGTACCAAATCCGATTGGAATCAAAAGCAACGGTTCAAAACCTTTAGCAACGGCAAGGTAAACAATCAAAAAACCGATTGCAATCATTACGATTTTCTGCCAGCCAGGAACATGATCTTTTGCAGCTTCAAACGGATCCTCTTCCATTGCGGCAAGAGCAGCCTGAGTTTCTGCTTTTTCCTGTGCAATTTCTGCATCAGTTTTCTGATGAATAATCTGATAGATTCCTGTGTTTTCCCAAATATTCAAAAGGAACTTCTGAACTGAAATTTCAGGAATGTTTTCAGAACCTTTAATAATTGCTGTGTCCATTGTTCTGAATGACGGAGCAACTCTGTCTTCTGAACTCTGAGCAAGAGCAATAGGTTTTACTACAAACGAAGCAACCATAGCGATAAACATTATCATCATGGTTACTTTTAATATATGTTTTTTATTATGAGTTAATTCGTTCATTACCCAATTCCTTAGTTAATCTCTGCCAGTGTCTGGTCAGCTGCAATCTGAGTTGCAGGCTGTGCAATAAAGTGAACTTTACCAGCTTTGCCGGCTTTGATTTCAAGTTCCATCTTCATAGATTCAATCATGATGATTGTTGTATCTGCATTTACAGAAGCACCTTCTGAAACTACGTGCTTAAGAAGAGTTCCGGCAACAGGAGCTTTTACTGGTGTTCCGCCGTTAGATGCAGCAGGAGCAGCAGGTGCTGCCTGTACTGGAGCGGCAGCAGCTGCAGGAGCTGGAGCAACTGGAGCTGCTGCAACAGCACCACCTAATGTTGCAAGTACCTGATCAGCTGCAACCTGAGAACCTGGCTGAACAGTAAAGTTAATTGTTCCGTCAGCTGGAGCTTTTACTTCAAGTTCCATCTTCATAGATTCGAGCATGATTACTGTGTCGCCCTTCTTTACGCTTGCTCCGTTAGAAGCAACGTGCTTAAGAAGTGTTCCGGCAACAGGAGACTTAATTTCAACTCCACCTGTTACAACTGGAGCGCTGGCAGGAGCTGCACTTACAGCAGGAGCGCTACCTGCAGCACCGAATGTTACATTGTAAGCCTGTCCGTTTACGTTTACGTTCATGCTGTCGCCTGCAGGACCTGTTGTAACATTGTAAGCTGTTCCGTTAACGTTGATTGTATAAGAACCGCCCTTGTTTTCTTTAGCAGGAGCTGCTTCTTTTTTAGCAAATGTTGAAGCAGCGTCAACAGGTCCCTTAGAACGTTCAGCAAAGAACTTAGGAGCAACATTAGGGAACATAGCATATGTGAGAACGTCTTCATCAGAACCGTCACCACCTGCTTTCTTAGATTCTTCAACCATCTTGTTCCATTCCGGTTCAATAAGGTCAGCCGGACGACATGTAACAACAGCATCCATATGATTCTGTTCAAGAGCCTTTTTAACGAGGTCTGGATTTGCATCTGTAGGGAGCTTACCGAACTTACCTGTGATGAGGTTGCGGAAGTCCTGAGTCATTGTCTTATAGCGTCCCATAAGAACGTTCATTACAGCCTGTGTACCTACGATCTGTGATGTAGGAGTTACAAGTGGAACGTATCCTGCGTCCTTGTGTACCTTTGGAAGTTCAGCAAGAACTTCGTCCATCTTGTTACCGGCATTCTGCTGTTTGAGCTGAGATTCAAGGTTAGAAAGCATTCCACCTGGAACCTGAGAAAGAAGAATACGTGTATCAGCACCAAGGAATGCAGATTCAAGTGATGAGTAGTGTTTGCGAACTTCGCGGAAGTAAGCTGCAATCTCAAGAAGAAGCTTTGTATCAAGGCCAGTATCCATGTCTGTACCTTTGAGCATTTCTACTACAGTCTCAGTTGGAGAGTGGCTAGTTCCCATAGACATAGAAGAAATAGCTGTATCAAGCCAGTCAGCACCAGCTTCTGCAGCCTTAAGGAGTGTTGCAACAGAAAGACCTGTAGTTGCATGTGAGTGAATTTCTACAGGAAGGTCAACCTTTGCCTTAATCTTTTTTACAAGATCATAAGCTTCGTATGGTTTTAAAAGACCAGACATATCTTTAATACAGATTGAATCTGCACCAAAGTCAGCGTAAGTCTTTGCAAGTTCTGCATATTTTTCGTTTGTGTGGAATGGAGTTACGGCATAAGAAATAGCCATCTGAACATCTACACCAGACTTTTTAGCTGCCTTTGTAGCGCGTTCCATGTTACGTGGGTCGTTACAAGCATCAAAAATACGGAAACAGCCGATACCGTTCTTTGCAGCAGTTTCAACGAACTTATCTACTACATCGTCTGCATAGTGCTTGTAACCAAGAAGGTTCTGAGCACGAAGAAGCATCATGATTTTGTTGTTTGGAAGTGCTGCATGGAGCTTTCTAAGGCGGTCCCATGGATCTTCGTTAAGGAAGCGGATACAAGAGTCATATGTTGCTCCACCCCATCCTTCAATATATTTGTAACCAACTTTATCAAGTTTATCGCAGATAGGAAGCATATCTGCTGTAGTCATACGTGTTGCGTGAAGACTCTGATGAGCATCACGAATTGCAAGTTCAGAAATTCCAACTTTAGCCATATTAATTATCCCCTATAATTTATTTTTACGAATTTAATGCCTTATCGTGAACAGCAGCCGCAATTGCAGCAATAACCGCACCGTTATCAGCGCTGGCAGCCGGTGTGCCGGATGCAGCAGAAGGTGAAGAACTCTTTGCAGGAGCTTCATCCTTGTCAAGTTTTAATGCATGCAAAACAGCATGTAATGCATACATACAAATAATCAAGATAATAAGGAATGTGAATACAACTCCCATTCCAAGCAAAGTCAAAATTCCACTTTGACCAAGCATATCATTAATTGTCATACGACCCCCAATTCTTGTAAAAGCCTCATTTTCCAAAAAAAAGAAAATTTGGAAAATGATAACATATAATTTTTTTCTATTCAATACCGTGTACGAGCACGGTATAATTTATTTTCATATATATTGCAGATGTTTTTAAGAAGAATATAATCAATTTATCATTAAACCTGGCCGATAGTATTTATAGGGAATATTTTATGAAAATGAACTTTGTTAAAAAAACTGCAGTCTTGTGCCTTACGTCAATAATTATTTTGTCATGCTCAAAAGATAGTAAAAACTCAAAAATTATTGCAAAGGAAAAATTAATCACAACTCATTCATGGTACTATCTGACAAATACAGGTTTTGAAGAAACTGACGCACCCGAAAATTCTCCGCTTGTAATAAAAAAGCCCTGGACAGAAAGCGTGCGTATTTCCGGAATCGGACAGACTGCCAGCATAGACAGTTCACCAGAAGAAGGTTCTCCAAAAGCCTTTGCTCTTGTAAATCATCTTGGAGTAATTCAGTTTACGCAGGAAAAAGCAGGTTTATTTTCTGATGCTTATCTTTTTAAAGACGTAACAACTGACGGCATTGTTTTTATGAATGGCAATCCGGTATTTTCGCTTTACAAAAATAATATTTTCAATGAAACAAGTTCAGAAAACAAAAAGAAAAATATTTCTGTTCTCGTACAGTTTGATACAAAGTCACAGGCATTTTTTCCGATTTTGACAACAGAAAGTCTCCGCTTGTCTCCTACTTCGCAGGTAAGCGATTTTTATTGGGACGGAACTTCGTGGTACTACTGCATTAAAGATGCAAAAGATAACAAAACAGAATTTTCTTATCTTGTCTGGAAGCCTCAAAGCTCTCTTCTTTTAATTTCACCAGAAGACATCCGTCTTGATGCAGAAGATAAAAAAGATCGTAACGTAAAAATTACTTTGCAAAATTCCTCAGAAAAAGAATTTAGAAAAAACAAAGAGCAGCTTGAATTTTCGCGCGCACCAGAAAGAGTAAAAAAATTGCTGTCATGTCTTCCTGACGACTTTGGTTTTACAATTGAATGTAAAACTGCAAGCGGCCCTTCTCCGCGATATTACAAAAAAAATGCACAGGATACAGACAGCGTTATGGAAGGCAAAGTTCAGCTTTCGGACAGCTGGGTTGCGGCAATCTTTAAGGACGGAACGATGTATTTTTCCGGCGCACTTTATGAAAAACGAATTTTAAATAATTCAAAGCCTGTTGCATTAAGACTTCCGCGTTTACCGGAAGGATTCTGCTACACAGATTTTGGAATCAGCGGTACAACACTTTATGCCGCTTGGGAAGAAAATTCTTTTTACGAAACCGGCCGCGCAGGTTTTTTAAGTGTCGATTTGGGCAAGGTGTTATATAATGAATAGTAGAATGAAAAGAAATTTATTTATACTTATCACAGTTCTTTCTTTACCGCTTTGCTATGCAGAAAAAAATATTTCTGTAAATCCATATCTTCAGCTTGGAACAAACATCACATTTAATACCGCATCAAAAGAAACATCTGCTCCAACGCCTGTAAGTTTTGCCGGTGGAATGGGCGCTGTAATAAAATTCACTCCGCTTATAACACTTGAACCTCGTCTTGATTTTTGGGCAATGTAT
This sequence comes from Treponema sp., assembly GCA_024691105.1. Lineage (GTDB taxonomy): Bacteria > Spirochaetota > Spirochaetia > Treponematales > Treponemataceae > Treponema_D. The sequence continues at coordinate 7,198 of JAILNY010000147.1, read as the reverse complement.
TATCTTTACGACGGCAAAGATGCACACCCTGCCGAAATCGAACACCGCACTGCAAGCGTTTTATGTTTTATGCTTGACGTTCCTGTGGGATTTAATTTTGAACTTGGAAAAAACACTTTGACTGCCGGAGCAGGTCTTGGATTTTTAATGCGCTTTGCGTTTTTGTCAAATGGAGTAAAGTCTTCAGATAGCGGAGCTACAGGAAGTGCGCAGGGCGACACAGAAAAGATTGCAGCGTACTTTTGGGAAAGCGCAAGATTTTTGTACCCGGAAGTTTTTTTTGCATGGGATTATAAGATAAACGAAAAATTAAGAGCCGGGCTTACAGCACGCATGTACCTTCCACTCGGCTCTCTTATAAGCGGGAACGGTGTTGACGGATTAATCCTCACGCTCGCTACCCGCGTAATTTTTTAATTTGACTTTTATTTGCGAGTTTCAAGATACTCCTCCTCACTCGACGCAGCGTTTGCGGACTGCAAACGCGTGGAAACTCGAACAAGTGGGCCGCTTACAGGAAGTGAAAATTACGAGTTTCTAAATACCCACAAAGCGTGTATCGATCTTATCTTTAACATACTTTACAAAGTCATCAAGCTTAAATGTCTCCTGAGGCTTTTTGCTTGAAAAACGATAGCGGCATGTTACAGTCTTAGAATCTTTTTCATTCTGGCCTACAACAAGAATATACGGAGTTCTGTGCTCTGTAGAAATATTCTTGATCTTTGCCTTCATGTTTTCATCGCTCAAGTATGCGTTAGAACGGATGTCTGCTGCAAGAAGTGCTTCGTTAACTTCGCTTGCATAATCATCAAACTCGTTAGAAACAGGAACAACTGCAACCTGCTCAAATGCAAGCCATGTCGGGAATGCACCGGCAAAGTTTTCGATGAGGATTCCGAGGAAGCGTTCAAACGAACCAAGGATTGCACGATGGAGCATAACCGGATGATGTTTCTGGTTATCAGCACCAATGTATGTTGCATCAAGGCGTTCAGCACTAGGTAGCTGGTAGTCAACCTGAATAGTTCCACACTGCCACTCACGTCCGAGACAGTCATAAAGCTTAAACTCAAGTTTAGGGCCGTAGAAGGCTCCTTCACCCGGCTGAATTTCAAAATCAAGACCTGCGCCATGGCAAGCGTCTGCAAGAGCTTTTTCTGCCCTCTCCCATGTTGCAAGATCTCCTACATGGTCTTCTGGCATTGTAGAAAATTTTACTACAAGATCATCAAATCCAAAGTCATGATAAACCTGCTTCAAAAGTTTACAGAACTTTTCTACTTCAGGTCCAATCTGCTCTTCTGTACAGAGAATGTGTGCATCATCCTGAACAAAGCCGCGCACACGCATGCATCCATGCAAAGTTCCGCTTGGTTCATTACGAACATCATGACCAAATTCTGCAAGTCTAAGAGGTAAATCTTTATAAGAACGCTGACGGCTCTTAAAAATTTCAATGGCGCCAGGACAGTTCATCGGTTTGATTGCAAAAAGACGCTTTTCTGATTCTGTGATGAACATATTCTTCTGATAATGTCCCCAGTGACCAGAGCGTTCCCAAAGTGTGCGCGGCATGATTGCAGGAGTGTTAACTTCCTGATAACCGTCACGCTTAATCATCTTACGCATGTAGTCCTGCATTGTTGTATAAATTGTCCATCCATTTGGATGCCAGAAAACCTGACCCGGATTTTCGTTGTCTACGTGGAACAAATCCATTTCAACACCGAGCTTACGATGGTCGCGTTTTTCTGCTTCTGCAAGCATTGCAAGATAATCTTTTAAGTCATTTGGTTTTGCAAAACAAAGCGCATAAATACGTGTAAGCTGAGTATTGTTTGAATCTCCTCTCCAGTATGCACCTGCAATTTTATCAAGCTTAAATGCCTGTCCATTAATTTCTTTAGTATTTGCAACATGAGGACCACGGCACAAATCAAGATAGCCGTCCTGCTCGTAAGTTGTAATTGTCTCACCGTCAGGAAGGTCGTTAATGAGTTCCACCTTGTATGGTTCATCTGCAAAAAGTTTTAAAGCTTCTTCTTTAGAAACTTCTTTTCTTACAAAGTCATGATTACCTGCAAGAATCTTTCGCATTTCTTTTTCGATAGCAGGGAAATCGGTGTCAGAAAGTTTTGTGGTTCCAAAATCAAAGTCATAGTAAAAACCATTGTCGATGGCAGGTCCAATTGCAATTTTGGTTCCTGGGAACAATCTTTTAACTGCTTCTGCCATAACGTGCGCACAACTGTGTCGTACTGTCTGTAAATGTTCATCGATTGCCATAAAAACTTCCTTTGAAAGATAATTTTCTTTCTATATAAATGTAGTTTTAGTAGAATAGCACTCTGAAAAGATTTTGTAAACTATAAAGAAAAGTGAATGTGCGCAATTTCTCGAATAAATTCAGCCAGCCCATAAAAACAGGCGGCCTTCTGAGAAAGCCGCCTGTTATCCATCACTCGTATAGAACATCACCTGCTAATAAGCAGCGTTCCATTCATCATAACCATCTACAAATCGCCCGCCAGCAGTTCCTGCTGCATATCCTTTCCAGTAAACTGTTAATCCGCTTTCACCATAGCAATCAAACTGCGCTTTTGTCTCAATATTTGCGCTTGATTTCGTTACTGTAACATTACTCTTAAACTGGGCTCTTGTTCCATAATATCTTATACCGCACATATACTGAAATACGCTGCTGTCTAACGGCCCAAGAGTTACATTACGGACACTTGTCGAAAGTTCTATAACAGTTCCATCATAGCTGAAATAATCTGTTCCAGGAATCATTACACTTGTTGCATCCTTAAATTCTATTGATGCTAAATTTCCACAATTATTGAATATACCACTCGGCCAGCTTGTTACATTGCCATGAATTGTAAGTCTATCCAAATTTGTACATCCATTAAACATAGTGCCGCTAAGCGGGAATGTATTAACATCAAAAGTTATTTCCCGTAATTTTGTACAATTCTGGAACACTGTTGAAGTATTAATAGTACCCGTCAACGTTGCAGTAGATAAATCAAGATAAACCTCGCTCAGACTGGTATTCTTCATTGCAGTTGCTATAGCTGCAAGATCATTTTGAGAAACAGAACCGCAAATATGAACTTCATTTATATAGTTTCCAGATGGATCGTCTTCAAGAATCTGAGCAAAAACATCAGCAATGTTTGAGGCGTTGGCTCCAAAACCGCTGGTTATTATTCCATCATCTTTTATATACCATCTGTTTCCAAAACCATCTGGCGTTATGACAAACTTTCCAGTATCGATCTTAAACTGCGAATCACTGCAATTTGCCCCCTTTGTCATAACGGTTGTAGTACCGGCATCTCCTTCTTTATACTGATTGGAATTAAGTGTAATAATTCCCACACTTCCTGTTGAACTAATACTGTCAGTTACTATAGTTTTACCGGTAGAAAGAAAAATATCGTTTGTTTTTACACCAGTTCCCGAACCAGAAAAAATGCAGGCAGAATCACTCATTGTAAAAGTCGTTCCTGTATGATAAACCGCGCCACCTGCAGTACCTGCTGTATTATTATCACTTCCACCAAGATCACAATTGTTACCAAGCAAAAGAGTTCCGCTATTATAAATGCCGCCTCCATAAGTAACGGCCTTATTTCCGCAAATAGAAATTTTTATAATACTAAGGCTTGTCTGGTTATAAATACCTCCGCCTGAAACTCCAGAAAGATTATTCAGCACTTTAAGAGTATGGTTAACATTCTGGCTTATGTTAAGTGTTGCGTTAGTGCCAAAGCAAATTCCACCACCCGAGTTTGTTGCAATATTTCCATTAATGGCTACTGCAGCAGATTGAGCATCACTTAAAGTTCCATTTGCCGCAATTATTTTGGCAATTGCAAGTGTTCCATCACAATAAATACCGCCACCCTGAAATGCCTTATTCAGATAATTACTTACAGTAGGTTCAACATTTATATTAGACTGAAGAGTTGAGCCACTCCATCTTCCAACTGTAGCACTTGAATACATACAAAGAGTAGCTCCAGTTGCAACATATATACCGCCACCATAATTACCTGCCTTATTCTGTTTCACATTTGATGCATTCAAATTTACCTTTGCACCACTTACTGCAATATTAAGTCCGCCACCATTACCAGTTTTGTTACCACCTGTAATAGATATAGTTTTTATAGTTACAAGGGAAGTCGTATTTATAGTAAGGGCACTTCCTGTAGCCGAAGCAGTTCCCCCAGTAAGACCTCGATCAATTGTCGCACCTGATGAATTATTTTCAAGAATAATTTCACTTGCAAGCCCTGTGCCGGCAGTAGAGTTAGCCGCAGGAATCTCTTGCGCTTCACCGTAAAGCGTTCCGTCAATTTTTATCGTAAAAGTTTTTCCTGTTGACCAGCATTGTTCAACCGCTTTTTTTATCGTTGCATAAGGCTGAGTTTTTGTTCCACGATTTGAGTCATTCGGAGCCTTGCCGGCTACAACGCCGTTGACTTTGTAATTATCGCCGACTCCGCTAGAAAGTGTTACGCTGTTACCGTTCTTGCCCTTTCCTGCAACCCATATTTGAGCATCAATTTTTCCCTTATGCGTAGAGTCAGTTAGAATACTCCACTCGCTGTCTGTAATCTTAAAATAGCCGGCATTTGTAATATTACAACTTACTCCGCCGAGAACATAAGATCCTCGCTTCCAGTTTGCAGGGGTCAACGCCATTTTGTTTGAAGCTGTATTGCCAGAACCGTTATAATTAGAATTAATAGTAACAACCTTCTCACTTGCCAGATAAACGTCATTTGTCTTTTCGCTTCCTGTATAGACATAAGCCGAACCACTTACTTTGAATGTTCCGTTCTGGTAGATGGCACCACCAGATGTTCCTGCGGTGTTCTGATAATCTGAGGTGCTTCCGCCCATTGTTCCGCCACTCATGGTCAGAGTACCTGAATTAAGATAAACAGCACCACCACTTACTCCTGCTTCATTGCCCTCTATAGAGCCTCCTGACACAACTAAAGATTCAGAACCTCCGACATAAAAACCACCCGCATTACTAGACGCCACGTTTCCGCTAACGCTTCCACCCAGCATTTGAACAGAAGCTGAATCAGAAATTCTTATTCCGCCGCCTGTCGTTCCTGTTTTATTATAACTTACACTTCCCCTATTAATATAAAGTGAACCGCCGCTCATAAAAACGCCGCCACCTTGATCAGCTGAATAATTTCCTATAATACCGCCGGAGAAAGTATTGTCTTTGTTTGTCGTAGTCATATAGCCAAGATAAATGGTTCCGCTGGAATTATATATTCCACCTGCACGACAACCAGAACCTGAAGCGGTATTTCCGCCGTTGTTTGATGCAGTAGATGAATCATCCGGAGCTGAACTTGCATTATATCCTACAATGGCGTTTCCATACATAAACAGCGTTCCAGCGTTATAAATACCGCCACCAAGTTTTGCAGTATTCTTATTAATTTTAACACCGGCACCAAGCATTACAGTAGCACCGCTTGCTATGTTAATTCCTCCGCCGTTTGTATTATTGCCACCGGTAATTTTAATATTCTGTATCGTTACAGGGAAACTTGCGGCCGAAGTGTTTACAGTAAGAGTCGTCTTTGGAGAAGTTGCTGTACCACCGCCATTTAATACGGCATCACTTGTTGTTGCACCGCTTGCAATATAGCCTTTGATCGTAAGTGCACTGGCATTTATCGTAACGCCCGAACCACCGACAATTTGAGCACCAGTTACCGTTCCTACAATTTCAATTTCGGCAGGGCTTGAAGAATCATCAAAAACCGTAAGCGCATCTGCAATCGTAGAAAAAGGTTTATGCTTTGTTCCGACTGCACCATCTGATGAAGACAAACCTTTACCAAAACCAGACGGTCGGGTTGAATCTGACTCAGCAGTTCCTGCAACGTAGACAGGAGAAGTAATCATAAGTGTTTTATCAGAATTAATTAAATTTTTCGTCCAGTCTTCATCATATTCACTAAGCTTAAATCGATTTTGTTGTGCAGCTGTAAGAGTAGTTGTAGCAGACTCAACAAGATGCATTCCGCGTTTATATTTTTCTGGAGTAATTTTTACAGTATCTGTTTCAGAAACTGAATCAACAATTTTTATAACTTTATTTTCTTTTAGATATACGTCGTTTCCAGAATCAACATCGCCGGTGTCGGTCAAAATAAAATCGCCGTCTTCCACATAAACGCCTTTTCCGTATATAGCTGTATTTCCAGAAACCTTTGCTCCGGCCGCAAGAGTTACGCTTGCTCCAGTTTTAGTAATATAGATTCCACCGCCCTTTGAAGCGCTTCCGCCTGTTACCGTAAGATTTTTTATTATGAATGGAATTGTTGAATCAACCTTGATTACACTTGAAGAGCCGCCTGTACCGTTAAGTTTGTCAGTTGAATTTCCTGTACATCCTTCAATCGTTATCGAATGCGCCTTAGTCGATGCAATTAAGTTTGAATCAATGACTGTTGTTCCAGAGACATTTCCGTTTACCCAGATTGTATAATCTGTCGAAGAAGATCCGATTGAGTCAATCTTTTTTAATGCCGCACTAAGAGTTTCGTAAGGAAAATATTTTGTTCCGAGGCCCGTATTGTCGTTTCCTGGATCTGTAATGCTTGAAGCAGAAGTTGAAGCAACATAAATCTGTGTACTTGCAAACTGATTTACATGTGTTGAAGTTAAAGTAAGACTATTTGAACTTACAAGGCCTGAACCGTTGTCTATCCAGTTTTTTGTTTCAAAGTTTGCAAGCACACAAATGTTTTGAATTGTCGAATAAACAAGTGTTCCGTTTGAAGAATAAAACTTTATCGTTAATTCATAATTACCGGCAGGAACTGATGAACTGGATAAAGATGCAGTTCCTGATGTGACGCTTATTGTCTTTAAAGAATCCGGCCATGAAGTATTTGAACACTCAGTTTTTATCTGAGTTACGTTTTCCGGAACTGAAATAGAAAGATTTACAGTTCCATCTCCTGTTATGCTTGAGTCAGCCTTTAAGACAAACTCGTGCACAAGAATTGGATTATTAGCTGTCAATTTTACAGAAAAGACATCTTTTAAAATTTCGACTTCGCTACCCTGTGCATTATGAATTTTAATTCCGGCTTCTACAGTCCAGTTAATATTAAGGTCGAGGTTTATATTAAAAATT
>JAILNY010000127.1 GCA_024691105.1 Treponema sp. | reverse complement strand
GATGTAATCGATAGTAAAGATTGGGCTGTGACATTTATGCTGTTGTGGTATACAGAATATAAGCAAAATAATAGAACTTGTATCCTTGTACACAATAAAAACGATACAACGGGTTTTGAATGTGTAATGGTCGCTGTCTGGGGATATGACTCATGGATCTGTCTTGTTCCTCAGGCTCGAAATGTTAATAAGTGGACTCCAAGAAAATACTGGGGTGATAAATATAATTTAATCTGGGATAACTGGAACGAAACTTCGACTATTATCAATTCTTCAGAATTGAGTTCTTCAATAAAAAGTAAATTAATAAAATGTATTTCTGAATAGTATTTTTTAAGGAGATTTTCCTCCCCCTGCATTCTGTAATGCAAAGTATTCAGATGCATACGCCTCAGAATATTCATGCGGTGTAATTGCAATGTATCCGAACAAAAATCTGATTCTTACACTTACGACCGCTATTTTGGCCAGACTCCAATCGGCCGCCCTTACACATATCAGGAGTTCAACAATATCAGAGAGGATTTTGATAACCCGGCCTATGCTCAGGTATATGTTGCGCAGTAGGGGTGATTGAAAAGGAATTGGGCAAAAAAAATCCCGCATACCTCTGAAGCTTACTTCAAAGGTCGCGGGATTCTGCATAACAGAAAAACTTACTTATTAATACGTTCTACGTATTCGTTAGTTTCTGTGTTAACTACGATTTTTTCGCCCTGTTTGATGAACAATGGAACGCGAACTGTAAGACCAGTTTCTGTTGTGATAGGTTTTGTAGCACCACTTACTGTATCGCCCTTGATGTAGTTTTCTGATTCTTCAACGATGAACTGCATCTTCTGTGGAACTTTAACATCGATTGGATTTCCGTCCCAGATAACGATCTGGTAGTCGATGTCGTCACGGAGATAATATTTAAGATCCGGGTTCAATTCTGTAGGAACTGAAATCTGATCAAATGTTTCTGAGTTCTGGAAAATATAAGCATCTGCTTCTGAGTAAATATACTGAGCATTGATTGTGTCTACAGTTGCGTCTTCAAATGTATCAGGTGTTTTAAAAACCTGCTGGCTCAAAACTGAACCGTCTTTTAAGTTCTTAAGCTTGCAGCGAGCAAATGCAGTTCCCTTACCAGGGTTTACAAATTCTCTTTCTACAACAAGGTAAGGAGCGTTCTTGATAATAAGAACTGTACCCTTGTTAATTTCGCCGCCTCTAATCATATAAAACCTCACAAATTAAAAAAAGCATATTAATATTCCATTATTATAGAAATTTATACTAAAAATGGCAAGACACTTTCAATTGTTTTGTGTCCGCTCAAAAGTGCGATAAGCCGGTCAACCCCGATTGCATTCCCAGAGCATTTTGGAAAGCCTTCAAAAACCTTCCAGTAGTCTTTATCGATATTGTGTGGAATTCGGGCAAGGCGTTTTTTCAATTCACCTTCCTTTTCAAAATATTCGCGGATTTTATTCTTGTCAGTTTCTTCTGAGTAACAGTTACACAATTCAATGCCGGCACAGTATAATTCAAAGCGCTCTTTCCAGTACATTCCGTCGCGGAAAAACTCCTGCGCAAGACACGGAACTTTAGCCGGGTAGTCCATCAGCATAACGGGTCTGTCCTTTGGAAGATTAGGCTCAACGCACGAAACTAAAATCAACTCATATAAATCATCCCACGCCCAATCTTCAAACGGAGAATCAGTCCCCGCTTCAAGACCAAGCTCTCGTGCGTGGCGCGCAAGGTCAGTGCTTTTTGGGCAGTCAGATAATGCAAAGCCTGCGTATTTTCTGAATGCATCATCGATTGTAAGGCGCACAAAAGGCGGTCTCATATAGGAAAACTGGTCGCGCGTTTGAGTTTTGTCAGAAGTGGCAGAACCGGCGCGACCGGCATCAGGTGCTGTGGCGAGGTCGCCTTTTTCTGTCGGACCCGGCGGCAAAAGAAAATCAAAAAGTTCTTCTGTAAGACGCGCGGTATCCAGATACGACGCTCCCATCTTGTAATATTCAAGCATCGTAAACTCAGGACTGTGAATGTTTCCGACAGATTCAACATTACGGTAACATTTAGAAAGCTGAAACACATCCTTTTTGTGCTGCGAGATAATTTTTTTAATATAGATTTCCGGTGACGGAACAAGATAAAGCGGAATTTTCTCTTCGGTCCAGGGCGTAATATATTCAGTTTTAAAAACTTCAAGACAGGTTTCGGGAATTAAATCACGGCTCAAAGCTGGTGTATCAAGTTCTAAAAATTCCTTCTTAATAAAAAACTCGCGAATCTTTTGCATAACCGATGCGCGAAACTCAAGCATTTGTAAATCCATAAAGCGATTATCTAAAATCTTGCCATTAGTGTCAATTTATTTTAGACTCATCCTATGGCTCAACCTTTGCTTTTTCGCCTTATCGACAAGGCGGTTTACGATTACAAGCTTATTCAAAACGGTGACAAAATTTTAGTCGCTGCTTCCGGTGGAAAAGACTCTACAGCCTTAGTTGAATATTTTGCAAACCGCGCACGCCGCCCAAACGAAGATTTTTCTTTTGAAGCATTTCATGTAGAAACTGAAATTACCAAACCCTTAAGTCCCGCTCTGACAAAAATTTTTAACAGCTGGAATGTTGAACCTGTAAATTTTCATGTCGATGTTCTTGGCCGTTTAAAAGAGGGAAGAAAGATGAACTGTTACTGGTGCTCGACTCAGCGCCGCACAGAACTTATCAGATACGCAATGTCAAACGGTTTTAACAAAATCGCACTCGGCCATCACTTAGACGATATCTTAGAAACGCTTTTGATGAATATGACCGAAAAAGCGCAGCTTGCAACAATGCCGCCACTTTTGCAGTACAAAAAATATCCGCTTACGATAATCCGTCCGCTCTGTTACGCAGCAGAATCCATGATTATTGAACACGCCAAAGAACACGGCTACATTTCTGAAACGTGTACCTGCGGCTATCAGGATAAATCATTCCGAAAAGAAACAAAAAAGTACATCGAGCTTTTAACCGGCGGCGACGCTGGCAAAAAATCGCGTATGTTCAATTCTCTCAAAAACATATGCCCTGAGTATCTACCATAAGCGCGCGCTTGTGTTCCGTGAGAGCGCCGCGCGGACCGTCAGTTCTGGTAAAAGAATTTATTGTTGCTCGCCTCACGCGATTTTGTCAAATCGCTGTGCTTATTGTTCGACGACTCGCACGTTAAAACGAAGACGGGCGCTTATTGTATTTATACGTATAACGTGCACCTAAAAAGCGGCCGACAAAGCGGCTTAAAAACGCGGTAAACTTCCATTTAGGCGCCCAGAGCGCGATATATTTTTTGCGCGTCGCCGCCTTTAATGCATGGACCGCCGTCTTTTTAGCAGACTTTCCGTGTAAGACTTCTTTTCTTGCTCCGTTAGATGCAACGTTTGCAAACTCTGTCGACACAGAACCAGGACACATCGCCGTTACATGGATTCCCTTATCTTTAAGCTCTGCTGCAAGCGCTACAGAAAAAGAAAGCACATAGCTTTTAGTTGCCGCATACACTGCAAAATTCCCCAGCGGTAAAAAGGCTGCAAGACTTGCAACATTTATTATAGAAGAATTCTGATTCATAAACGGAATGCAAAGTCCGCAAAGCCCTGTAAGAGATGTGCAGTTAAGTTCAATCATATCAAGTTCTTTATCAAGTGGGGTTGTGGCAAACTCGCCGTAAGTTCCAAAGCCTGCATTGTTTACTAAAAGGGCAATTTCAAACCCGCCTGACTTTTGAGCAATCTGCTGTTCCGCTTTTAAAAGCGCATTAAAGGTTGCAACTCCGTTTTTGCCCGAAAGATTTATTTCTATTGAATTGATTTTGGGATAGTCGAGCGTCGGATTATTCTCGGCTTCTTTATCAAGATCAAATTTTAATTCTGTAAGCCGGTCAATTCTGCGTGCTAAAATCCAGATTTCATCGATAGTTCCAAAGCCATATTTTTTTGAATTATAAAAAAGTTCCTGTGCAAATTCCTTTCCCATACCCGAACTTGCACCAGTTATTATTGCAATTCTCTTCATGTGTATTATTATAAATCAAAATACAGTTCGTTGACTAGACTATAGATTTTTAGTACAGTATAACTATGAAACTTTATTCAAAAATATGTGTTTTACTTGTAAGTACAGCTATGGTTTGTGGCTTAACTTCTTGTAAGACAATGATTTTAAATGCAGCATCGGACGCCTTAAGCAGTTCAGATAAAAAGGGCGTTCCTGCAAAAGTCAAACCAACAGATCCAAACCCTATGATGGCATTTATGGGCGAAAAGGATCCTGTTATCGTACGGGAAGTTCTTCCTACCATATTAAAGCTTTACGAGATTATGCATATAGAAAATCCTGAACACCAGGGAAACACTATTATGCTTGGTTCCCTTAATGTAATGTATGCTAATCTTTGCGTAGAAAGCAAAGCTGAACTTATGACAGATCCAAGACTTTTGGACGAGCAGGTTGCAGAATTTGAAAGAGCAAAACTGCATTATATGCGTGGTCATGACTTGATTTTTGGTGCATTTGATTCACGCTGGCCTGGTTTTTATAATGCAATTATGGGAACTGACGAAGATGAAATTAAGTCTTTTGTAAATAAGCTTTCAGTTTCTGATGTAAATGCAGCTTACTGGGCATGTGCCGGTTTTTTTGCTTCTTTTGCATTAAATCCGCTTGATTCAAATGTCATTGGTTCTATCAAAGGACATATTGCAGTTCTTGAAAAGGCTGCAGAACTTGATCCATCTTATTCTAATGGTGCAATCTGGGAAGTATTAACTCAGATCTATGTTGCAGCACCTATGGATTTTGGTGGTGATTATGACCGTGGTGTTTACTGCTATGAACAGGCTCTTAAGGCTTCGGGCGGTAAGCTTGCCGGTATTTATGTGACAAATGCAAAAACTTTCTGTATTCCGGCAGGGGATAAAGATGGTTTTGTTGAATCACTTGAAAAGGCATTGAGTATTAATGTTGATGATGATCCGTCACAGGCGCTGATGAACGTCCTTAATCAGGAAAAGGCTCAGCGGCTTTTGGACCACATTGATGATTATTTTATTGAATGGTAATAACCATAGGAGACTACTATGAAATTTACAAAGAAATTATGTGCAGTAGCGGCAGGTCTTGTTTTATCTGCCAGCGTATTTGCAGATCCTATTACAATTAAGGTTGCATCTGTTGCTCCGGCTCGTTCTTCTTGGGACGTTCAGCAGCGCCAGATTGCAAAAGAGTGGGCCGAAATTACAAACGGCGAAGTAATTCTTCAGTTTATGACATCTGATGCAATGGGCGGCGAAAGCGGTGTTGTTAAAAAGTTAAATTCACTCCGTCCGGGGCAGAAGGCTCCTATCGGTGGTGCAATCTTTACATCTATGGGACTTTCGGACTTTGCTCCTGACTGTAACGTAATGACACTTTGTGCTCCATTTATGTTCCGTAATCAGGCAGAAGTAAATGCCGTATTAAAAGAATTCACTCCAACAATGCAGAAGGCTCTTGATGAAAAAGGCTACGTAGTTCTCGGTTGGTTCAACATCGGCTGGGCATACTTCTTTACTTCAAAACCGGCTCCTACACCTGCAGAACTTAAAAAGCTCCGCCTTGCTGTTGGTGGTCTTACATCTCCTGCATTGAGCAATGCATTCAAGAGAGCAGGTTATTTGACACAGGATGTTCCTGCAGATAAACTCATGCAGAGTATCAGTACAGGTGCTGTAGAAGGTCTTTTTACAATTCCTATGTATGCATATGCTGCTCAGTATTATAAATCACTTACTTACGCGGTAAATCTTCCTCTCGCTCCAGTAATGGTAGGCTTTATTATGAATAAGGCTGACTGGGATGCAATTCCTGCAAAATACAAGCCGGAACTTATTAAGAGTATAAAAAAGGCAGAAGGCAAATTTATTGCTGACCAGAAGAGAATGGATGCTGAATATCTCAAACGCTGCGAAGCCGGCGGATGTACTATTACAAATCCTGATGTTAAGGTTTGGGAAAAATCATTTACAGAAGATCTTCATTTTATGTATGAAGGAACAGATCCTGTTGTAAATAAAGCTTTCTACGAAAAGATTGCTGCTTTCTTAAAACAGTATAGAGGTGAATAATTGAAAAACCCGTTTAAGAACAACAATGGCCGCTTTCTTCCGGAAAACACAAGTGTAATCAGTTTTGCAGAAGATGTAATGGCATTTGCTTTTATCATTCTGCTTACTGTCAGCGCAATTGTAATTAAGATTATGCAGGATCATCTGCACCTGCAGGTTTTGCAGGCAGATGCAATTCTTGTAAACATTGGTTTTGTATTTGCATGTGTCGCAGGAGTCATTACCTGGCGCGAAAACAAGCATTTGAGTCTTGCTGCCGTTACGGATAAGCTTCCTCCTGCTGTAAAGAAAGTTGTAGAAGCAATTTCTGATTGTATTACACCAATGATTCTCGTTCAGTTCTTTTTGTCGGCATTCTGTCAGTTTGTAAATCCTGCACAGTTTGACAAAAGAGTTTTGCTCTTCTTTAGCGAGAGATTTTTCTTTTTCTTCTTCCCGTTGTGTTACCTTGCAATGGTAATCATGGCTGTAACTCAAAAGAAAAACCGCATTCCTGCAATTATCGGCCTTGTTCTTGGCGTGCTTTCTTCAACAGATTCTATTACGGGTATTTTACAGTATTTGTTTGGTCTTACAGAGGCTCCGCATCTTTTAAAGCTTACAGGAATCTGGAACCTCTTCTGTGCTAAAACTGTATGGCCTGTTGTAATTATTTTAATCGCTCTTGCATTTGCAGGTGTTCCGCTTTTTGTTGTAATCAGCGGTATTACTTACGTTCTCTTTTCTCAGTCTGGTGTCGGACTTGATACAATCATTCTTGAGGCTCAGGCAAAACTTTCTGACAAGAGTGTTACGGCAATTCCTTTGTTTACAATTGCAGGTTATGTACTTGCGCAGGGAAGTGCCGGTAAGCGCTTTGTAAATCTTTTTAACGCGCTTTTCGGCTGGTTTAGAGGCGGTACGGTTGTTGCAACTGTTCTTGTATTGACTTTCTTCTCTACATTTACTGGTGTAAGTGGTGTTACAATTCTTGCATTGGGCGGACTTTTGTCTATCATTCTTGTTGGTTCTGGTTATGATAAAGACAGAGCCGAAAGTCTGATTACCTCAAGTGGTGCTTTGGGACTTTTGTTCCCGCCAAGTGTTGCAATCATTATGTATGCAACTTCAAACTATACAGTAATTACTCAGTTTGAACCTGGCTTTGATGTAACTAATCTCTTTGTTGCAGCATTGATTCCTGGTGCAATTATGGCGCTTGCAATGATTGTAATGGGAATTATTTTTGATAAGAATTCTAACAGACCAAAGTTTTCTATCAAGGCAATCGGCAAGGCATTTAAAGAATGTGCTTTTGAACTTTTGCTTCCTGTATTAATCTGTATTACATATTTCTCTGGATTTTTTAATCTTTTCCAGGTTGCCTCTTTTGCAGTAATTTATACTTTCTGTCTTGCAGCCTTTATCAGAAAGGATTTTACAATCCGTGGAACTGGTCGCGTAATTGCAGACTCTGTTCCAGTCTCTGGCGGCGTTTTGTTTATTATTGCAGCAGCAGCCGGCCTGTCATACTTTATGACGTTTGAAAACATTCCGGAACTTGTAACAGAAGTTATTACAACTGCGGTTACAAATAAATATGTATTCTTAATTTTAATGAATGTCGTACTGCTTATTGTCGGCTGTCTTATGGATTTGTATTCTGCAATCCTTATTATCTCGCCGCTTTTGCTTTACGCTTCTCACGCTTATGGAATCCCTGTTGTACAGGCCGGCGTAATCTTTTTGATGAACCTTTCTATCGGATTCTTAACGCCGCCAGTCGGAATGGATTTGTTCATTTCTTCGTATGCGTTTAAAAAGCCTGTATCAAAGGTAATTAAGGGAGTAGCTCCATTCCTTATCGTTCAGCTTGTTGTATTGATGCTTGTAACTTATGTTCCTGCTTTGACAACAGCGCTTGTTCCAAAGAATGATGCAACGCCAGTAACATCAGATGATCTTCTTGATGACATTCCTGATTTTACTGATGATGATATTCCAGACTTTACAGGAGACTCAGAATCTACAGGTGATACTGTAATTATTGATGGTGTTGAATATCAGTTCTAGTAGACTGATTTTAATGACTTCAAATTCTGAACTTTTATAAAAATTGAAATGTTATATTAAAGTTGCGGCTTTTGCCGCAACTCTTTTTTCTTTATGTTCATGTTCTCGTCTTAAACAAACTGATAATAAAGAAATTCTTAAGCACAAAAACGCATCCGAAACTTTAACCGCTGTTAAAGAAATTAATCAAAAAAAAGAGCAGGCTTTAATAAAATATATTCAGATGCTTTCTGTCGAAGAAAAACTTTCGCAGATTTTTTTGATTAATCTTGAGCACAATGATTCTTTTTTGCCGGTTGAATGGTATAAAAAAAGTGAACGGCAGCCGGACGGAACTTTTAAAGACGTAAAGCGTACATTAATTCCTGCAGGCTACATCTTTTTTGGATATAACATTGCAGAAAACCCGGAGTCTGTAATTGGTTTTACAGATTCAATAATTTCTCATGCAGTAGAGCAGGACTCGATTGCTCCGTTTTTGTCAATCGATGTAGAAGGCGGTTTTGTAAACAGACTCCGTGGTCTTGCAGGACCTTTGCCTGAAAATGAGCGTGTCTCTTCTGTCTTGTCACGCTCACAAAGTTATAAGCTTTATTCGGCTTATGCAAAACAGATGTCAGCCCTTGGCTTTAATTTAGATCTTGCTCCTGTTGCAGAAATCTGCACGGATGAAAATAAAGATTTTCTTAATGGACGCAGTTACGGAACAAAAAATCAGGCTATTGATTATTCAAAAAGTTTTATCCGTGCATTCCAGGATAATAATGTAGGTTGTGTTGTAAAGCATTTTCCGGGAAACACAAATGTTGATCCGCATATCGGTCTTCCAAAAATTCAGATGACTCAGGCAGAGTATGCAGATATTCTTGAGGTATTTTCTCAAGTGTTAAAAGAAAAGCCTGATGCAGTTTTGATGAGTCATGTGATTGTTCCGCCTTATGATGATCATCCATCTTGTCTTTCTAAATTCTGGGTAACAGAAGTTTTACGTGACACGCTAAAATATGACGGAATTATTTTTTCTGATGATATTTTTATGGGTGCGTTAATTGATAACGGTTACAGCCCGAAAACTGCAAGTACTATGGCTCTTGATGCCGGTATTACCTGCATTATGATAAGCGAAAAAAAATTTGGAAAGTGGATGGAACTTTTAACAAAGCTCTGTGTTAATGATTCTGCTTTTATGGCTAAGGTTGATGAGGCAGTTTTTAAGATGCTTCGTTTTAAAATGAAGCACGGTCTTATTGACTGCAATCTCAATGCTGAATCCGGCGAATACGAAGTTGATTTAAAAGCTCCTCTTGAATTTTACAATGAACAAAATAAAAACTCGCGCCTTGAACTTTTTGAAAAGAACAGACTTGAAACTCAAAATATCTATAATAAATATTTTTACGCAACAGCCTCTGACCAGGAAAAGCGCGGCCTTTTTGTGGAGTAGTGAATGTCTAAAAAGCAAAAGGGTCAGGATAATACGCGCGGGGCTATAGGATTTGATTTATATTACCAGAATATTTTTGGCGAGCGCTGGCAAGGCTTAAAGGAATCACTTTTGTGTGAGCCATCGCCTGTCGCTTACTGTCTTACTCCGGTCTGCGACGTTGCGGATTCAACGACTCCCTACACTGCGGCCGCTGCAAGTGACTCTGCATCTTCTCCCGCGGCCGCCACAAGTGACTCTGCATCTTCTCCCGCGGCCGCCGAAAATCCGGCCGTCGATTCACAACCTGCCGCGATTCGTACCTATTACCTTGACAGCGCGAGCATTCTTGCAGCCTCGTGTCTTCCTCTTGGTGGCGCGCAGGAGATTCTTGACCTGTGTGCCGCTCCGGGCGGAAAGACTTTAGTTTTAGCGTCAATGATGAACGGCGACGCACATCTTACTTCTAACGAAAGGTCTTTTGAGCGCAAAATGAGACTTACTAAAGTCTGCGATGAGCACATGGGCTCATCGCTCAGGGCGCGCGTAACAGTTACCTGCAGCGACGGAGCTTTGTGGTGCAAGACAAAGAGCGAGTGCTATGATGCAATTTTACTTGACGCGCCCTGTTCGTCGGAGCGGCACGTCCTTAATGATGAAAAATATCTTTTGCAGTGGTCCCCGGCAAGAATAAAAACTCTTTCTATGGAACAATGGGCACTTTTATCAAGTGCTTATCGTATGTTAAAAAGAGGCGGGTATCTGTTATATTCAACCTGCGCGCTTGCCCCTGATGAAAATGATAAAGTTGTTTCGCGCCTGTTAAAAAAATTTGACGATGCCGTTATCGTTGATATAAACGAAAAAGCGGCCTTGATAAATTCACAAAAAAAACTGGTTGCTCTCTGCAGTCAAAACTGCATCCTACCGAATTTTGAAAAAACTGAATATGGTTATCAGATTTTGCCTGATAAACAGAACGGAGCAGGGCCAATTTACTTTTCACTTGTTTCAAAAATCTAAAAAATCTCTAGACAAATATATATTAAATGATATAAAATACAATGATAGGTGAACAAATGAAAAAAGTTACCCGCGAAGAGAAGTTACAAAGTATTATTGAGGTTGGAAAGCAGCTTGGAGAGATTCAGGACGTTGACGTTCTTCTTGAACGTATCCTTACAGAAGCTCGTTCAATTGTAAATGCCGATGCCGGTTCAATTTATGTTGTCGAAGGCAAAAATCTTAAAATCAAATATGCTCAGAATGACACATACCTCAAAGCTCTTAATCCGGGTGAAAAGCTTCCATATACATTCTTTGCGTTCCCTATCAATGAAGAATCAATTTCTGGTTATGTAGCATGCTCTGGTGAGCCGTTAAATATTCCTGATGCGTACGAAATTGACGAATCAAAGCCTTATAAATTTAACAAAACAAGTGACAAAACTACAGACTATAGAACTAAGTCTATCTATACAATTCCTTTAAAATCGCCTTCTGGAAAAATTCTTGGAATTTTGCAGATTATTAATGCCCAGAACGAAGACGGTGAAGTAGTTGTATTTGATCACGATGCGGAACTTTTTATTGATCACTTTGCACAGAATGCAATCAAGGCTCTTGAAAACGCATATCTTACAAGTAATATGGTTCGCCGTATGCTTAAGATGTCTGAGTTCCGCGATCCTAAAGAAACTTATCCTCACGTTGAACGTGTTTCAAGTTTTTCTCTTGAAATTTATGACCGATGGGCATATAACCACAATGTACCGGAAAGTCAGTCGCATAAATTCCGCGATACTTTAAAGATTGCGGCTAAGTTTCATGATGTTGGAAAGGTTGGTATTTCTGATGTCATTCTTAAAAAGCAGTTCCCTCGTTTTACGGACGAAGAGCGAGCCATCATGCAGGGACATACCTGTATCGGTGCAAATCTTTTTGAACCGCCGGAAAGCTTTCTTGACGAAATGTGCCGTGATATTGCCTTGTTCCATCATGAGCGTTGGGATGGTGGCGAAACAGCATATCCTGGTGCCCTTGATTTTAGAAACTTTGTAATCGGGCAGCCGCTTGAGCCTGCACGCCATTTAAGTGGCGAAGAGATTCCTTTGTGTGCGCGTATCGTTGCAGTTGCCGATGTATTTGATGCATTGAGCCACAAAAGGTGCTATAAAGAAGCATGGAATATAGATGATGCGTTTGCAGAGATTCAGGCAGACGCTGGAAAGCATTTTGATCCGGAAGTTGTTCTTGCCTTTATGCAGGTAAGGGACCGTATTTCTGCAATTCAGCTTGCGTTCCCTGATCAGGATTAAAATCGTATTTAGTGCCGCACTTTTATAGTGCGGTTTTATTTTTTCAGGAGACGATGAATTTCTCTGTCAAAGCAGTTTGCAAACTGAGCAAATTCTTTTTTTGAATAAGCGTTTTTTTTGTCACCGCCAAGCCCGAGCATTGTAAGCTGCATGCTAAAGTCGCGCTCGGATTTTCGTTCTTTAATATTTTCTTTTGTCCATAAAGTTCCGCGGTCGTTTAAAACTGTAATCTGTTTTTCGACAAGGCGGTCCGCAAGCAGAATATCCCGCGTAATGACGATGTCGTTTGATGTTGCGTTTTCGCTGATATAATCATCGGCAGCCTGACTTTGTGTGTCTGTAACAAACATGGAAAAAAGTTCGTGAGAGTTAGGGCAGGGAATGTTTTTATTTGCTACAAAAAAAATTTTTGTTTTAAGCTTTAAGGCGTAATCAACAAGATATGTTCTTACAAGGCGAGGGCAGGAATCTGCATCGACCCAGATTTTTACGTCCATTAAAGCACCTTTTCTATTTTAGAAATCAAGTCACCGGCTATTTTATTTATCTGCTCGGTGTCATCTGCGCTTTGTGGATTTGTAAGACGTTTTTCGAGGCGCGCATTTTTTTCTTTTTCTTTATATAGTTCATCGCAAAGCAAAATACCTGCAAGGATAGCAGTCTGCTTTGGATCTTTTAAGTTATCTGCTTTTTCTATTTCGTTTGTAATCTGCTTGTAGTAGTTAAGGAGGTTTGAAAGATACTTGTCGTCTTCTTTTGCCTGAATTGCAAAGGAAGAGCCTAATACGTTAATTTGAAGAAGTCCCATAATTAGAATATATCAAATTTCTCTTCTGGCTCGTTTGAATTATTTGAAGATGAATTATCCGAAGAATTGCTTTCTTCAATTTCTGGTTCAATTGTTGTATCTGGATTAAAAAGGTTTTCCTGTTGAGCAGGTTCTGTTGTCTGAACAGGCTGTGTTGTCTGAACAGGCTGTGTTGTCTGAACAGGCTTTGCCACAGGTTTTTGTGCTGAAGTAGGTTCAGCAGTTAAAGGTTTTTGACCGGCCTGACTTAAAATAGAATCCTCTATTGTTGCAAGCCGGTCAAGGGCACTGTTTATGCTGCTTTCGATCTTTTGTTCATCTGCAGTTAAAGAATTAAGTAACTCCGTTTTTTCAGAAAGCGCATTTGTGAGCTCTGAACATTTGTTGCGCAGAGCATCGTTTTCTGCTTTCAGCTCTACAATTTTTTGTACAGCACTTTCAACTTTTTCCTGCAAAAGACTTACTTGATCGAAAGAAACCATATTTATGCCTTAAGCGCGTTCTTAGCAGCTTCTACAACAGCCTTGAATGCTGCTGGGTCTTCGATAGCCATGTTAGACAAAGCTTTGCGGTTCAATGTGATACCAGCTTTGTTACAGCCATCGATAAAGCGTGAGTAAGACATACCTTCGTCGCGAACTGCTGCGTTGATACGAGCGATCCACAATGCACGGAAGTTGCCTTTTTTGTCATGACGATCTACATATGCGTGATCGAGTGCTTTTGTCAAAGCGTCTTTTGCTGCTTTGAAGTTTGTTCCGCGGCGTCCTCTAAAGCCCTTTGTGAGCTTGAGAATCTTTACACGACGGTTCTTGCGTTTTGTTCCATCTATTGCTCTAGCCATTTTCTACACTCCATTAACCGTAAGGAAGCATCTGCTTTCTTACTTTTCTTGCATCAGCTTCATCAAGAATTCCACTTGCACGGAGCTGTCTCTTTCTCTTAGGTGAACGTTTTGTCAAAATATGACGAAGGTTCATCTTCTTGTACTTTACTTTACCAGTACCTGTCAATGAAAAGCGTTTAGAAGCGCTCTTCTTTGTCTTCATTTTAGACATTTTAAACCTCGTTAGTTTTTGGCTTTTGCTGCTAAGGTCATTGACATGAACTTACCTTCCATAGCGGCCGGTTTTTCAATGACATACGCCGAAGTAAGCCTGTTTGTAACTTCTTTCAGGACATCGTAGCCAAGTTCTGTGTGTGCAAGTTCGCGACCGCGGAAACGGATAGTAACTTTTACTTTATTTCCCTCGTCTAAGAATTCCTGTACATGCTTAGCTTTCGTATCAAGATCGCCAGGTCCGATTTTTGGCTGCATCCTGATTTCTTTTATTTTTAATACCTTCTGGTTTTTCTTAGAGTCACGGAGTTTTTTCTCTTGTTCAAACCGGTATTTTCCGAAATCGAGTATTTTACAAACAGGCGGATTCGCCGTTGGTGCTACTTCAACAAGGTCGAGTTCCCTTTCTTTAGCCATTTGAAGTGCTTCCAGGATAGGAACAATACCTTTCTGGTTGCCCTCGTCGTCTATAAGTCTTACTTCTCTAACACGAATCTGTTCATTAATTCGTGTTCCCTTATTGTTGTCTGCCAACAGTCCTCCTAGTGTTTATAAAAAACACGCATGTAAATTAAACGTATTGAACAATTATATAGAAAATTGCTGTATATGTCTATAGGTTGAATTCTAAATTTTACTGTCCCCTCAAGAAACGGATGGTTTATGCCGATAATCAGAGAGTATGAATAGCAATTTTAAAAAAATTTTTTGTATATCTTTTAGTCTCTTTTTAGGCGCTTCAGTTTTTGCCGACAGCTCTCATGTTGTTAAGAAGGGAGAAACTCTTTATTCTATCGGGCGCAAATATCAGATTACTGTTTCTGAGCTTAGAGCAGCAAATAATCTGTCTGAAAATGATGTATTAAAAGCAGGACAGCGCCTTGTGATTCCGACTGCAGATATTGAAAATGCTGCAACGCTTTCTTCTGATTCCTTTAAAACTAGTGTTACAGAAAAAACAGCGTCATATACTGTTCAAAAGGGTGATACGCTTTATGGAATTGCTAAAAAATACGACATTAAGGTTGCTGAACTTTATTCTCTTAATGGAATGAACTCTAACGATGTGCTCAAAGTTGGACAAAAGATAAAGGTTCCTGCTGCAAACAGCGGGGCTGTTGTTGATATAAGCAGTGTTGATCCGAGAAAGTATTCAACTAAAACTACAGATCCTGGCTTAAAGTGGCCGGTGAACAGTCCGTCGGTAACTTACGTAAAGGGTAAGGTAAGCGGTGTTCAGCTGTCGTCTGCGGCAAAGGAAAATGTTGTAAACATAAGGGCAGGAACTGTAATGTATACTGGTTCTTACCGCGGCTTTGGCGAGGTTGTTTTTGTTCAGTCAAAGACAGGGCTTGTTTATGCGTATACGGGCTTGAGCTCTGTAAAGGTAAAGAAGGGCTCTTATGTTTTGTGCGGTGATGTTCTGGGTAAGGCCGGCGTTGATGCGATGAGCAAAAAGAACGGAATTATGTTTATGGTAATCCAGAACGGCGAATACATCGATCCTGCAAAGGCTCCACGGGGATAGCGTGTAAATTTCAATTCTAGATAGACATCATGTTCTTGCGCGCTCCACGAGTTGCGTTGCAACTCTGTGTCTTTCGTGCGCTTTAGATTATTGCGGGCGGCTAAATTTCGTGCTATAATAAGTTTACTTCTTTAGGAGCTTTTTGGCACGATGATTTTTCAGGATGTCCTTTTTTTATGCGATAAAGAGGAATGTCTTACAAAGCCTGATTTTTTTAAGCAGTTAAGACTTTCGCTTTATGACCTTCGTAATTCTGCATTTAAGCAAGATTTAAAAATAAGAGTGAACTTTTCTGTAATTGCAGATGTTCAGAATGCAGATTTTCAATTTTATGATTTAGATACTTTTTCAATTTCTAAAGAAAATCAAAATACAATTTTTGGTAAACATTCGTGGGCGGATGTAAAACAGTATTTTAAATCCGGCAAAGGATCTGGTGCGGGTGCCGCGCAATCCACAGGCTCAGGTAGCATCTCAGACGCGCAGGCCTCGAGCGAAAGTGCGGCTTTTGAAAATATTCATTCAAAGAAAATCATTTATTTAAAGAGCTCTGAGCTGACTCCCGAACTGACAGAAGACGTACAGTTTTATTCACTTTTAAAGCTTGAAAAAGTCAGAATGACAACAGTTCATTCAACAACGCTTGAAGACTATTCAAGTTCAATTCACAAAACCATAAACAAAAAGGCGCCGCTCTTTACAAAAATCTTTTCTAAAAAAGCAGCTCTCGCTCTGCTTGCTGGAATTTTTGCAGTTGCCTTAATTTCGTTTGTGCCGCTTTTGGTACGTCAGGTAAAAAAACAGACTGTCAAATACGAATACGTTTACACTGGAGACGGCGACCGTCTTATTATGCGCGAGGCTCCAGATCGTGATGCCCGCGAAGTAATCAGACTTCATGAAAACGAAGTTGTTCAGATAATACAAAAAGGTGATCCTTCTCAGGGCGAAGTCGGAAAGTGGGATCAGGTAAATTATCACGGTCTTACAGGTTATTGTCATAACGAGTATTTTATGCCGGCAATGGATGGAAGTTCTTATGAAATCACAAATCCTGAAGCGCAGTTTTTATACGGAATGTCCTGTTTAAGATATATTGATGCTTCGGATGTTGACGGCTGGGTCTGGATAAAAAAGGCTAGTGATGCGGGTGTTATCAGAGCTTCGTGGGAACTTGCAAGGCATTATGATGACATTAAATGGAACGATACTTCAGCTCGTGAACAGATGATTAGTATTCTTAAATTGATTGAGACTAATACAAGATCTGTTGAAGATGATAATATAAAAGAATGGAGACGTCTTGCAGATTCTTATAAGGCTTCTGGAAACGATGAGCTCAGAATTAAATTCACTAATAAAGCAAAAGAACTTGAAACCGATGTTAAGACAATCCGTATGCAGTCACTTAGAAGATTGAGTGAATATTATCTTGACAATAATCAGGTTGTGCTTGCTTCGGATTATTATAAAAAAGCGATTAACGTGCTGAATAAACCGAATAACGAATACATGTATAAGCTTGCAATGCGCGATGAGTTGTCTGAACGCGATTCTGTATGGTGGCTTAACAAGGCTTCGGATAATGGCCATGGAAAATCTTCTTACGAGCTTGCACAATATTATGACGAGAACGAAGATTTAAGCAATGCCATTAAATATTATAAACGTTCTTATAATGCAGGTTATAAAGCAAAAGAATCAGCTTATGCAGTTGGTATAATATACTGGAACTACTATAAAGAATATGTATCGGCTTTTGACTGGTTTAATAAAGTTGCGAATTCTTATGATTCAAGTTTTGAAGATTGTAATGCCTGCTATGCTTTAGGTCAGTATTATGAATATGGTTACGGCGGATATAAGAGTATCAACAATGCTTTGTATTATTATAAAAGGGCATCTCAAGGATTTAATGGCATAAAGAATGCTCTTGAAGATTATAACAGGTTAAAGAAAAAGAACGGAGATTATAACTCATGGTACTAAAGAAAATTAAATTATTAACTGTTTCATTTTTACTTTTGAGCATGAGTTTTGTCTTTGCTCAGTCAGAAAAAAAACTTGCGCTTGTAATTGGAAATGCGTCTTACACTCAGTCTAACGCATTAAGAAATCCTGTTCGAGATGCAAGTGCAATGCGCGATAAATTAAAGAGTCTTGGCTTTGAAGTTATCTATGCAGAAAATGCTTCTGAAGATAAATTTGAAAAAGTTCTTGATGATTTTTATGAGAGACTTCAGGGATGTAATTTAGGTCTTTTTTATTTTTCAGGACACGGAATTGAGTCTGGAGGAAGAAACTATCTTTTGCCGATTTCCTCTACGATTAAAACAGAAAAAGATTTAGGGCATGCAGTTGATTTGTCAGAAGTGATGTCGGATGCAAGTTACGCAGGCGCAAAGCAGCTTATCTTTATAATTGATGCGTGCAGAAATAATCCGCTTAAGACAACTCGTGGCGCTCCTCGTGGAATCAGTGTTGTAAATAATAATGATATTTCGCGAAGCATTGTTGTCTGTGCATGCGGTTCAGGTAAAACTGCTGATGACGGAAACAGAGGCGAACATTCTCCTTTTACGCAGGCTCTTTTAAATCATATTGCTGACAGCGGAAAAACTTTTGATGCGGTTATCCGTGATGTAAGACGTGAAGTTTCTGAAGCGACAAATAATCAGCAGGTTCCTGAGCTTTGTTTTGATAATACGATTGAAGCAATTTATTTAAATGGCGGTACAAAACCAGGGCCTGATAAAAAGAAAGATCATTACAGAGATGACAACTCGGTGAACTCTGGTGTTGTTTTTTTGTGTCTTGCTCTTTTTGCGGTTTTACTTTTTGCAATGCTAGCATGCTTTGTTGTGTTTACTTCAAAGGGAAGAGAAGTTTGCGTTGCTGCAAAGACTAGGGTTTCTGAAGGCGTTAATAAATCTGTTAACTTTGTTAAGTCAAAATCTGAAAGTGCAAAAAATTCGATTGACCTGATTGTTGCAGAAAACAAAAAGAATGCCGAAGCAAAAAAAGAAGCGCAGGCTCAGAATGAAGCCGAAAAACAAAAGTCAATTGAAGAAGAAAAGGCTCGCCTTGAAAAATTTATTCTTCCATCTGTTAAGTTGAATAATATGCTTTATGTTGCAAAGACTCCGGTTACGGTAAGTCAGTTTACAGGCAAATCAAATGCCGGCGTCAATGGCGCGTCTTCCGGAGACTTTCCTGTAACAAATGTTTCGTGGCTTGAAGCGGCAAGCTTTTTAAATGAACTCAGCAAAAAAGAAAAGCTTGAACCTGTATACGATTTGTCGGACAGCCAGAATGTAAAGATAGATCTTTCTAAAAACGGATGGAGGTTTCCGACTGAGCTTGAATGGAAAAAACTAGCGGCCGGAAGTACCGGCGATTTAGAAAGCTGTGCCTGGTATAACGATAACTCTTTTGATGAATGTCACGAGTGCGGCAAAAAGAGCGCGACAAAGGACGGACTTTACGACGTTTATGGTCTTGTCTGGGAATGGTGCTCTGACAGCTTAAAAGGAAAATATGTTTTAAAAGGCGGCGCTTGGGACTGCTCTAAAAAATATTGTAAAAGCTCTGCCAGTTTGTATGCGGTTAAAGAATTTAAAAGCGATAGTGTAGGTTTCAGGGGAGTGCGCAATATATGAAAAAAAATCGTGGTTCCGTGAGCGCAGTTTTAGCTGCTGCGTTTACTGTGGGGTTAGTTTTATTTGCTTCGTGTGCTCCGTCTGGAGGCGTCCGCGGTGCCGGCGGGAATAATGGCGCTTCCGGCAAAAATCAAAAGTATGCGACAGGACTTATAGAAGACAAAGAGTCTTACGATAAGATTCCAGTTAAAGCAACTCTTGTAACGCGCGAATACGAAAATCTCCCCGAAGCGGTAACCTTAATCCAGTATACACCGGTTCCGCAAAGTCAGGGCCAGTACGGAACCTGCGCGGCGTGGGCTACAACCTATGCTGCAATGACAACGGCAGAGTCTGTAATGTCTGGCCGTAATAACCAGAATGAAAGTTCACGAAAGGCCTTTTCGCCATATTATTTATTCAGATATTGTAAGCCCGATGATTATAAAGGCGAAGGAATGAATATTTTTGTTGCGGTCGACACATTGAGTTCTCATGGAGTCCCACGCCGCGCATCAAATGAAAAGAATATTCAATTTGATAAATTTGATATTTCAATGTATGACGATGCGCAGTTATATAAGATTGGAAGCTATGCAAGACTTTTTGATTATTATGATGGTGGTGAATGGCGCATTCAAAAAATTAAAAAGAGTCTCTCGCAAAAAAAGCCTGTAGTAATCGGCTTTTTTGATTATGGCGTAAGTTCTTTTCAGTGGAGTGATTATAAAACTGACTGGTATGCAACTTCTCCTTCGGAAGGCGGGGGACATGCGATGGTAATTGTCGGCTATGATGACAATCACCAGAATCCAGCTGACCGCGGCTATGGAGCCTTTTTATTTATGAACAGCTGGGGAACTGACTGGGGAACCGGCGGTTATATCTGGGTAAATTACACAGATGCGGCAAAGTATATAAAACAGGCAGTAGAGTTAAGTCCTTCTGTCCTTGCAATTTACAATCCTCCGGTACCAGAGCCAGAACCTGAACCGACTCCCGAACCAGAACCAGAACCACAGCCGGCTCCAGAGCCGCGCCCTGAGCCTAAACCGGAACCTCAGCCGGAGCCAAAACCACAACCAGAACCGCAGCCTAAGCCAGAGCCAAAACCACAGCCGGCTCCAGAGCCTCGTCCTGAGCCTAAACCGGAGCCTCGTCCCGAACCACAGCCGGAGCCTGCGCCAAATCCTGTTCCTGTTCCAAAGGTACAGATTTTTAAAGGCAATTTTTCTCTTCCGCTTTATAATAAAGACCGTGATATGAATGTCGTTTACAAAAACGGCTGCTACGAAACTACAGAAAGCTATGCGTTCCCGACAAGATTCCAGCTTTTTATGACAAATAAAAAACCGTGTTATGTCTATGCGTTTGCCTCGGATAATACGAGTCTTAAGGCTAACCGTATATTTCCGCCGCAAAATACAAGCGCGCTTCTGGATTATACAGAGAACACGGTTGCCTATCCGTCAGAAAACGAGAGTATGCAGCTTGATGATGTTAAAGGAACTGACTATCTTGTTGTTCTGTATTCGCTTGAAGAATTAGACTTAAATGCTGTGATGAAGGCATTTGAAAAAGAAGCAAAGAATTATGCGGATTCTGATTTTGCGATTTACGATATTGTAGTGAATGCAATTGGAAGTGATAAAGTTGTTTCTAAAGATTCAGTGTCTTTCAGTAAGAATAGAATTGATTTTTCGTGTACGACTCAAGTGCCCGAGTCAAACCGCGTTCTGCCGGTTGTGATTAAGATTAAACATCGTTAGGCCCGCGGTAAGAATGCGCGGACTGAGCGCGGTAAACTACATTTGTAGTCTGGCATCGCTTGTACCGCGCTCCACGAGATTTGCCATGCAAATCTCTGTGTCTTGATAAGACCGTGACTAAGCGCGCTCTGCGCTTTGCTTTAAGCGCGCTTTTGAATTGATTTTGTGTCTTCGACAGTTTTAAGGAATACTTCCATGCAGACGCGCGCATCGTCATAAGCGCGGTGTGCGTCGTTTACCTTAATGTCCATAAGGCGTGCCATCAGCTGCAGGTTGTATTTGCCGATCAGAGGATATGCCCAGCGTACGAGTGTCAGAGTGTCTAAGGCTTTGTTCTTTGTTTCTGCAAGTTTTGCTCTCTTGCACTCTTCATTTAAAAATCCAAGGTCAAAGCCAGCGTTATGTGCAATTAAAATTGAGCCGTCAATAAATTTACAAAAATCCGAAACTGCATCTTTACTAAGCGGTGCGTCTTTTACCATTTCATTTGTAATATGATTTATTGCCGTGCATTCTGCCGGAATTGATTTTTGAGGATTTACAAGTGTTTCAAACTTATCGATGATTCCGTTTTTGTCAAACTTTACAGCTCCGATTTCGATTATGCGGTCAGAAGTCGCGCTTAAGCCGGTTGTCTCGGTATCAAAGGCTGTAAAGGTTGCTCCAGACTCTAAAAGAACCTGGAGTTTACGAAAGTCATCAAGTATTTTATTCTGTGCCATTCGTTTTATCGCGGGACGCTGTTTTATTTTGCAGCATCAAGAATAGACTTGATTTCTTTTTCGATTGAATCGCAGAGAGCGCCGGCTTCCTGTTTTGCTTTTGCAAGACAGTTGTCGCAGTTGCCTTCAAGTGGTGTAGTGCTGTTGATGTAGAACTTAATCTTTGGCTCTGTTCCAGAAGGACGTGCACTTACGATTGTACCGCCATCAAGGAAGAACTGAAGTACGTTGCTCTTTGGAAGGTTAAGTGCCTTTTTGTCAGAAGGATTTGCTGGGTTGAATACAACAGAGTTCTGAACATCGCGGATAGATGTAACTGTCTTTCCACCGAGAGTCTTAAGACCTTCGGTGCGGAGCTTTGTCATAATTCCTGCCATAACTTCTTTTCCTGATGAACCAGGGAAATTCTGGCTGATAGCGCGGTCTTCAAAGTAACCGTATTCTTTGTACATGTCGTTAAGGTGTTCAAGAAGGCTCTTGCCCTTTGAACGCCAGTAAAGTGTCATTTCTGCACAGAGGGCAGCGGCACTTACACCGTCTTTATCCATTACTTCTTTTTCAACTTTATAACCGTAGCTTTCTTCAAGACCAAATACGTAATCGCCTGTTCCTTTAGCTTCCATCTCTGCTTCTACAGCTGCAATCCACTTAAATCCTGTAAGACATTCAACCATGCGAACGCCGTATTTTTCACAGATTGCGTCTCCAAATGGGCTTGTTACGATTGAACGTACTACAACAGGATCTGCAGGCATTGTGCCAAATTCCTTGCGGCTCATAAGAACGTATTCCATTAAGAGAGCACCCATCTGGTTTCCTGAGAGCAATACCCAGTCACCGTTTGCGTCAGGGAATGCTGTACCAAAGCGGTCTGAGTCTGGGTCAGTTGCCATTACACAATCTGCCTTTTCTTTTTTACCAAGTTCAACTGCAAGAGTCAAAGCTGGTTTTTCTTCTGGATTTGGTTTTTCTACAGTAGGAAAGTTTCCGTCCGGTTCTCTCTGTTCTGGAACTGTGATTACTTTAAGTCCAAGATCACCGAGAACTTTTTCTACGTGCATTGCACCTGTTCCGTGGAGCGGAGTATAAACAACTTTTACTTCGCTTGCTTTTTCTTTAATCAAATCAGGGCGGAAGAGCTGAGCCTTACACATTGCCCAGAATTTTTCATCGATTTCTTTATCAATAATCTGTAATGTTCCGTTTTTAAGAGCTTCTTCTTTAGAAACTGTCTTTACTTCTTTTACAGCATTTACTTCTTTAATAATTCCGACATCATGTGGTTCAATTACCTGTGCACCGTCGTTCCAGTATGCTTTGTAACCGTTGTACATTCTTGGGTTGTGTGATGCTGTTACTACAACACCAGTGTCAGTTTTGAGTGTACGGATTGCAAATGAAAGCTCTGGTGTAGGACGAAGGCTTGAAAAGAGGTAAGCCTTGATTCCGTTTGCGGCAAAGATTAATGCTGTTGCTTCTGCAAATACGTCAGAGTTAAGACGGCTGTCGTATGCAACTACTGCACTCAATGTTCCGGCTTTTGCTTTTTCCGGGAATGCTTTGATTACGTAGTTAGCAAGGCCCTGTGTTGCCTGGTTGATTTCGAGAGTGTTCATGCGGTTTGTTCCACCGCCCATAATACCGCGAAGTCCACCTGTTCCAAACTCAAGAGTCTGGTAGAATCTGTCTTCAAGTTCTGTCCAGTTTTCTTTTGCTATTAAGTCTTCCACTTCTTTGCTGAAGCGCTCATCTTTTTCGTTTGCAATATAATCTTTTGCTCTTTTAAGAATCTCTTCTTTTTCCATTGTAGGTTCTCCTTATAATATCGCTTGTCCGGTCATCCGGGTTATTTACATATTGTCCGCTTCAAGAATAAGTTTTGTTTCCCATTCCAAAAGCTCTTTTTCTTTCTGTGCGTTGTCGCCTTTTACGTCGCACATAATTCTAAACGCTTTCTCAGTTCCTGAACCGCGCATCCAGATAAAGGCAGCAGGCTTTTCGCTGTCTTTTTCAAACAGCTGAATTTTTAAGCCGCCTTTGCCGCTTACAGAAAAGTCTTTGGTTTCTTCGCGTTCTGTTGTTCCATTTGTTAATATACATTTATATGACGAAATGCCGTATTTGTTCAATAAGCCGTTAGCACCGTTTGCCCAGGATTTTTCAAAAACGTTCTGAAAATTTGCTTTTAAAACTGCATGGTCTGAAGTTTTTATTTTTAATACGGCTCTTGGTTCTGAAACTCCGGTTGTTGTGTAAACGGGTAGAGTTTCGATTATATCTGCAAGTGAAAAATCCTCGTTATATTTTTCATTCTGGCCGGATAAGCTGCACCATATATGGAAAAGTCCAGGTTTAACGGTTCCGTTTGCAGAAAGCTCGTCGCGGATTGTCAAAAGCTTTACAAAGGCAAAGATTGTATTTATCGGGTCACGCACGCATGACGGAAATGTAATTGTTCCGCCGTTTGAGCCTTCTCCAAGAATGCGGACTGTAAAGCCTTCTTTTCTTGCAAGTCGTGCTGTGTTTACGACATTTGCTTCGCCGACTTCGCCCCGGAATACTTTTGCCTTAAAGCAGTCTGCAATTTCGTTTATGCGCATTGAAGTCGGGCAGTTAACGGCCACTGCAGGCTTATAATCTTTGCTGTCGCCATTAAGCCAATGAGAAAAGGCAAGTTCTGCAAGAACAGAAAGAGAGAATACTTCCTGCGCTTTTAGGATTTCGGCTTTCTTAGTTTTTTCATTCCAGTAGACAATGTTTCCTCTGTCACCGTCGCAGTCCGGCATGTAGCCTAAGATTGCGTCAGTTTTTCCCTGAGCCTGCAGTTCTTTCATACGGCGAGCGCAGTGAACAAGGTTTTCTGGTTCCGGGATAATTTCGTGTTCAATCTGTCCAGGCGTATCGTTGAACGGATAAAAGTTAATATTATTTTCTGCAAAAAATGCCTTATCTATAGAAAGAGTTCGGGCAGAACCGTTCATATCGCAGACAATGCCGATAGGATTTTTTTTAATAAGCATTTTAAGGCTTTCAAAAAAGCTGTCCTGGAGCGGAATGTTAGAAATAGAAGAGATTACGTTTTTAGAAAAAGATTCATAAACGCGGAGAGCTTCTTTTTTTACGGATGAAGTTTCTGAATAAACCCAGTCCAGTTCTTCTGTAAAAGGCTTATTGATAATGCGCTCTGCTTTTTCAAGCATTTTTGGATCATTGCAGCGTTCTGTAAAATCCTGAATTAAAAGCGCGTTTTCCTGTGCGTTTAATACACCGCCGTCATTAAGGCCAAATTTGATTCCGTTATGGCCAATAGGGTTGTGACTTGCTGAAATATAGATAAAACCATCAAATAGTTTGGCATAAGCCATAATCTCTGGTGCTGCGGTAATTCCAGGGTAGATCAAGACAATTTTTTCTTTGTTAAGGGTTCGTAAAACGGCGTTTGCAATGTTTGCGCCGGTTGGACGTGAGTCCATTCCGACAACGACTGTCGGAGCGCGTTTGCCTGAGCGCTTTTTTACATAGTCAGCAAAAACAAGGGCAGCAAGAACGCTGATATATGTGTTTTCTGTTCCGATTTCGGGTGTTTTGTCATTTTCATCGCCGGAAACAGCAAAGACTTTGCGCCACCCGGACGCAGAAAGAATCATGTTATGATTTAAGTTGTTCATTGCTACCATATTACCATATTATGATGAGTGTCGCAACACGCGCGCTAAAAAACCGTCACATTGAAAACGCGCGATCTTTCTTTTCCCGTAAAGTCAGTTACGATAAGCGAAATCGTATCTTTTCCGTGTGGAAGATACAATTCACCGATGAGCATCATATCATCAGAAGGGTAAATTTCGCTGTACGGGTAGTTGTTACGCCCGATTACTGCAAGATCATTCTGGCTTTGGGTAAGAATGTCATAAGTAATGTGTTCAGATTCTGCGCCGTTTACGACAATCGAAGTCTTGTACGGAATCGCCTTGCTCTGTCTTTTTCTATATACTTTGTATACGCCGGCTGGAATATTGTGCTGGCTTTCAAGATCGTAGATTTTACCAAGCTTGTTCTTTAGAGAAATTCCTGTCAAAGTAAGCGGCTCTTCCTTACCGATGCGCGGCATAAGGATAAGCGGATTTACGTAATTTCCGTTTTTAGTATCAATAATCTGGAACTCAAGAAACGAATCTTTTTCCTGCCAGCCGGAATTTCCGGTTGTAGATAATTCAGTTCCTGTTTTAATCTTTTCTGCTGTATAAATAGACTCATTGAGTGTGTCTGTATCAAGATTTCCGTATACAGTAAGGAGTGAATCTTCGTGTGCAATTACGACTGCTGTTCCAAGCGTAGATTCAAACCAGTTAAAACCGTCTTCGTGCTCAGAAATTACAATCGAAAGCTGGCCTTCATCGGCGGCAACGGCAGTCTCGGCATCAGAAAAAACAAGCGAATTAGAAATTACGTTTCCGCGTTTCTGTCCGAAAAAAGAAAAAAACGAATCTTCCCTTACATTTTCCTGCGGCCATTCAAAGGCAAATAAAGGAATTGTAATAACTGCCGCAATTGATGCCGCGATCGAAAGTCTTTTGATAAGTTTTACGCTTTTTTTCATATTCAGTTTATTCCTTTGAAATTGTCATTTTTGAGATTTTTGTGTTTTTACCGATAAAAAGGGCGTTTTCGTCGGTTAAGATAAAGGCTGAATCTGCTTCAAAAGAAAATTCGCCGGTTTTATGTTCCTTTGCTTCAAGAATTGTAACAGTATAGATATTCTTACTGAATTCCCGCTTTTTTGAGAGAACAAAGAAGCTGTCGGCAACGGGAGATTCCTGAATGTCAAGAATTGTTCCCGGAATATTGATGTGGCGGCGCTTGAAGGTTGTACAATCCATAATCTCAAGCCCGGATGCGTCATTATAATAGACTTTTGTCTCGTCCTTAGAAAAACAGATAAAGGTCTGACGTTTTATGCTTTTTTTAAGCTCTTCGTGATGAATGACTTTTGCGTGATTGTTTTCGTTTTTATATAGAACGAAACGCTGTTTATTCTGGCCCGAAATGCAGGCAAAGTAGGTACCGTTTTGACTTGCGGCCGCTCCGAGAATTACACCGATGTCGCTTCCGCTTGGAGTCAGGTTATACTGAAGGTTCATCTCTTCGTCAAAGGTACAGAGTGTTCCGTCTGCAAAACCGACAATGGTCATTTCTTTGCCGGAATTGAGGGCTGTAATCGGGCTTGTATGCTGAAAGCGTGTAATCGTATTGCCGGCGATGTCTTTTGCTTCAAATCCAGCGCCGCCAGGAATCAAAAGAAAAATATTCTCACCAGAGATGTACGGAAAACCGCTTCCGGAAATCTGGCCTATTTGAGTTCCCTTTGTATCGTAAATCGTAAAGCCTGTTGAATTTTGCGAATACGGGGCATAATACTCATTTGAGATTGTTGCTTTGTAGTCAAAGTTTGTAATAAGGGCAATCTTGCCTTCGTGGGTAAAGTAGCCTGCGTTTTGTCCAAGCTTAAAAGGAAGCACGTTTAAATGAGTAGATACGGTTTCCTGTGGGTCTGAAATATCGACTGTCCATTGAGGCGATAACTGTAATTCGGTTGGAAGCGGCTTATAGCAAAGAATTATATATAGAATAAAAGGAATTGTTGCAAAGACGAAAGTAAGATTTTTCTTGTTTTTCATAAAAATATGATATAATTATAGAAAATAACTGTCAATTACTTTTGCGCCTGCGAGTAAAGATTAAGGGTTTTTGCGCCGATAATGAATAAGTAGTATTGTTTTTAAAGAAGAGGGTCTATGAGTCAGAAATCGTTAAAAGGAAAAATTAAAGGGTACTCGGTTCTGTTTATGGCTGCAGTCTTTGCTGCGGCTGTCTGCACGTGCTTTTTGTTCAGCAAGGCAGAAAACAGAAAGTCATCTGTTTTAAAACTTGAGCAGCTTGCAAATCAGAAAAATCTTGAGTTCCAGGCAAACTTAAACAGTCAGATTATTCTTGCGCTGCAGATGTCAAAGTCTCCTGTTATCGTTGATTATTTTCAAAATCCATCGGACGATGAGCTTTTTGAACAGGCTGTAAAGGAATTTGAGGCTTATATGAATTCCTTTATTGGAAAAACCGTTTTCTGGGTAAATGATAAAGACCACAAATTTTATTCTGATTTAAAATATTCTTACACTGTAAATCCTTCTAATCCTGACGAATACTGGTACAACATGACTGTAAAGGATACTGAAGTTTACAACTTTAACATCAATTACAACAAAGAGCTTGGAAAAACCATGCTCTGGCTTAATGTTGTTGTCCGCGATAAAACAAGAATTCCTGTCGGAATAGTCGGAACAGGAATTCCTCTTAATAATTTTATAAGCGATATGTACAAGCAGATTCCTGATACAATCCATATGTATCTTTATAACAATAAGCTTGAAATTACCGGTGCGCGAGATTCTTCGATTCTTGCGGATAAAGTTTCACTTTCTGATATTTTTCCTGAATTAACTGAAGACAAGGCGTCTTGTTCTGTTTTGACACATGTTTCAAGTCGTAAGGGTGAATATGTTCTTGTCCCGATTGATGTTATCGGCTGGAACCTTGTGCTTTTTGCGTCTTCTTCGTTTAAGAATTATTTTTCCCGCGATGGACTTATAATCGCTTTGGTTATGATTATAATTGCCGGAATCATAATTACGTTCTACATGATTCTGTTCAAAAAAATAATGGCAACGACATCGCTTCATTTAAAGACGACTATTAAAAAGGCGGCCGGTCAGGTAGATACAATGGATCAGGTAAATCTTACGATTGGCGAGAATATTGATTACCTTGGAAACTTTGGCGACCTTATCGGAAACCAGATACGGCAGATTGCAACTTCGGTAGATAATACTGCCGAGCTTATGAAAGATCTTGAAGCGATGAATGTTTTAAGAAACGATTCAATCGAAAGTACAAACGATCTTGCAGACAGTTCTAAAAAAGGAAATATGCATATTACAAATATTTCTTCTAAGATTGATGAACTTAACGACTGCACTCTGCGTCTTACAGAAGCAAATAATCTTATTGCGGGAATTACTTCTAAGACAAATCTTTTAGCGATGAATGCTTCAATCGAAGCAAGTCACGCTGGCGAGCAGGGTAAGGGGTTTGCGGTTGTTGCAAAGGAGATTCGAGCCCTTGCAGAAAAGAGCCGTGCTCAGCAGCATGATGTTCGTGTTGCAATCGATGATATTAACCGGATGGTTACTGAGATGGTTCATTATTCTGAAACTGCAAAAGAATCTTTTGATGAGATAGTTGCAAATACTCAGAGAGTTCAGAATAACTTTCATAATATGTCAAACAAGCTTGAAAGCGAGGCTTCTCTTGTGCAGACAATTTCTGCAAACCTGCAGAGTGTTACAAGTGCAAACCAGAAAATCAATGCAAGCTTTGACGATATGAAAAATTCAAATCTTGAAGTAAGTAAAGAAATATCAACAGCTGTAGACAGCTCTAACGAACTGCTTTCTGTAGCAGCATCTTTATTACAGTCTATGACTGGAGACAATATGGGAGGAAACGATGATGAATGATTCAACAATTTTAACGGATAGCCCGGTAGGAAAGCACATTGATGCTATTTCTGATCAGAATGCAATTTCTTATCTTCTGGTAGACAAGAAAAAAATTCAGCTTGTAGCAAAAATTACTATCGGCCGCGAAAGTGATAATACGGTTGTAATTGACAACAAGCTTGCAAGCCGCCATCATGCATTGATTCAGAAAATCCGTGAGGACTATTTTTTAAAGGATGAAGAATCCACAAACGGAACTTACCTTAACGGTACAAAAATTCCGGCTGGAAAATATGTCAAACTGAATCATGGCGATAAAATTACAATCGGAAGCACAAACCTTGTTTTCTCGTAAGAGAAAATTTGAACGTAACCTGTTGTAAAGCTTTTTTAGGATAATCTTAATTGAAAAAAAATCCTGATTCAAAAAATGATATTCTCGATAAGATAAAATTCTTTTCTGAAAACACTGAGCCTGTAGATGCTGAACTGCTTTTGGAGACGGCACAAAAGGTTAATGAGGTTTTGCGTGAAGAAGTTTCTTTATACAGACCTCATCTGTCAGATGTGGATTTTGTTCCGGGCGGTCTTCTGGATTTTAGTTCGCACAATGGGGAAATGCAAGTCGGCGCGTGCGGGGCGGGATCTACAGACGGCGCGGATGAAAAAACAAGCGTGGATTTTCCAGACGGACCGCGTGATGTGATTGTCGTGCCGGATCTGCATGCAAGAAAGACTCTTATTTATAAACTGCTCTGTGCGAATGCGCCGGATGCCAGCGAGAAAGCGAGTGCCGACACGAGCAAAACCATTTTCGACCGGCTTAAAGAGGGCTCTCTTATGCTAGTCTTTTTGGGCGATATACTTCACTCAGAAGGAACGCAAAAAGAGAGGTGGGCCTTTGCATATCAGGAATACCTTGACGGCAATATCTGCTCAGAGGAGATGACCTCTGAAATGGCTGACGGTTTAAGCACTTTGATGCAGGTAATGCTTTTAAAGACTGCGTTTTCAAAGAGCGTTCACTGCTTAAAAGGAAATCACGAAAATATCAGAAATGAAAGCGGCGAAGGCAATTTTGCTTTTAGAAAATTTGTAGAAGAAGGAACGATGGTTTTTGACTATATGTCTGAGGTTTATGGAAAAAAAGTTATTGACCAGATTGCTTCTTTTGAAAAACATTTGCCGCTTGTCTGTGTGTTTGATAATTTTATCTTAAGTCATGCCGAGCCGCGTCGGGCTCATTCAAGACAGGAGATTATTGACAGCGCTGTTGATTTTGAAGTGATTCTTGATTTTACCTGGACTGCAAATGGAGAAGCGTGCAGTAAAAGTGCTGAAAAATATTTTGACGAGCTTTGTCCTGATAACGGAATAAAAAAATGTTTTATTACGGGACATCGTCCTGTAAAAGAAAATTATGCATTAAGACAGGACGGAGATGTTGTACAAATTCACAATCCGTATAAAATGCAGTATGCATATATAAAAGCGCACAGCGGTTTTAATCCGGAAAAAGATATAATTGAATTATAATTTTACATAGACATGTAAGGGGAAAAATATGAGTGAAGAAACACCTGCAATGATTGGAAAATACAGGGTAGTTAATAAAATTGCACAGGGCGGAATGGGCGTTGTTTATAAGGCAGTTCACCCGTCATTAAAGCGTGATGTCGTAATTAAAAAAATGACAATGCGTTCTAATCAGATGGCAAAGGAACGCTTTAAAAAAGAAGCTCAGATTCTGCTTGATATGCAAAGCCCATATATTGTTCACCTGTTTGACTATTTTACAGAAGGCCCTTACCGCTATATGGTCGAAGAATATGTCGATGGTCTTGCACTTGATAAGCTTATAAAAAAACAGACAATCGTAGATCCTCTCGTTGCACTTTTGATAGTTCAGGATGCCTGCTATGCATTAAAGTTTGCACACGCAAAGGGAATCGTTCACCGCGACATAAAGCCTGGAAACATTTTAATCAGCCGTCGGGCAGAAATAAAGCTTGCAGACTTTGGTATTGCCTCTGACGAAAACGAATCAGATTCAGAAAAAACGCAGGCTGGTGTAACCCTTGGAACTCCGGCTTACATGCCACCTGAACAGTTTGAAAACTCAAGTGCTGTAGACTGCAGGGCTGACATTTATGCTCTCGGCGTAATGCTTTACGAAATGGTAACCGGAACAAAGCCTTATCCATCGGAATATTCACAGGAAAATATTGCCCGCATTAAAAGAGGAAAATATCTTAATCCGAAGAAAATTGATAAGACAATTCCGGATGTAGTATGTAAGCTTATAAAGAAAATGCTTAAGCCAAAAGCAAGACAGCGTTTTCAGTCAGTAAATCCGATTATCAAAATTATTAAAAATTATCTAAAAAAATATGACACACATGCAATTCGTGTAGAACTTGCAAAAATCGTAATTAATCCAAAGCCGCATAAGGTTGCGCGATTTGTTCAAAAGAAAAATCCATGGAAGAGCTTTTTTATTTTTATCATTACGACAGCCTGTATTGCAGGTGCGGGATTTTATCTTTGGACTCAGGGATTTATTCACCGATATGTTTTGCGCACGATTTATACACCGGTTGTCATTACGATGAAAATTCCTGAGGCCGCAAGTCCTGCAAGTAAAATTTCTGCGCAGGCGGTTTTCTTTAAGTATGGGACAAAGATTGAGCAGGTCGCAGATTCTGACCGTCAGTTTTATGAGGGAAGTGCTTCTAAGAATGGAGTTACTTCTGTACGCCTTGGTTCAAAGGCAAAAAGTTATGTCATAAAGCCTGTGTATTTAAAACCTGGTGAATACCGCGCAAAGATTGTTGTCGGTTCCAATGTATGGTGGAAAACTTTTACAGTTGGCCGTGAAGAAATTATAATCAAGATTGATAATTTTTCTAAGCTTGTCCGCCCGATTGATACTGTCATGTCGGCGTGCGATGCCGCAGACGGAAAGGACTTAACTTCTAAATGCCGCTTTTCTGTGTTTTATAAGGGAAAATGGGTAAGCGTTGATTCTGTTCCAAAGGAAGCGATTATTTCCGGGACAGGGGACGCCTGGAAGTTTAAGGCTGAATGCGAAGGTTATGAGGAAGAAATTTTTTCTCTTTTGATTGACTGGTATCAGGATACTGTTTACTGCAACTTTAGCCTTAAAAAGAAATAGCCGCGCCGTGCGCTAGGTTTGCAAAAGTCCATAAGCCGTGCTATAATTACCCATTATTTTTTTTTACTCATGGAGAAAAGTATTTTATGTCATTTGATGAAATTCTTAACAGCATTGATGATGTAGTTTGGGGAATTCCGACAATCGTCCTTATTCTTGCAACAGGACTTGTTCTTACAATCAGTACAAGAGGTATTCAGTTTACAAAACTCGGAAGAGCTTTTAAGGGAATTTTTAAGAAAAACGAAGGTCATGGTGAACTTTCTGGTTTTTCGGCTCTTTGTACAGCACTTTCTGCTACAATCGGAACTGGTAATATCGTAGGTGTTGCAACTGCAATCGCTGCAGGTGGTCCTGGTGCTTTGTTCTGGATGTGGATTGCTGCAATTTTGGGAACAGCGACAAAGTATGCTGAATGTATGCTGGCAATTAAATATCGCGAAGTAAAAGATGACGGTCACGTTCTTGGTGGACCTTTCTATACAATAGAAAAAGGTATGGGTAAAAACTGGAAATGGCTTGCAGTTCTCTTTGCAATTTTTGGTGTTCTTGCAGGATTGCTTGGAATTGGTACAATGACTCAGATTAACGGTATTACTTCTGCCGTTAACATGGCATTTGATACAAGTTCATCTCATATTGCATTTAACATTGGCGAAAATTCATACACATGGGCAACTGTAATCGGTGGCTTTGTTGTAACAGTTTGTGCCGCTCTTGTAATTCTTGGTGGTCTTAAGCGTATTTCAAAGGTTGCAGAAAAGGTTGTTCCTGCAATGGCAATCATATACGTATTCCTTGGGCTTTCTGTAATCATCATGAATGCTACAAAAGTTCCTGCTGCCTTTGTAATGATCTTTAACTCGGCATTTGGCTTTAAAGCTATTGCCGGTGGTGCAATCGGCTGGACAATCAAGCAGGTTACAGAATCAATGCAGAAGGGTATTGCCCGCGGTATTTTCTCTAACGAAGCAGGTCTTGGTTCGGCTCCAATTGCTGCCGCTCCGGTTCAGACAAACGAGCCTGTAGAGCAGGGGCTTGTTAATATGACAGGAACTGTAATTGATACACTTATCGTTTGTACAATGACAGGTCTTTCCATCGTTCTTGCCCTTACAAATCCAGAGTTCTTTGCTCAGTACGAAGCAAACGGCTGGAAGGGTGTTGAACTTACAGCAAACGCACTTTCGTTTAACCTTGGTGGTGACGGTGTTTCTGTTCAGTTCCTCCTTATGCTTTGTCTTGCATTCTTTGCCTTTACTACAATTCTTGGCTGGGACTATTATTCAGAAAAATGTCTTGAATATCTTTCAAACGGACATATGAAGTTTGTAATGATTTACCGCTTTATTTACATAGTTGCAATTGCAATCGGTCCTTACTTTACAGTAAACGCTGTATTTACAATTGCAGATATTACAAACGGCCTTATGGCAATTCCTAACTGTATTTCGCTGATTGTATTGTGCGGAGTAGTTGCTAAAGAGACAAAGTCTTATTTTGACAGATTTCCTAAATTAGCATAAAAACGTTTTTTGTTGAATTTTCTTGCTTATATTCGTATATTATACGATATGAGCAAGAAAAAAGACCAGAATCCGGACATTGAGATTGTAATTACTGATCCGGACGGAAAAGAAACTAAAGCTAAAATCGATTCAAAATCTATCTTACCTGTTGAGCAGTTATTACCAAATACACTTCATATAATTCCTATTCAGGGCCGGCCGATATTCCCGGGCGTGTTTACACCGCTTATGATTTCTTCTAACGAAGATGTCAAGGCAGTAGAAGCGGCTTTTGAAGCTGACGGCTTTCTTGGAATCTGTATGGTTAACAAAGAAGCTGAGTCAAATACCATCGCGGATTTGTATCAGGTCGGAACCGCTGCCCGAATTATCAAAAAAATCAATCTGCCTGATGGTGGCATTAATATTTTCATCTCTACAATCAAGCGTTTTAAGATTAAAAAGCCTTTGAGCAAGGCAAATCCAATGCTTGCCACGGTTGAGTATCTTGAAGATGAAGAAGACGATACATTTGAAGTAAAGGCCTTGACTCGCGCTCTTATCAGCGAGATGAAAGAGATCTCGGATAATAATCCGATGTTCTCAGAAGAAATGCGTCTTAACATGGTGAATATCGACCAGCCAGGAAAGATTGCAGACTTTATTGCTTCGATTCTTAACGTAGAAAAAGAAGACCAGCAGCGCATTCTTGAAACTGTAAATGTCCGCCAGCGAATGGAGCAGGTTTTAGTATTCATCAAAAAAGAACAGGAACTTTTGCGCATTCAGAAAAAAATTCAGCATGAATTAAACGAGCGTGTAGAAAAAAATCAGCGTGAATATTTCCTTCGCGAAGAATTAAAGTCAATCCAGGAAGAGCTTGGGACAGACTCAGAAGGAAACATAAACGATTACAAGAA
Organism: Treponema sp.; assembly: GCA_024691105.1. Classification (GTDB taxonomy): domain Bacteria; phylum Spirochaetota; class Spirochaetia; order Treponematales; family Treponemataceae; genus Treponema_D. The sequence goes on along the minus strand of JAILNY010000127.1, from coordinate 17,256 downwards.
ATTTAAAGATAAAATTGAAGCATTGCATTTTGAAGGTGAAATTAAAGAAGCGCTGGATAGCGAACTTCAGAAATTCAATTTAATAGATCCAAACTCCGGTGAATATATCGGGACAAGAAATTTCTTAGAGCTTGTTACAAATCTTCCTTGGAATGACAAGCCTGTAGAAGATTACGATTTAATCAATGCAAAAAAGATTCTCGAAAAAGATCACTACGGACTTGATGACGTTAAAAAACGAATCATGGAATATCTTGCAGTACGCAAATTAAAAAAGGACAGCAAGGGTTCTATTCTTCTTTTGGTCGGACCTCCGGGTGTCGGAAAAACCAGTGTCGGAAAATCAATTGCAAACGCGATGAATAAACCGTTCTACCGTTTTTCTGTCGGCGGAATGCGCGATGAGGCCGAGATTAAAGGTCACCGCAGAACATACATCGGTGCAATGCCTGGAAAAATTATTCAGGGGTTAAAGATTACAAAATCAAAGTCTCCTGTTTTTATGATTGACGAAATTGACAAAATGGGTTCAAGTCATAACGGAGATCCTGCTTCTGCTTTGCTTGAAGTTTTGGACCCTGAGCAGAATGTTTCGTTCCGCGATAATTATCTTGATTTGCCGTTTGACGTTTCAAATGTATTTTTTATTCTTACGGCAAATACTCTTGATACAATTCCAGACCCTCTTTTGGACAGGGCAGAAGTTATTCAACTTTCCGGATACATTGATCAGGAAAAAATGGAGATTGCAAAAAAATATCTGATTCCTAAAAACCTTGAGAAAAACGGTTTAAAAAAGAATCAGGTAAAATTTACCAAGGCAGCTCTTACGATGATTGCAGAAGAATATGCCCGCGAAGCCGGAGTGCGTAACTTTGAAAAGAACATCGATAAAATTAACCGCAAGCTTGTAACAAAAATGCTTTCTGTTGAAAAGCCTGACACAAATCAGTCTTTTACAATTGATGCGCCGGATCTTGGTGAATATCTTGGTAAGCCTGTTTTTGATGAATCAGAAATCAAGCGCGCTTCAAAGCCGGGTACTGCAATCGGTCTTGCCTGGACAAGCATGGGTGGGGATACTCTTTTGCTTGAATCAATTTCGTTTCCGGGAAAGGGCGAAGTTCAGCTTACAGGTCAGATGGGCGATGTAATGAAAGAGTCGGCTCAGATTGCTTTTAACTGGGTAAAAAAATATTGCGAAGAAAAAGGCATTAAAAATGCCGAATGGTTTGAAAAAAATTCTGTTCACCTGCATATCCCTGAAGGAGCAACACCAAAGGATGGACCAAGTGCCGGTATTACAATGGCGACAACCTTTATGTCTCTTTTGATAGGAAAGACTATTAAGAAAAATCTTGCAATGACAGGAGAACTTTCTTTGACAGGACAGGTTTTACCGATTGGTGGCTTGCGTGAAAAGACTGTCGCAGCGCGTCGTAATGGTATTAAAACGATTTTAATTCCTAAGGCAAATGTGCGTGACCTTGATGAAATTCCTGAGCACGTAAAAGCGGGTATTAAGTTTATTCCGGTTGATGATGTAAAGCAGGTAATTGAGACGGTGTTTTAAATTATGAATGAAAATATAAAGGCCGTTGTATTTGACATGGACGGAGTCTTGATTGACTCTGAATCTATCTGCGATGAAATCTGGATTCGTCTTGCGGATGAGATGAATCTTTCTGATATTCAGGCGGCGATCGAAGAAAACCGTGGCTGTAATACAGACCTTATGGCGCGTCAACTTAAAGCGCGTTACGGAAAAGATTTTGAGTGTGAAAAGTTTTTCAGCGATTTTTCTAAGTATTTTCATCAGGTTGAAGAGGAGCGCGGGATTCCGCTTTTGCCGGATGTAAAAGAGACTTTGGATTACTTAAAGGATTCTGGCTATCGTCTTGCGCTTGCGACAAGCACCCGTCGTGTGACTGCAACGCGGCAGCTTAAGGCTGTAGGTATTTATGATTATTTTGAAGCCTGGACTTTTGGGGATGAAATTGAACACTCAAAGCCTGCTCCGGATATCTATTTAAAGGCTGCAAAAGAGCTTTGCATCGCGCCTGAGTTTTGTGTCGGAGTAGAGGACAGCCCTAATGGAATTAAAAGCTGCCACGCAGCAGGTTATTTACCGGTTATGGTTCCAGATAAAATTCAGCCGACTGAAGAAATAAAAAAACTATGCTGGAAAATTGGAAAGCCGGTTTCTGTTTTAAAAGAGTTTTTATAATAATTTTTGGGAGTTGTTTTTATGAATAAGTCAATCAAGAAAATCGCCTGTGGGCTTTCTGTTTTGATGGCACTTTGTGCATTTACCCAGGGCGCATTTGCTCAGGGGAACGCAGACGCAAAAAGAATTTACGAGAAGGGAAGTAAAATTAAAATCTGGAATGCAGTCGGAAAAACTGAAAAGCCTGCTCAGAAAGTGCGTGGAGCAAATATAAGTTATCTTGTTCCGTATTTTGCAGATGAAAAAAATAATACAGGTGCTGCCGTAATCGTTTGTCCAGGCGGAAGTTATCATCATCTTGGAATGGGACACGAAGGTCACAAGGTTGCTGCGTGGTTTCAGAGTAAGGGAATAAATGCATTTGTTTTGCGTTACCGTGTTTCGGGTGATGGCTTTAATCATCCTGCAATGCTTGAAGATATTCAGCGCTCGATTCAGATTATCCGTGAGAACGCCGCCGAATGGAATATTAATGTAAATAAAGTCGGCGCTATCGGATTTAGTGCCGGTGGTCATTTAGTTGCAATGGCCGGCGCGTTTGGTGATAAGGAAAATGAGCTTAAAAAGCTTGGAATTGATACAAAGGTCAGCTTAAAGCCAGATTTTGTAATGCCGATTTATCCTGTAGTTTCGATGCAGTATGATATTGGACATGCGTGGTCAAGAAAAAGTTTGATTGGAAAAAATCCAAGTCAGGAAATGCTTGATAAGTTTTCGCTAGAAAAACAGATGGCAAGCGATATGTGCCCGGTTTTTCTTTTGACAAATAAGGATGACAGAACTGTAATGTATGAAAATTCTGTCAGACTTGATGAGGCTTTAACAAAGGCCGGTGTTCCACATATCTTTATTCTGAACGAAAAAGGCGATCACGGTTTTGGTATGGGCAACGGAAAATTTGTCAAAGAGACTCACTGGAACGAAGAATGGCTCTTACCGTGGGTAAAGGAACAGATAAAGTAGATTGAGCATATTGTCTAAATTTACTATAATATTGTTCAACTTTTTTAGATAATTATTTATAAACCGCGCATTTTTTTTAGCGCCTTTTACAGGAGTTTTTTATGAGTGAAGTTCGCGTAAGATACGCACCATCTCCAACAGGAATGCAGCACATCGGTGGTGTGCGCACAGCATTATTCAACTATTTATATGCACGTTCTCAGGGTGGAAAATTTATTCTTCGTCTTGAGGATACAGACCGCACACGCTACGACGAAAAATATGTTCAGAACCTATATGACACAATGGCATGGCTTGGTATTGAATGGGATGAAGGCGGCGAAAAGGGTGGTGAATACGGTCCTTACGTTCAGTCAGAAAGATTTGAACTTTACAAAGAATACGCAATGAAGCTTATCGAAAACGGTGAGGCTTATTACTGCTTCTGTGATGCAGAACGCCTTGACCGTATTCGTAAAATTCAGACAGAAAATAAAATGGCACCGGGTTACGACAGAAACTGCCGTCACTTGACTCCTGAAGAAGTTAAGGCAAATCTTGATGCCGGAAAACCTTATGTAATCCGTCTTAAAGTTCCGATGGAAGGAACTACAAAATTCCACGATCACATCTTGGGCGACATCGAATGGAAAAACGAAGATATTTCTCCGGATCCTGTTTTGTTAAAGTCTGATGGATTCCCGACATATCATCTTGCAAACATTGTTGACGACCACATGATGAAAATAAGTCATGTAATGCGCGCTCAGGAATGGATTCCTTCGACACCGCTTCATGTTCAGATGTATAAATCTTTTGGATGGGAACATCCTGAGTTTTGTCATCTTCCAATGGTAAACGGTGCTGACGGAAAGAAATTAAGTAAGAGACACGGTTCAACTTCTTTGAACGAATTCCGTGCACGCGGTTATCTTCCACAGGCAATTGTAAACTATGTTGCAATGCTCGGCTGTTCTTACGAAGAAGGAAAAGAATTTTATACACTCGAAGAACTTGCAAAATCATTTAAGCTTGAACATTTAAATAAGGCTCCTGCCGTATTTGATTATAAAAAACTTGAATACTATAACGGAAACTACATAAGACAGCTTTCTGCAGAGGAACTTTATAAATGGACTTTGCCGTTCATTACAGGAACAGGAGACGCAACTCTTGAAATCAATCCTGAAAATCCTCAGCCAAAACCAAATGTAGGACCAGAGTTCTCTGGTGTTGCAATGGGCGAAGATGGAAAACCTTACTGCGTCGACAAGAGCATGAATATGACAAGCGAAGATGTTGAAAAGACTTTGCTTGGTCTTATGCCATTGATTCAGGAACGCTTAAAGTTTTTGACAGAAGCTGCAGAGATGGTTCACTTTATGTTTACAGAACCTGCAGTTCCACCTGTTGAACAGCTTGTTCCTAAAAAGCTTGATGCTGCAAAAACAAAGGAAGTTCTTGAAGAAGCAAAAGACTTTGTAGAAAAGATTTTTGGTCTTGATCACGAAGCAGCAGAAGCACTTGCAAAAGAAAAGGCTGAAAAGCTTGGTATAAAACTTGGCGACTTTATGATGCCTATTCGTATGGCTGTAACTGGAAGCCGTGTTTCTCCACCGCTTATCGGTTCGATTTTAGTTCTTGGAAAAGAAAAATCTCTTGCAAGAATTGAAAAAACAATTGCGACTCTGTAAGTTTTAAGGACGCGACCTCGTTTGAGGTCGCTTTTTTATGCCGGTCAGATGAAAAAGAAATTTTTTATAAGCATCAGTTTACAGATTTCAGTTTTTCTCATAATCATCGCGTTTATTCCGGTTGCGGTAATGATGGCGTTAAAGACTTACGAGACGCAGCAGCTTGATATGATGGAGCGATCAAACGTTCAGCAGGGACGTCTTGTTGCGTCGGCTCTGGTGTCAAACGCAACTTTTCTAAACGTGCCGCAATCAGGTGCGACTTCTTCTAACGCAGCGCAATCAAATGACCTTGCGCGCAAGAAGAAAATCGATGCTGACTACGCTTATAAATTGCTTGAAAACATGAATGGACAGTTTGACTGCCGAATCCGCATTATCGGGCCGGATAAGTTTTTGATTGCCGACTCCAGCCGCATGGACATAAAGCCTGGAACTGAGCATTCAGAAAAAGATGTGCGCGACAAAGAATATGGTGAAGGCGAAAAATCAATTCCACATTCGCGCTCTGACATAAACGAAAATGAAACATTTATTTACAGACTGTTTTCACTTCCGTTCCGTATTTATCGAAAACTTTTTAAGCCGCCTAGAGCACTTCTTTACGATACTGCTGATTTTTACATAAACAAGGAACTGTTTGACGGAGCAGAAGTCTTAAAAGCCTTAGAAGGAAATTACGGAGCAATGACTCGTTTTTCTTCTGGAGGACAGGTTTCGATTACGATTTATTCAGCATTACCTGTAAAAGATGGAGATAATGTAATCGGTGTTGTTCTTGTAAGCCGTTCAACTTATAAAATCCTGCAGAACCTTTATGAGCTTAGACAGGATCTTGCGCGCATTTTTCTTCGTTCTCTTATTGCTGTCGTGCTCATCGCATTGTTTTTAACATTCAGAATTACATATCCTCTAAAAAAGCTTTCAAGAGAAGCAAACTCCTGCGCTGACAAAAAAGGCCGTATTTTCTTTACGGATTTTACAGGTCAAAAACGCAACGATGAAATCGGAGATTTGTCGCGCTCGTTTACGCTCCTGGTTGAACGATTAAATAAACGAATAAAATTTTCTCAGGCGTTTTCTTCTGATATTTCGCATGAGTTTAAAAATCCTCTTACGGCAATAAGAACTTCTGCAGAGCTTTTAGGTTCCGGTGAACTTGATAAAAAGGAGCAGGAAGAATTAAGTTCTGCCATTATCGATGAAGTGTCTCATCTTCAGAATCTTTTGAGCGGGATCAGAAATATTTCTAAAATAGATGCCGGTGTAGAAAAGGGAGATATGTCTTTCAGTGACGAGACAGAAACAATCGATGTAAATTCATTTATAAAAAATATAATTTCCCGGCTTGAAAAAAATTACGACGGACGCGAAATATTTTTTAAGCCTGCACAGGATATAAGTGTAAAAATTCCTTCGGATTATATCGAGCGGGTTGCAGAAAACTTAATTGATAACGCTTTAAGCTTTGGAACAAAGGTTAAGGTTACTGCACAGGTTGAGAACGCTTTACGTAATACAGCAGAAAAATCAAGTCGAAACACAGAATTCTTTGTCATGACTGTTGAGGATAACGGACGCGGAATCCCGACTGATTCTTTAGAAAAAATCTTTGATCGTTTTTATTCTGAACGCGACGAGGTTCAAAAATCAAGTCACACAGGACTTGGACTTTCGATTGTAAAAGCCATTACCGATTCTCTTGAAGGCAGTATCGAGGCATTAAACAGTGAAGAACTTGGCGGTGCAAAGTTTGTCTTTAAAGTGCCGCTGTCTTAAAAAAAGACTGATTAAAAATAACAAAATTTCGCCACAATTTTGACACAATCCTATAATATCTTTTAACCATATAAAAAAACGGATGGCGCAGCTTCATTTAAGGCTGCGTGTTAGGGCATTGATCGCAGTTTTATGATGCGCGCTGTCTGTTGTTTAAGGAGTATTATTTTATGGTTAAAAAAAAGTTAAAGGCTGATTCAATTGCGTTAAAGCTTGTCTTTATTTTTGCGATTGTTATTCTGTTGATTGTTGCAAATCTTTTTACAGGTTCTAAACTGTCTGACCGTGAGTATGAATATAATCATGCAAAAGAACAGATTTGTTCAGGAGCAGGCGGTGAGTTTTATATCAATGACTGTTATCTTGTAATTCCGTATTCATACAAAGTAAAAAAATATAATTCAAAGGGTGAACCATATATTGTAACTGAATGGGGAAGAGAAGTAATAAGACCTGCTTCTGTAAATGCAAATGCAGAGCTTAAAACCCAGATGCGTCCTCTTGGAATTTATTCAGCTCCGATTTTTACAGGAGAGATGAATTATGAAGCAAGTTTTGATTTTACAGAATTAAAAGCAAAGACACAGAATACTTACAGTTATGCAGAAGCAAAATATTGTGTAGAAATTTCTGACCGTTCACTTGTAGAAAAGCCTGTGTTTAAAGTGGGTGATAAAGAATACAAGGTAGAATATTCAGAGATATCTTATAACAGCGGCGATTCAAAGAGTATGCGTTACAGTAAATGTATAATGGCAAAAATTCCTTTGAATAATAAACCGGTTGTAATAAAATCTGATTATAAAATTCGTGGTGCCAGCGATTTTTCTTTAAAGATTGTATCTCAGGAAACAAAGGTCAAGATAAGTTCTGACTGGCCAAGTCCTGGATTTTCATCTTTTGCTTATATTCCTACAGAGCATGAACTTACAAAAGACGGCTTTACGGCTTCATGGTATATTCCTTTTGATGCGGGTAACGGCTCAAATGAGATTGGATTTACTTATGTTCAAAGCGTAGATGTTTATAGAAAATTGCATCGTGCATTTAATTATGCATTTTTGTTTATCATAGTTCCATTTATTGCTTTGTTCCTGCTTGAGATTTTTGCAGATATAAATCTTCATCCTGTAAACTATCTTTTGTCAGGAGCGGCAAGCGTATTATTCTTTCTTCTACTACTTGCGTTAAGCGAGCATATAAATTTTGGATTGTCATATGCACTCGGAAGTGCTGCATCCGGCCTGCTTGTTTCAGTTTATATTGCACTTATCTGCAAAAAAATAAATCTTGGCGGAATAATTGCGCTTTTGTTTGTTCTGCTTTACGGGTATCTTTATGTTTGCCTGCAGTCAGAAGACTATGCGCTTTTGTTTGGTTCTATCTTTGCATTCATCGTACTTGCTGCAATCATGTTTGTAACACGAAACGTTAACTGGTCATCCTTGAAAAAATCTAAAGAAAAAGATTTAATAGAAGAATGACAGTAGCACTTGTAGATGATGAAAAAAATGTCCGTTTGTCAGTTAAGACGGCTCTAAAAAAAGAAGGGTTTGAAGTAACTGAGTTTTCAAACGGACATGAAGCGTTAAACGCGGTTATGCAGAATATTTTGCCGGACATTTTTATTCTTGATATCATGATGCCGGTTATGGATGGTATTTCGCTGTTAACAAAAATACGTGAACGTGGAATAAAAATTCCGGTAATGTTTTTGACAAGCCGCGATGAAGAATTTGATAAGGTTTTAGGACTGGAACTTGGAGCAGATGATTATCTTTGTAAGCCATTTTCGGTTCGGGAACTTATTGCAAGGGTAAAGGTTCTTTTAAGACGAAGCGCTGCTGTACAAAGTGAAGATAAAATTATTTCGTCAGACAATATTACGCTGAATCTTTCTTCTTACAGTGCATTTGTTGATGGAAAAAAGATTGAACTTACTGTAACAGAGTTTCGTATCTTAGAAGCATTCATAAAAAATAAGGGAAGCGTTTTAACCCGCGACAAACTGATAGAAATTTCGTATCCGGACGATACATATCTTAACGACCGTGCGATTGACTGTCATGTAAAGCGCTTAAGAAAAAAGCTTCCGGAAAATTCGATAGAGACAGTATATGGACTTGGATATAGATTCTAAAAAAGATGGCGCGACGGAATGCAAAATGCGCGGACTTCCGACTTCGCGTGAGTCTCGCGGTGTCGAAGCAGGGCGCGGATTTTGCAGACTTTCGCCTGTTGTAAAAAAAATCTTAAAATGGATTCCAGCTTTGATAATTGTTTGTGTAAGCTGGTATTTATCAGGTATGCCTAAAATCAGGCATTTACCAACATTCAGGAATGCAGATAAAGTGATACATTTTTTATGTTTTGGAGCCCTTTCTTTTTGGGTTGCATTTGCGTGTAATATAAAGACATATAAAAAAATCTGGCTTCCGACACTTATTGTAAGTGTATACGGAATTATAGACGAAATACATCAGTGCTTTACGCCGGGGCGTTCCTGCTCAGTTTTAGATTGGTGCGCAGATACTGTTGGAGCAGTAGTTGGAGCCGTACTCTTTGTTTTTGTTATTAAAAAAATTATTTTACTTTTTTCCGATTTAGCATAATAATATAACCATGGAAGTAAGTTAAATTATGGAAATAGGAGAGAGAGTAAAACAATATTTAGGGTTAAACCGTCATACACCCTATGTCGAAGAATATTTTGAGTTGTCTAATGCCCGCTCAAGCATTTATCTTTCAAGCGTAATTATTGTCCTTGAAATATGGATGATTGTAAGCGCTATAATCCGACATTTTACCGGAGTTGCTCTACGTACTGACGAGTGGCTTGTTAAACATCTGGTTTCGTATTTTATTCTGTTAATTTCAAGTACGATTCTTTTAATTTATGCCGTTAGATTTATAACTAAAAAAAAGACTATACCTGCTGTCAGATATTCGATTGATATATTATTTTCAATAATTGCAATAGCATTTGGAATTTATATCTCCTACCTAGATTATGTAAAAGGCGAGCAGTTTGTCACGCTTATAACAATGATAATTTTTGTCTTTTGCTTTATTTCGTGGCGCCCGATTTTATCAGTCGGTTTTTTAACAACAACCTTTGTAATTTTTCTTACAGTCTGTCATAGTGCAATTCCGTTGACGTATGCAACGATGGTAAATATTTTTATTTTCTGGATTGCAATTTTAATGTCATCGGTCAATTCTTATAATCAGCTTGTTAAAATTGCATACAGAACAGAGCAGCTTGAAGCAAATAATAAAATTCTTGAAGAGCTTTCCAAAAAAGATGAAGTTACAGGAATTTTTAATATGATTTACTTCCGCGAAAAAGCCCTTAAGCTTATGAACGATGAAAGTGTCGATGTGACTAAAAAGCTTTTTCTTTTTCTTGATATCGAGCATTTTAAATATTACAACGATAAATACGGCTTTTGGGAAGGAAATGCATTCCTTAGAAAATTTGCCGCTACAGTAAGGGCAACTTTTAACGATGCACTTGTTGCGCATTTTTCAAATGATAATTTTGTCATTTTTACTGACGATATTTATATTCAACAAAAGCTTGATATCCTTAGAGCAGAAATTCATAATCCTGATCTGGAAGTTAAAATGGCATTAAAGGTCGGAGCCTACAGACCTGAGGATCGCAGTTGTCTTCCTGTCGAAGCCTGTGATCATGCCCGCTATGCCTGCTACAGTATTAAAAAGCATTATGACCTTTACTACTGTGAATATGATGAGAAAATGGCAAAGGCATTTTATCGTAATCAGTACATAATTAATAACCTTGATTCAGCAATTGAAAATAACTACATAAAGGTTTATTATCAGCCGGTTATTGATGCACGAACCGGAAATCTTTGTGGCGCAGAAGCCCTTGCCCGATGGGATGATCCCCGGTACGGATTTTTGTCGCCGGCTGATTTTATTCAGACGCTTGAAGAGTATCACTTGATCCACAAACTTGATATGTACGTTGTAAAAAAAGTCTGTCAGGATATTTCTGAATACAAAAAGAGCGGAAAAAAAACAATTCCGATTTCACTTAATTTTTCGCGCCTTGACTTTGAGTACATTGATCTTGCGCAGGAAGTTGAAAAACATCTGTTTGAATTTGAAATGACAAAAGATGACATTCATATAGAAATTACCGAAAGCGCTCTTACAGAGAATAATGAAAAATTGCGTTCATCTCTGAATAGTCTTAGAAGCTCCGGCCATTCGCTTTGGCTTGATGACTTTGGAGCAGGGTACTCGGGTTTGAATGTTCTTAAAGAATATGACTTTGACGTAATGAAAATTGACATGAAGTTTCTTTCTAATTTTGAAGGAAACGAAAAATCAAAAACTCTGCTTAGAAATATTGTCTCTCTTTCTAAAGAGCTTGGAATGCAGTCTCTTTCTGAAGGTGTCGAAACAGAAGAAGCCTGTAAGTTTTTGCAGTCAATCGGATGTGAACGTCTTCAGGGCTATCTTTTTGGTCGTCCTATGCCAAAAGAAGAGTTCATGGAAAAAATCACTACTGGTGTCTATCATCTAGAAGATTAAATTCATTAGTGATATAATACATCATTATGAAATTAAAACCGATAATCACAAGTTTACTTGAAACAGACCTTTACAAATTTTCAATGGGACAGGCAATTTATCATCAATTCCCGTCATATAAAACCCGCTGGACATTTAAATGCCGCAACGAGAATGTAAAATTTACACCAGAGATGATAGAAGAAATAAAAGCTCAGATTAAATCCTTCTGCGATGTTCGTTTTACAGAAGATGAACTTTTATATCTTATGTCAATCGAATGGCTGCACGAAGATTACATCGATCATCTTAGACTCTGGAAGCCACGCTATGCAGATTTTGAGATTTCTGACAATTCACCATGCGGACTTTTTTTAGAGGCTACAGGAACCTGGCTTAATACTTCGATGTACGAAATTCCGATTCTTGCAATTATAAACGAAGTTTATTTTAGAATGGCATATAATTACGATGAGCTTTTTGTTCAGTATAAGAGAAAGCTTGAACAGAAAAAAAACTGGCTCATCGATGGAACATATAATCTCGGAAGTTTTTCAGAATTTGGACTTCGCCGTCGTCTTAGTGCAGAAGCTCAGGAACTTGCTGTAAAAAACTTGTGCGATTCAAACGGCAAATACAAGGATTCGTTCTGTGTCGGAACTTCAAATGTATTCCTTGCAAAAAAATATAATGTAAAGCCTGTAGGAACAATGGCACATGAGTTTATCATGTGTGTCGGCCAGGGAAATCCTATGTATAATCCTGCATATTCAAACAAGCTTGCAATGGAAGCTTGGACAAAAGAATACGGCGTATTAAACGGAACTTACTTAACAGACACAATAGGCGATGTTACTGCGCACATTGATATGGGCTATACTTTTTCTATCTGCTTTAGCGGTGTCCGCCATGACTCAGGCGATCCGTATGAGTGGGGCGAAGCATGGATTAAGCACTACGAAGCTTTGTACAATAAATACCACGATGAACGCGTAAATCCAAAAACAAAGACACTTCTTTTCAGCGACAGCCTTAATTTTGAACGTGCTTCAAAATTGTATGAACATTTTAAAGACCGCATTAAAGTTGCTTTTGGAATTGGAACTTATATAGCAAATGACACAGATGTTGAGCCTCTTAACATCGTAATGAAAGTTTCTGAATGTAACGAGCGTCCTGTTGCAAAACTTTCTAACGCCATGGGCAAAACAATGTGCAAGGATGATGAGTACATTGAATATCTGCAGAAGACAATTGAATGGAGACTTAACCACAAATGAGTATTCTAAAAGAAGAAGCAATAAAATGGGTAAAAGATTATTTTGCTCAAAATGGGAATGAATCTACAAAAGCCGTAATTGGAATTTCTGGTGGAAAAGATTCTTCGACAGTTGCTGCTCTTTGCTGCGCCGCTCTCGGAAAAGAACGTGTTGTCGGCATTTTGATGCCTAACGGTATTCAAAAAGATATTAATGACTCAAAAAAACTCTGCGAATTTTTAGGAATTGAAAACTATACAGTAAATATTGAAGGTGCTTATAAAGGGTTGTCTGATTCTGTAAAGACGGCGCTCGCTTCTGGCAGTACCGCAGATGCAGACGGTAAGGTTGAAACACCAGAGCAGTTTAACACAAACACTCCGGCACGTTTACGCATGGCAACTCTTTACGGCGTTGCAGCGACTCTCGGAAATGCCCGTATTTCCTGCAACGGAAACTTAAGCGAGCGCCTTGCAGGCTTTTTTACCCTGTGGGGCGACGGAGCAGGCGACTTTGCTCCGCTTGCATATCTATTTGTAAGTGAGGTTGTAGAACTTGGCCGCCAGCTTGGGCTCCCGGAAGAGCTTATATGCAAAGCACCAAGTGACGGTATGTGCGGAATGACCGACGAGCAAAAGCTTGGCTTTACTTATGCAGAACTTGAAAAGGTTGCACGTAAGCAGGAAGCTCAGGTTGAGCCACAGACCGTAGAAAAAATAAAGTCTCGTTTTGATGCTCTTGCATTTAAAAGACGGCTTTTAAATATTCCAAGTTTTATTCCTTCGGATAAAGATCCTGAGGACTGGAGGTAGATTTATGGTAGATTACACAGAAGGTTCAGGAAAACAGTATCACACAGGAGTTGGTCCTGATGATATCGGAAAATATATTATTATGCCGGGCGATCCTAAACGCTGTGCAAAAATTGCTGAACATTTTGAAAACGCAAAGTTAGTTGCAGATGTTCGTGAATACGTTACATATACAGGAACTCTCTGCGGAGAAAAGGTCAGCGTAACTTCTACCGGAATCGGTGGACCTTCTGCGGCAATCGCAATTGATGAACTTGCAAAATGCGGCGCGCACACGTTTATCCGCGTCGGAACCTGCGGCGGAATGCAGGAAGACGTAATGGGCGGTGACATCGTAATTGCAACCGGTGCCGTTCGTATGGAAGGTACAAGCCGTGAGTTTGCTCCAATCGAGTATCCCGCAGTTCCCGACCTTGACTGCGTCAACGCGCTTAAAAGCGCGGCGGATAAACTTGGCGCGCCGCATCACGTGGGTGTTGTTCAGTGCAAGGATTCATTTTTTGGACAGCACGAGCCTGAGGTTATGCCTGTAAGCTATGAACTTGAAAATAAATGGCAGGCGTGGCTCCGTATGGGATGTCTTGCTTCCGAAATGGAAAGTGCAGCGCTTTTTATTGCAGGACAGTTTTTGCGTGTAAGAGTCGGCTCGTGCTTTTTAGTCGTCGCAAACCAGGAACGTGCAAAAAAAGGCCTTTCTAACAAACAGGCCCACGACACAGAGCTTGCAATTAAGGTTGCAGTTGAAGCACTTAAAGAGCTTATTCAAAAAGATAAAAACAGCAGATAAAAAAAATCGCCGTGCACTTTATAAAGTGTCCGGCGATTTTTGTCTTGATTTATGCCTGAAGGGCTGTTACAGCAACGGTTGCAACGATGTCATCAACGTTACATCCACGGCTCAAGTCGTTTAATGGTTTTGCAAAGCCCTGACAAACAGGACCGATTGCCATCCATCCGCCCATTCTCTGACAGATTTTATAACCGATGTTTCCTGCATTGATGTTAGGGAAGATAAATGTATTTGCGTGACCTGCAACTTTGCTTCCTGGAGCTTTAAGTTCACCAACTTCTGGAGCAACAGCTGCATCAAACTGGAACTCGCCGTCGAGTGCAAGGTCAGGATTTGCAGCCTTTGCAAGTTCTGTTGCCTTCTGTACCTTTGTTACTGTGTCATAGAATTTTGCATCGTTTCCAGAACCCTTTGTAGAGAAAGAAAGCATTGCAACGCGTGGTTCAATTCCTGCGATTTTCTTTGCTGTATCAGCAGAAGCCAATGCAATGTCGCAGAGTTCTTCAGCAGAAGGCTCAATGTTGATTGCACAATCCCCAAATACTGCAACGCCTTCTGGTACATATTTATTTCCGCCTTCTGGAGCAACCATGATAAAGCATGAAGAAACAGTCTTAAATCCTGGAGCAGTTTTAATCACCTGAAGTCCAGGGCGCAATGTATTTGCTGTTGAGTGACATGCACCAGAAACAAAACCGTCTGCATCTCCAGCTTTAAGAATTAATGCACCGTACATTGTGTGGTCTTTAAGAATTGCAGCCTTTGCAGCAGCTACATCTGCATATTCAGGTGCACCAGTTTTTTTGTTGATTTTTCCTTCGCGAGCCTTAAACAAAAGTTCAGCATATTTATCTGCATTAGAATCTTTTGCAGGATCAATGATTGTAACACCGCTTAAATCAGCATTAGAACCGCTTGCTTTAATGTCTTCATCGCTTCCAATCAAAATGATTTTTGCAATTCCATCTTTTACGATTTTAGAAGCTGCTTCTACAACGCGCTTATCTTCGCCTTCGCACAAAACGATAGTCTTGTTTGCAGCCTTTGCTTTGTTCAATAATTCATCTACAAATGCCATATCTTAACCTCGGTATAATTTATCAGTTTCTGAAATAGGCTCTTCGCGTGCCGTTAAACCGGACAAGCCGGACCGGCATAGAGGGCCCTTTTCAGTATTTTATTAATGAAAAAAAAGTATATCACTTTAAAGCAATTCGTACAACTTCAAGCGCTCCGTCGTACATCTTTACTTTATTGTTATTTTCAATTGAACTGATGTTGTACTTAAATAAGTCATCTTCTTCAATTATCAAAGTTAAAACTCGGTGAAGAATATCCGATGTAGTAACTTCTTTTGTACCGTCTCCAATTTCAGAGCCGCGGATTGCACCCCATGCTTCGTGACGACCAACACGCTGAATAAAAAGCTTTGGAATAGGGTAGAACGAAAGTTCACTCGGCTTTGTAATCATAAAGTCGCAGTAACGCATTAAGATATTAGTTGTGTAAACCGCTGCATAAAAATCAGAGTGAAGGAATATATGTACGCCCGAAACCTCTTTGTCGTTCATGTCCGAAACAAACTTTTGAGTTTTCTTCCAGTTGTCATGCATGACATAAGGAATTTTATTTTTTTCAAGCTGCTCTTTTAAAATTTCCCAACGACCCTTGTGGTCACCCATGTTGATAAGGAGCGTTGCTTTTTTTTGATTGATGTAGTTAGTGCAGTATTTTGCAATGTCTGCAAACTTTAATGCCTGAGCTCCCGCACCACCCATAGTAAGCAAAAGACGTCGTGGTTCACCTTTTTTCATTCTGGCAAGGCGCGCCTTACAGTCAACAGAAATATTTGAAGTCAATTCATAATCGACATAGTGTCCGGCAAGAATAATTTCTTCGTCCTTTAGACAGTGCTCAATCGGATGACCTTTTTCCATGTGGATAAGGGTTCTATAGCCCATGTAGCCTGACGGCGACTGCACTGTATGGATAGAACCTTCTACAAGCCAGAACGCAAGCGGCAGGTTGTCAGGAATCATTGAGACAACGCGTTTGGTTCCATTAATTACTGCCGCATGGCCAACCCATGGATGAGCGGCTACAACAGGAACTTCCTTTGGAATTTTAGCAAAGGCCGGAACAAAGAATTCTGACAAAAGCCGCTGCTGTAAAGCCGAGTCAAGAGTCAGACTTGTTTTAGAAGTAACATTTTCCCAGATGTGATCGTTAAACCACTTCCACTTTTGCGAAAGCCTCGAAAATCCGTTGTAATAGTTTTCAAGAAACTTAATAGACTTTGCAATTGAAGTATCAGAAAACGACATCAAATCCAAAAGATATGATTTTACGCCAAGTTTGTGTGCCGCAGAAGCAAGTGCAATTGCAATTCTCCAGTGACCAAAGCCCATGCGGATTGTTCCGATTACGAGAGATTTTTTAGGATTTATTTCTTCGTATTTGAGGATTTTTCCGGTTTCAGGATCTGTCATTGCTTTTTCGTCATCGCGGCGAACCAAAGTCCAGACATTAAAGTCCTTGTAGACCTGTCCCTTAGGAATTGCTACAAGGTCCAGATCCGGTGTCCGCTTGCCAAAAAAAAGTTTACAAAAACCAACGCTCAGCTTTGTAAAAAAAAGTGCCGATCGCGAAATCGTGTTGCCAAAAGGTTTGTCGTAATTATTTTCCATATAATATATTTTATATCGCAATTTATGCGTTGTAAAGAAATATCAGGTTGCGGAGGGTAGAATAGGGAAGTCTGTTAAAAAGAATAGTATGGGCGCATCCCTCGCGCGCACATTTAAGGCTGCCGTTTTTGTAAAACATTCTCCGCCGTACCATTCTGAAAACTGCGCACTCGGGTCGCTATGTCCGCGGTTCCACTACGTTCAGTCTGGCAAAACCGCCTGTACGTATTCGCCCATACATCATTTCTCGTTTACTCAAAATCCCGGCATTGCCCGCGCGTTTTTGCCAGACCGGCTTGCCTTAAGTGTCGCGCTTTTAGCGCTCACTTCAGGCGCCGCCGCTCCCAGCGCTTGCGCATGGTTCCTGCCAGTGATAATTTCCAGTACCGTAATCACATCAATTTGTATTTGTGGGATGTATACAACTTACAATAAATATTCTATATTTCTATTAATATTTTTAGTTTGGTTTAGCATAAGAGTAATTTCTTTTGCATTAAAAATAACTGGCAAATAAATTG
>JAILNY010000064.1 GCA_024691105.1 Treponema sp. | reverse complement strand
GAATAAAATTTAAATAAAAATATTTGAGGTAAACAGCAAAAAAATATTGTCTATAGAAACTTATTTTTGTATAGTCATACAAAATAAATTAAAATTTTGAGGAGGCAAATATGCTACCTATCATTGCTGGCGGAGCTGCGTTAATTATTCTTATCATTTTTTTAGTTTCGTACAAGAAAGTTCCTAAAAATCGAATTGGTATTCGTGTTGGACCGTTTGGTTCAAAAACTGTAACTGGGAAAGCAATCTTTGTAATTCCATTTTTGCAGAGAATAGATTACATGACTCTTGAAAACATTCAGGTTGACTTTGTTTCAAAAGATTCTATTCCTACTCAAGATGCAATTAATATTAAAGTTGATGCAGTTGCAAATATTGCAGTTTCTCAAGATCCAGAAACAATGAAGCGTGCTGCTGCAAAATTTATTGGTTATTCAACAAGTGATATCGCTCAGGTAGTAACTCCTGTACTTGAAGGAAATATTCGTGAAATTATTTCTCAAATAAAACTTAAAGATTTAATTCAGGGGGATAAAAAAGTTCTTTCTGAAAAAGTTGTAGAAAACGTAAAACCAAATCTTTTTGACTTGGGTCTTGAACTTACAACATTCAACATTCAAAACTTTAAAGATGACAATGGTGTAATTAATAATCTTGGTATTGAAAACACCGTTTCAATTTCTAAAGATGCTGCAAAAGCTAAAGCTGCGGCAGAAGCTGAAGTTAAGATAGCACAGGCACAGGCTGATAAAGCTGCAAATGATGCCCGCGTTGCATCAGAACTTGAAATTGCACAAAAACAGAATGAACTTGCTATAAAAAAAGCATCTCTTCAGTTACAGGCAGATACAGAGGCTGCAAAGGCTGAAGCTGCAAAAGGTATCGAAACAGAAAACCAGCGTAAAGTTCTTGAAATAAAAGCTGCCGAAGCAAATATTGCCCGCCAGGAAAAGCAGATTGAAATTCAGGAAAAACAGGTTTCAATCAAAGAAAAAGCACTTGATGCAGAAGTAAAGAAAACCGCTGAAGCTGAAAAATATGCAGCTCAACAGAAAGCAGACGCAGATCTTTACTCACGCCAAAAGCAGGCAGAAGCTGAAGCATTTGAAATGCAGCGTCAGGCAGAAGCCGAAGCATTCCAGCGTCAGAAAAAAGCTGAAGCAGAAAAAGTTGCAATGGAAAATGAAGCTGCCGGTAAAAAAGCAATTGCTGAAGCCGTTCAGGCTCAAGGTGAAGCAGAAGCTGCCGCAATCAAAGCAAAACTCGTTGCAGAGGCTGATGGTATGCGCGAAAAGGCAGAAGCTCTTAAACAGTATGGCGACGCTGCAAAACAACAAATGCAGCTTGATGCTCTTAAAGTATACTTTGAACAGCTTCCAAAAATTGCAGAAGCATCTGGAAAGGCTTATCAAAATGTTGATAAGATTTACATGTATGGTGGAGAATCTTCAAAACTTACAAAAGATATCATGACAAATGTCACACAGGTTTCTGAAAGTCTCGGTCAGACACTAGGAATTGATTTAAAAGCAATTCTTGGAAAACTGATTGAAACAAAAGTAGAAGGAAATAAAAATAACGATCAGGCAAAATAATTTATTTGTTGATAATTATGATTTTAAAAATTAAATTAAAAAAGTAAAATAAATTACCTGATTTAAGACCGTCAATTACGACGGTCTTTTTTTTACCCACTCCTCCGCTCTTGCAATTCCATTTGAATTTTTGTAAATTTTCTTCATCAAACTCAACAAGGAATTTATCATGAATGTAAAAAAAATCTCTTTAATTTTTTCGGTATTGCAAATATTCACTGCGCTTGCGTTTTCACAGGAAAAAGTTTACAAGCAGTTTTCAATCAACGGCGAAACTGTAAACAGATGGGTTACACTTTCGTCTTTTGAAGAATACGACGAAAACGAAAATCTTATTCACATAAAGCATTATGATTACAAAGCAGAAAGCTGGTATGAATACAATTCCGACGGCAAAGTAATTCACACCAAAAAAAATGGCGATTACCAGAGCTGGTACAAATACGACTCGCAGGGACGCGCAGTTTCTTTTAAAGATTCCTACGGAACCGTGCGGACCGACAAATATACTTCAAAAGGAAGAATTGCATATTACAAAAACAAATACAAAGATGCCGTTATCGAATATAATCTGGACGGAAAAATTATTCACGCAAACGATAAAAAAAATAAATATGAAGAATGGTATTATTACGATGAAAAAGGAAATTTAATCCGCAAGGTCGACAGCGATGAAGGAGAGATTCGTTATGAATATGATTCTGCGGGAAATGAAATTTATCGCGTGGAATACGACGATGCAGAAATCTGGCATGAATATGACGAGAACGGAAACTGCATTCACTTTAAATCTTCAAATGGATATGAGGACTGGAGTGAATATAATTCAGACGGAAAACTGATTTATCAAAAAACTAATAAAGGCGAAATTACAACTTATGATTATGATGAGGCCGGACGTAAGATTCATTATAAAATGTCTAAAGAAAAAAAAGTCGAAGATGTTTATTATGAGTTTGAATTCTACCCGAACGGAAAAATAAAAACACGAACATGTTATAAAACAAATCAGGATATCTTATGAAAAAAATTTTCTTAATTTTTGCAACATTCATTTTTATTTTACAAACTTCTTTTGCTTTGGAACGTGACAAAAAAGTCTACAAAGAATTTACCATTGACGGACAAAAAGTTTATAAATGGGTAACATTAAAAGAAGAAAAAGAATATGACCAGAATGGAAATTTGATCCGTCACACAAAACAGCTTATTCATTCGCAAACTGAAAACGTATTTGAATACGATTCAAATAATAATCTTATTCACGAAAAATCAAATCACGGCGGCGAAAACTGGTATGAGTATGATGATAAAAACAATTTGATTCATTCCAAAGATAAAAACGGCCTTGAGTTTATTTTTAAGTATGATGAAAACGGAAATAAGATTTACTGCACTGATAACCATTCAGAGACATGGTATGAATACGATTCCGCCGGTCGTGAAATTCTTTACAAAAATAATTTTGGATATGAACGAAAATCTGAATACGATGAAAAAGGAAATCTGGTTCACTCAATCTGTAATGAAAACTCTGGAACCTCTGAAAGCTGGTACGAATATGATGACGCAGGAAACGTTATTCACTCTAAAAGCAGCGATGGCTACGAATACTGGTATGAATATGATTCAAATAATTTAATGACTTATTCAAAATCTTCTGAAGGTTATGAGACATGGACAAAATTTAAATCAGAGGATAAACCATTGTACAGAAAAATGAGCAGGATGGAAGAATTTTTTGAATATGATTCTAATGACAGACTAATTTGCCACAAAACGATTATAAAAGATTCACCGCTCTACTCGTTATTTGAATATGAATATTACCCGGATGGCAAAGTAAAAATCAGAAGAGAGTACTGGGCGGATTAAAATTGATGCGTGAGATTTTGTGTTAAAAAAATGCCGGCAAAATTAATGCCGGTTTTTTTGTGCCATGCCTTGTTGTATCTTATACATGAACCTGCGTGATCCTTTGTTCCACAGATGAGCATCGCCGGACACTTAATTTCATACGGTAGATTTTCTTCAATCGCCTCTGAAAGAATTTTATAACCGTGACCCGCAAGAGAAGCGTATCTCTTTTGATCGCCATCATAAGTCATCATAAAATCAAGCATAAGTTTTCTGCCATAACGGCTATCCCAATAAAAAATATGGTTTATATAAATTAAAATCCTTTCATCATTTTTTTGACTTCGGCTTTGTGTAGCCTTTTATAGAGACATTTTAACATTAGCACTTGAATTTGTAAAATTTTACAGTGTCGCTTATTGGTACTTTACCGTTATAATTGTACATGTAACCCTGACAGGACCTCCTTAGCAAACCATATTTTTTTCACTGAATAAAGAAATAAAAAACTTCTAAATAAAATATTTTGGGTAAGACACAAAAAAATATTGTATATAGAAACTTATTTTTGTATACTCATACAAAACAAATTAAAAACTAAGGAGGCTGATATGTTACCTATCGTTGCAGGCGAACTCGTGCGTGATGACCGCCGCGAACCAAAAGAAGCCCTTGGGTTTTACAAAGCCGCAGTCTGGCCGGACGTCCAGACGCTTGGCATTAGTGAAGAAGTTTTTTTGAAGCTGTAAAGGTTTGTACTGTTTTGCGAAGCAAGGAATAAATTAAAAAGCCATTTTTATTATAATGGCAGTTAAGTATACCGCTATGGAGGCAACCATGGAAAATACAGAAGGAAGAAGCACAATAGAAAAAATTGATGGAGCGTTGCAGATAACGATTCCAGCAAGAAGGCATATATTTATTTTGATTTTTATTATGGCCTGGTTTGGAGGATGGGCGTTTGGAGAATTTACTGTTTTGAATTTGCTCATTGATTTTTTTAATAAAAAAACTGCAGGGGTTTCGATGTTTGTGGTTTTCTGGCTTATAGCCTGGACTGTAGCCGGTTTTTTTGTACTTAAATATATTTTATGGATGATCTGCGGACGTGAAATAATTAAAGTAA
>JAILNY010000063.1 GCA_024691105.1 Treponema sp. | reverse complement strand
AACCTCCAGGCTTCTGAATCACGCATCCGTGATACAGACATGGCTTCTGAGATGGTTGACTTTACAAAGAACCAGGTTCTTTCTCAGGCTGGAACTGCAATGCTTGCACAGGCAAACCAGCAGTCACAGAACGTACTTTCTCTTCTCAGATAGTACAATTGATTGCCGCATGACGGCAACCTAGAATGAAATGAGCAATTCTCGTGTACACTCGAAGAAATGAGAGTATGGTTGGAAAAGAAGGTACGAGTGTATTCATTCATCGAAAATCATGTATAATAAGATAAATCAATTTGCTGGAGATTAAAAAATGGCATCACTGCTTTTAGCTGTAATATATCTTATTTTTGTAAGCCTTGGACTTCCTGATTCGCTTTTAGGTGCCGGCTGGCCTGTAATGCAGGGCGTTTTTAGAGTTCCGTCTTCGTATGCGGGCTTTGTATATATGTCGATTGCGTTTATGACGATAATTTCGGCTCTGGTAAGCCCAAAAATAATAAAGAGGTTTGAAACAAAATGGATTGTAATCGTTTCGATTTTCTTTACAGTACTTGGACTTGCAGGTTTTTCTTTCTGCTCTGAATACTGGATGCTTTTTATTTTTGCAGTTCCGTATGGGCTCGGTGCGGGGGCGATTGATTCTGCGGTAAACCATTACGTTGCAAATAATTTTTCGGGCTCTGTGATGAATTTTCTTCATTGCTTTTATGGAGTGGGCGCTGTCATAAGTCCTAATATCATGGCGCTTGCTTTAAAGTATGCCAGATGGAACGAAGGGTATCGCTGGGTTTCTTTTATTCAGCTTGGAATTTTACTCGTCTGCATTTTGTCACTTCCTCTCTGGAAAAGTAATTCTAAGTCAGAGGATGAAGATCGAAAGCAGAGCGCAGGAATTCGCGAGACTGTTCTGCGGCCTGGCGTTTTGTTTACGATGATTTCTTTTTTTTCTTACTGCGCCGGAGAAGCAACCTGCTTTTTGTGGACATCAAGTTATTTTGCCGGAACAAAAACAGGAATGAGCGAAGAACTTATCGCTTCGTTCGGCTCTTTAATTTTTGCAGGACTTATGTTCGGGCGAATTATCTCGGGTTTTGTTTCTGATAAAGCCGGCGACAGACTTTTAGTTCGCCTTGGAATTGCAGTTGAATTTTTAGGAATCGTTTTAGTTATGATTCCTGTTACAAATTATTTTGTCGCCGCGATTGGCTTTGTAATTATAGGAACTGGAATGGGACCTGTGTATCCTGCGATTCAGCATATGGCGCCTGTCAACTTTGGAAAAAAATACAGCGCATCTGCAATTGGTCTGCAGATGGCGTCAGCATATACGGGAACAACTTTTATGCCTATGGTTTTTGGACAGCTTCAGCAACAGTTGGGAATTTTTATAATGCCATATTACGTTTTATTATTTGCGGTGATGAATATTCTGTTTCTCGAAATTACGTTTAAGGTTGTTGGGCAGTCTGTAACTCGTAATTAGACTTGGTGCATGACCTGCGGCGCGCTGAAATAAGAGCGCTATGTAACGCGCGCTTTGTAGTATGATTGAAAAAGGTGAGCTCTTAAATCTGTTATGAACACTTATCTTGCAATAGACTTAAAATCTTTTTACGCCTCAGTTGAATGTCGTGAGCGTGGACTTGATCCTCTTACGACAAAACTTGTCGTTGCAGATAAAAGCCGCACAAGTAAAACGATCTGTCTTGCAGTCACTCCGGCTCTTAAAGCATACGGCCTTTCAGGCCGAAGCCGTCTTTTTGAAGTAGAAGCTAAAGCGCGCGAAATAAAACGACAGACTGGAAAAGAACTTGAATATATTACCGCTGTTCCACGGATGGCACTTTACATAAAATACTCTGCAGAAATCTACAGCATATATCTTAAATATTTTGCGCCGGAAGATATTCATGTTTATTCGATAGACGAAGTTTTTATTGATGCGACAAGTTATCTTTCTTTTTACAAGATGAGCGCGCGCGAGCTTGCAGAAAAAGTAATCGGTGACATTTTAGATGAAACCGGGATTACAGCCACCGCCGGCATCGCGCCAAATCTTTACCTTTGTAAGATTGCGATGGATATCTGGGCAAAGCATATCAAACCTGACAAAAACGGCGCGCGCATTGCAGAACTTGACGAAATGACTTACCGCCGCGAGCTTTGGTCTCATAAACCGATTACGGATTTCTGGCGAATCGGAAACGGTATTGCCCGCCGGCTTGAAAAACGATTTATCTATACGATGGGAGATTTAGCGCGCGCCTCCCTTAAAACGCCTCTTGCTCTTTACGACGAGTTTGGAATCGATGCTGAGATTTTAATCGATCATGCGTGGGGGCGCGAGAGTGTCGGAATGAAGGATATAAAAAATTACCGCTCAAGTGCAAAAAGTCTTGGAAGCGGACAGGTTCTTCATTGTGAATATACATTTGAAAAAGCGCGCATTGTTGTCCGCGAGATGGCAGAGGCTCTGGCTCTTGATTTATTTGAAAAAAAACTTGTGACTTCGTCTGTTACGCTTTATGTCGGCTACGATGTTAAGACTCTTGAAAGATTTTCGGGAGGTGGCTCGGCGGATGGTGGTGCAGCGCGCGTTGATGAAGGTGCTGCTGATAGTAACGCGAGTTTTGACGGTGAAATCGTAAAAGATTATTACGGGCGTCTTGTTCCAAAGCCTGCTCATGGTACGACAGGCTTTTCTGGTATTACAGGTGAGACAAATCTTGCAGATGTAATTGCAGATTCGGTTGTGGAACTTTATGACAAGATTGTTAATCCTTTGTGGCTTATCCGGCGTCTGAATATAACTGCAAATAATACGAAGCATATAACAGAACGTGAACCGACGCTTTTTGATTCGGAGACAGATTCCGCTAAAGAAGAAAATTTACAGAAAGCGCGCCTTTCGATAATAAAAAAGTATGGTAAAAATGCAATTTTAAAGGGTAGTGATTACGAGGAAGGCGCAACAGCGCGTGACAGAAATGCTCAGATAGGAGGACACAAAGCGTGAAAGAAAAACAGAGTACAAATAAATATGCTGATATCCTCGACTATGATTGGAACGAAAGCTCTCTTAAAAACCGAATGAGTGTGAATCAGAGAGCAAAAATATTTCTTCCTTTTGCAGCGCTTACAGGTTACGAAGATGAACTTGATAAAACTCTCCAGCACGAAATTGAAAATATGAACCAGAAAACGGGTGCGATAAAATTTGGAGAAGAAAGTGATGAGGTGGCGCGCTCCCTTGAAGAGACATCGCTCTGTCGTTAAGAGACAACGCGCGGATGTGAAATGTAAATTGTTGTTTAAGGCTTTTTTGCGCGGTGCTGATTAAAGTTTTTGAGAAGTTCCTGTGGTGTTTCAAAAATAAAGTCTGCGCCGCACTGTTCAAATTCAGTTCTGCTGCCAAAGCCCCACAAAATGCCGATTGCCTTAAGACCTGCCTTGTGCGCACCATTGATGTCGTAAAAACGATCGCCTATCATAATCGTTTTATCTAGGTCTGTGATTTTATTTTCTTTTAGAACGTAATTAATTACATCGATTTTGCTTGTCCGATTTTTTTCTTCTACGTCTGCGCCACCGATAAAGTCAAAGAAATGAGTTAAACCTTTGCGTTCGATAATCTTTTTGGTAAAGTGCTCTGGTTTACTTGTTGCAACAAAGATTTTCTTTCCTGCATCATGGAGCTTTGCCAAAAGTTCCGGTACTCCATCGTACGGTTCGCACATGTACATTCCTTCAACCGAATAAAAATCACGATACACTTTTATTGCGTTAGTAATTTCATTTTCAGGAAGATGAAAGATTGTACTAAAACTTTCTTTGAGCGAAGGACCAATCATTTTAACAAAGGTGTCTTCTTTATAAGAAAGTTTGTAGTGTTCGCATACTTTTTGCATTGAAGCAAAAATTCCGGGTGAGGTATCGCAGATTGTTCCGTCAAAGTCAAAAAGAAAATTTGTATAGTTATTAAATTCAGCTTGCATTGCGTAGATTCTAACAAAAAACATGTTTCTTGACAATTTGAACGGGGTACGGGCGCGGGATTTGATTAATGAGGGCCCGGATAATGCACGGAATTGGATAAATAACTGCGCGGAATTTAGTTAGTATATTGACATTTTGGTAATCGAGTGCTAATTTTATAGTTAGTAAAAGGTAATTTAAATAATTTAATGCTTACGGAGGCAAAAAAATGCCGCTTACAGTTGCGGAGCTTGGAGAGAGCTTTCTAATCAAAAAAATCAATGGTAAAGAAGAAGTTCGACGCTTTTTAGAGAACCTGGGATTTGTGGCAGGGGCTCAGGTCAGTGTTGTTTCAAAAATGGCTGGGAATGTGATTGTTCAGGTAAAAGACAGTCGTGTCGCAGTCAGTAAAGAAATGGCTCAAAAGATAATTGTCTAATTTTTTTTTCTATTAAAGTTAGCAAAATGTAATAGTAATTATTTATAAGTAAATAGAATAAAGAGGTGTGTATGACATTGCGAGAAGTGAAAACTGGTCAGACAGTGGTTGTTGAAAAACTACTTGGTGAAGGGGCTGTAAAACGCCGGATTATGGACATGGGTATTACTAAGGGTACTGAAATTTATGTACGAAAAGTTGCCCCATTGGGTGATCCTGTTGAAGTAACAGTTCGCGGTTATGAACTTTCTGTTCGTAAAGCAGATGCTGAAATTATTCTGGTAAAGTAGGAGATTTGAAATGATAAAAATAGCATTAGCAGGAAATCCTAACGCTGGTAAAACAACATTATTCAACGCACTTACCGGCGCAAATCAATTTGTTGGAAACTGGCCTGGAGTTACTGTAGAAAAAAAAGAAGGTAAACTTAAAGATTATGATGGTCAGGTCGTTGTAACTGACTTACCTGGTATTTATTCACTTTCACCATATACACTTGAAGAAGTTGTATCGCGTGACTATCTTGTTAAAGAAAGACCTGATGCAATTTTGAATATTGTAGATGGAACAAATCTTGAGCGTAACCTTTATCTTACAACTCAGCTTGCGGAACTTGGAATCCCAATGGTAGTTGCAGTTAATATGATGGACATCGTTAAAAAGAACGGTGATAAAATTCATATTGATGCAATGGAAAAAGAACTCGGCTGTCCGGTTGTAGAAATTTCTGCTCTTAAGGGAACAGGTTGTCTTGAAGCTGCAAAGATTGCAGTTGAAAAAGCAAATGAAAAAAAGCCGATGATGTACAAGCATCGCTTTAATCCGACTGTAGAGCATGCTCTTGCTCACATCGAAGAAGCTGTTGTTCATGATTTATCTGATGAACAGCACCGCTGGTATTCAATCAAATTATTTGAACGTGATGAAAAAGTAATTAAGGCACTTGGAGTAAGCGCTGATAAATTAAAACATATCGAAGGCGATATTACTTCGTGTGAAAAAGAACTTGATGATGATTCTGAATCAATTATCACTGCGGAGAGATATAAATATATCGAATCTATTATCAAAAAGTGTGTTACAAAAAAGAATACTTCAAAATTAACTACATCAGATAAGATTGACCGCGTTGTTACAAACCGCTGGTTAGCTCTCCCGATTTTTGCTGTTGTTATGTGGCTTGTATACTATGTTTCAATGGTAACAATTGGTGCGGCTGCAACTGACTGGGCAAATGATGGATTGTTTGGTGACGGTTATCACTTGTTTGGAATTGGAACAAGCGCTTACGAAGAAGCGGCAGAAGAATATGGTGACACTGCTGCAATTCTTGAGGCACTTGAAAACGGGGATACAACTTACGTTGTTGTTGATGATGAAACAATGGAAGTTTCTGAACCAATTGAAATTACAGAAGAAGTTGCTGCAGAAGCAAAAGAGCTTTCAGAAAAGTATGGCGAA
This sequence comes from Treponema sp., assembly GCA_024691105.1. Taxonomy (GTDB): domain Bacteria; phylum Spirochaetota; class Spirochaetia; order Treponematales; family Treponemataceae; genus Treponema_D. The sequence continues at coordinate 12,043 of JAILNY010000063.1, read as the reverse complement.
GAAGGTCCTGATCCTGCTGACTATGGTATCTGGGTTCCGGGTATTCCGCCATTGGTAGAAAGTGGTCTTGATGCAATTGGCTGTGCAGACTGGCTTAAGGGTCTTATCCTTGATGGTATTGTTGCCGGTGTTGGTGCGGTTCTTGGATTTGTTCCACAGATGCTGGTATTGTTTATATTCCTTGCATTCTTAGAAGCATGTGGTTATATGGCACGAATTGCATTCATTCTTGACCGTATCTTCCGCCGCTTTGGACTTTCTGGTAAATCATTTATTCCGGTTTTAGTTGGAACTGGTTGTGGTGTTCCGGGAATTATGGCTTGCCGTACAATTGAAAATGAACGTGACCGACGCATGACAATCATGACAACTACATTCATTCCTTGTGGTGCAAAGGTTCCGTTTATTGCTTTGGTTGCCGGTGCAATTTTTGGCGGCTCTGCATGGGTTGCAACATCAGCATACTTTATCGGAATTGCCGCAATTATTACTTCGGGAATTATTCTTAAAAAGACAAAACCATTCATGGGCGAAGTTGCTCCATTTGTAATGGAACTTCCTGCTTACCACTGGCCTACATTTGGAAACGTAATGCGTTCAATGTGGGAGCGCGGATGGTCATTTATTAAAAAGGCTGGAACAATTATTTTGCTTTCAACAATTGTAATCTGGTTCCTTTCTTTCTTTGGATGGACAGATTCTGGTTTTGGAATGCTTGAAGAAGATCAGATGGATGCAAGTATTCTTGCAAAGGTCGGAAACTGTATCGCATGGATTTTTGCTCCTGTTGGCTGGGGTAACTGGCAGGCAGCTGTTGCTTCTATCACAGGTCTTGTTGCAAAAGAGAATATCGTTGGAACAATGGGAATCCTTTACGGCGGAGAAGAGACATGGGCAAATCTTGCTGCAGCGTTTACACATCCTGCTGGACTTTCGTTCTTGATTTTCAATTTGCTCTGCGCTCCTTGTTTTGCTGCAATTGGTGCTATTAAACGTGAGATGAACAGCCGCAAATGGACATGGGCAGCAATCGGCTGGCAGTGTGGATTTGCATACGCTGTTGCATTTGTTGTTTACCAGATTGGAAGTATGTGTGCAGGAACTGGAAATATTGCAGGTTTTGTTGTTGCAATTGCAGTGTTTGCAGCATTCATTTACGGATTGTTCAGAAAACCAAAAGCACTTAAATAGAATTAATTGAAAAATCCCCGGCGGATTTGTCGGGGATTTTTAGTGTACGTCGCTGAAAAGTTTTTGGCGACGTGGAGTTTAAGGGGGAATATATGACAGACGGAACAAAAAAATTTCTTTGGGGTGTTGCAGCAGGTATTGCCGCAGCCGCATTCATTAAAACAGATACATTCAGAAAAGGATGTGCAAAAATAGTTGCCGGCGGAATTCAGCTTAAGGACGATGCAAAAGAATACTTTGAAACAATCAAAGAAGATGCAGAAGACGTAAAAGCAGAACAGGATTCAAAGAAGGCATAAGATGAATTTTACAGTAAAGCATTCTCTGCCGGGACGGCTCCGTATCCGTTATGACAAAACAAAGATCACTCGGCGACAGGCAGCTCTGGCATACAGTTTGCTTTCTGTTCAGGAAGGAATGACTGATGTAAGCGTAAATTACATAACAGGTTCCTTTCTAATTTATTACGATATTAAAAAACTTTCTGAGAAGCATATAAAGGCATACTTTATGGCACTCTCAGATAAGTATCTGAAAAATCAGGAAATGCTTGAAGCAGTGGAAGAACCGCAGGATCAGGACAGCCTCCTTTTTGATCTTGCATTTATGACGTTCTTTCACTACTTCAAACAGGTCCTTCCGTTACCTATACGATTAATTTTTAGAGTTGCGTCTTTGGGCCCTCGAATTTTAAAAGGCTTAGAACAGGTTGTAAAAGGAAATGTTTTTAAATCCGAAGTTCTTGATGCGGCCGCAATTTCTATGTCGCTGATTACAGGCGATTATAAAACTGCATCGAATATAAACTTTCTTTTGAATATTGGTGACACAATCGAAGATTTTACAAAAAAGAAATCTTATTCAGATCTTGCATCCCGTCTATTGTCTCAAAACGATCAGGTTCAGCTTGTAGAAAAAAAGGCTGATGGAAAGATGACAGAAAAATCTGTTCCGCTTTCTCTTGTAAAAAAAGGAGATGTGGTTGCAGTTCGTACGGGCAATGTTATTCCTGTTGATGGAAATGTTTTGAGAGGTGAAGGTCTTGTAAATCAGGCTTCGATTACGGGTGAACCGCTTGCAGTTGAAAAGAGAGAAGGCTCTTCTGTCTTTGCGGGTACTATCGTGCAGGAAGGTGAGCTTTTTGTAGAAGTCCGTGCGGTTGGAAGTCAGACAAAGGTCCAGAATATTTTATCGATGATAGACAATTCTCAAAGCCTGAAAGTTTCTTCACAGGTGCGTTCGGAGCACCTTGCGGATTCACTGGTTAAATATAATTTTTTACTTTCGCTTGGTGTATTTTTGTTTACGCGTAATCTGTCAAAGGTGATGGCAACTTTGATGGTTGATTATTCCTGTGCGATGAAGCTTGCTTCTCCGATTGCGGTTTTAAGCGCGATGAAGGAAGCGGCAGAGAATGGAATAATTGTAAAGGGTGGAAAGTTTTTAGAAGATGCTTCACTTGCAGATACTGTGGTCTTTGATAAGACCGGGACTTTGACTGCAGCAACTCCAGAACTTTCGCGTGTTATAACTTTTGGTGAACGGAAAGAAGATGAAGTTCTTGCAATTGCCGCCTGTCTTGAAGAGCATTTTGCACATCCTGTTGCAGCAGCGATTGTAAATGCGGCACAGGTTCGTAATATAATTCATCCGGAAGAACATGCAAAGGTTGAATACATTGTAGCTCATGGAATTGCAACAAAGCTTAACGGTAAAAAGCTTGTGATCGGAAGTGCTCATTTTGTATTTGATGATGAAAAAGTAAATGCGCCTGAAGGTCTTAATAAAATTCAACAGGAAGCATTAGATAATGGTGAATCCCTTTTGTATCTTGCAGAAGAAAAGGAACTCATTGGAATTTTTGCAATTAATGATCCTGTAAGAAAAAATGCGGCTGCGATAATTAAAAAACTTCATCAAAGCGGAATTAAAAACTGCGTAATGATTACCGGTGATGATGAAGGCGCTGCAAAGAATGCGGCAAAAATTACAAAGATAGATCATTATATTTCTCGCGCACTTCCGGAAGATAAATTTAATTATATCGAAAAACAGAAAAAGCTTGGTCATAAGGTAATTATGATTGGGGATGGAATAAACGATGCGCCGGCACTTGCTGCAGCCGATACCGGAATTGCAATGGGCGATTGTGCAGACATTACGGGCGAGACAGCCGACATTGTTCTTTCGTGTGAAGATGGTCTTGATGGTCTTTATAAGATTCGTGTTCTTGGAAAGCGCCTGATGGAAAAGATTGATACGAACAATCGCGGTATTGTAGCGGTGAATACTACGTTTATGATGCTTGGACTTTTGGGAATAATCAGCCCTTCGATTGCGGCAATTTTACATAATGTTTCAACTGTTGCATTCAGTGTAAATGCAACAAAGCCCCTGCTTGTTGAAATGAATTAAATGAATCGAGGAAAGTTCTATGCAATATAATTTTTTCCCTGGAAGATTACGGTTTCGTGATCCGATTTTACGCGATGAAGATATCAGAAATGCGGCACTTGAAGTTGTTCATATTATCTGCCCGGAGGCAGAAGTTTCTTACAAAGAAAGTAATGCCGGTATTCTTGCAATATATCCGTCAGACGCTGTAAATCCCGATGACCTAAAACCACTGATTCCATATCTTTTAAAAATTGAACCAAAGGTAAGATTTTATTCATCTGCAAAAAAGATCGACATACTTACAGGAATTGAAGATATAAAAAAGGCTGCAGAAAAAATTATGAGGAGTTTATAAAAATGAAAAAATTATCTGAGCTGAAGGCAAACTGCGCTGGTGTAGTTGCTTGTGTAAACGGAGATTCTCGTTTTGTAAGCAGAATCACTTCAATCGGGCTTACGCCAGGTTGCAAAGTGACTGTTGTAAAAAATGAAAAGAGAAGACCTCTTTTGGTTTATTCACGCGATACAATGATTGCATTAAATCGCAATGAATGTGACTGGATTGAAGTTGAAGAAGATTCAGAAAAGTCAGAGAGGATTGCTGTATGACAGATAAAAACGAAACAGTCATTGCACTTTTAGGACAGCCGAACTCTGGTAAATCAACTTTGTTCAATGCGCTTACCGGTATGAAACAACATGTCGGTAACTGGCCGGGAAAAACGGTAGAAAAAAAAGAAGGAAGTTTTGAACATAATGGAAAAAAATATCTTGTTGCAGATCTTCCGGGAACATACAGTTTAAGTGCAAACTCAGATGAAGAAATAATTACCCGTGATTATATTGCGAGCGGTAAGGCGGATGTTATTTGTATTCTTGCTGACAGTTCTCAGCTTGAGCGCAGTTTGTATATGCTTGCTGATTTTGCGGGAATTACAGTCCCATGTTTTCTGGTTTTAAATCTTGATGATGTTGCTAAAGAACAGGGAAAAATAATTGATGCTGCTGGAATTTCTGCAAAGCTGAAAATTCCTGTAATCAGTTTTTCTGCTCAGGATAAAAAACAGTATGTAAATTTTTACAAAGCACTTGAAGAGTCTGTAAATAACAAAACTGTTTTAGACAGCTCACTTTTAATCAAAAAATATGAGCAGATTGATGGCTACAAAAAAATAAAACAGTATATTCAGAAAAATATTATTTCCGGATATTCTGCAAACTGGCTTTGTACAAAGGCCGTAGAAGGTGATAAGCCTGTAATTGCAAAGATAAAGTCAGAATTGCTTCCAAGTGAAGAGCCTGGTTTTGAAGAAGCTGTTGCGAAAATCGAAAAAGGGATTTTAAAAACAGGGCAGGCAAAGTTTAACTGGATAGATGAAATTCTTTCTGGCACAGTAAATTCAACTGTAAAAAAACGTAGCCTTGGGAAATTTGATCGCCTTATAACACATCGAATCTGGGGAAAACCTGTAGTTGTATTTATTGTTCTATTTGGATTGATTGCTTCGTTTATTCCGGCTCTTCCTTTTATGGCACTTGGCGCTGGAGTTGATGCTCTTGGTAATCCTATAAACTCTGCTTTATCCGGTGTTGGATGTCCGGCATTCATCGTTGCGATTATTTGTGATGTTGTTATAAATTCTTTGAGCTTTATTTTAAAGATGCTAGGTTTTGTTTTTGGCGTAACTCTTGTATTTGGTCTGCTTGAAGAAGTTGGTATTATGGCTCGTATTTCTTATGTGTTTGATAATACGATGTCAAAGCTTGGGCTTCAGGGAAAATCTGTAATGCCGTTTCTTGTAAGCTTTGGTTGTACAATGGGTGGAGCAGCGGGAGCTCGCGTAATTGATAACTGGGGACAGAAGGTTTTGACAATTGCACTTGCATGGGCAATTCCTTGTGGTGCTGCGTGGGCAGTTGTTCCGATGCTTTCTACAGTATGGTTTGGAGCATGGGCTCCGCTTGTGATTGTTGCAATTCTTGCAGTGATGATTTTACATATGTGGATTACATCAAAAGTATTTGGCCGCCATCTTGTAAAAAGCGAGGACCGCTGCGGTATGATTATGGAACTTCCTCCGTATCATAAACCGAGATGGGGAAGTTTGTTCCGTTATGTCCTTGGCCGTACAAAGGATACGTTCTTCCGTGTACTTAAAGTAATTCTTTTAGTTTCATTTGTATTCTGGCTTTTAACTTATACAAGCTCTGGCAAAATGGATAATTCCATTATGTATAAAGTTGGTCAGACTATTGAACCGGTTACAAAACTTTTTGGGCTTGGCTGGAAAACTTTTATGGCCTTTATTGTTTCTTCACTTGGAAAAGAAGGAGCAATTGGTGTATTAAGTACAATCTTTACAGATCACAATATGATTACAGTTGGAAGCACTGTCGCAGGTGGTGCTGTTTCTAATATCAATGAACTTCTTGTTGCGAATGTAGCAAAACCTGAAGCACTTGCATTTATTTTTGCGATAACATTTAACATGCCGTGTATTGTCGCACTTGCTGCAACTTATCAGGAAACCCATTCTGCAAAGTGGACTGCAATTATTGCACTTTACTATACGGCAGGAGCTTTATTGCTTGCATGTGCTGCATATCATATCGGGCTTTTGATCTGGTAATTTATGGACGAACTTCTAGCGCTGTTAAAAGATGGACGCTCAAGAACAGTTGAAATGCTTGCCGATGAATTAAATACAACTGCCGGTGATGTTCTTAGAAAAATAGATTTTCTTGAGAGGTCTGGAATTATTCGTCGTGTTGCAACTTCGTTTCCAGAAAGCGAAACGATTCATACGGCAGGGCGTGCAGATAAAGAGTCAAAGGCGTGCAGTTCGTCATGCAGTTCCTGCGCAGGTTGTTCTCATAAAGGGACTTGCGGATCAAAGGTTTGTAAGTCCTGTATGCCTGAAGACGGCTTTAAGAATATGGGCGTGATGTGGGAAGTTGTTTAATCGTGCAAGGGGGTGGAGCGGTGCGAAGCAGTCTGCGTAAGCAGACCGTCCGAAGGTAAGCCGCGGAACACCCGACCCCACGTAAGTGGGGATGCACCCAAAAAAAAGGAATGGTTATGGGAAATATAATTATTATTTTAATTCTGCTTGTAATTGTTGTGCTTGCTCTTGGAAGTATTAAAAAAAGAATTAAATATGGTTCATCCTGCTGCGGAACTCATGATGCGCCGCCTTCAAAAATTAAAGTGCGTGACAAAAATAAATCTCATTATCCTTTTGTGTATATTATTAATGTCGATGGAATGGTCTGCTCTAACTGTGAGCGTCGTGTAGAAAATGCGCTCAATTCTAAAGAAGGATTGTGGGCAAAAGTAAATCTTGAAAAGAAGAACGTAACAGTGCGCGCGAAAGAGGAAGTCAAAAAAGAAGAATTTTCGCACATAATCAGTGATGCAGGCTATACGATGATGGATATCTCTTTACAAAAATAAATCTGTGTAATCTATTTTTACAATTTTCTCATAAACGAGTTTTTTCTTGTAATACAAAATGAATGTGTTATAATCATTCAGTATGGAAGAAACACCAGAATTATTTATTAAGCAGCTTACACCTGTTGTTTATATGATGGATGAAGGTCATATGGCATGCGGTTACATTGTTATTGGCAATGAAAAAGTTTGTGTCATTGATACGATGAACGGTTTTAATGACATAAAAAAGGCTGTACGAAAAATTTCTGATAAACCGATTGTGGTTGTAAATACGCACGGACACGAAGATCATATTTTCGGTAATGTGTATTTTGATGAAGCCTATCTTAATCCCGATGATTTTAAGCTTGCTGCTGAAGTTGTAAAGATGCCGGAGTTTGTAAATGCATGTAAAGAATCTGGTCTTACAATGCCTCCATTTAAATCAATCAAAGAAGGTGATGTTATTAATCTTGGTGGAAAAACTATTGAAGTTTATAATCTTCCAGGACATACACCTGGCGGTATTGTTCTTCTTCTTAAAGAAGACAGAATTCTTTTTACAGGCGATTCTGTAAATCATCATTTATGGATGATGCTTGATCACAGTCTTAGTCTTGAAGAATATGCAAAGTCTTTGGATAGAATTTTATTTCTTAAAGATAAGGCAGATAGAATTTTACACGGGCATACTTCTGGTTTTGATGACATATCACTTTTAATATGTCTTCGTAATGGTGTTCAGGAAATTCTTGACGGTAAAACTGAAAATGACAAAAATTATAAATGGTCAGGCGGAATGTGCCGTCAGCACAATTTTAAGGTTCTTGACGGAAAAGAATACAGTACCACGGATGAGTATGTGATTTATTATAAGTCTGATGAGAAAGATTCTACTTAAAAATCTTTTGGAAGTACTCCGAACTTCTTTACAAAGGATTTAGAAAAATGGCTCATGTTGGTGTAACCGGATAACTGGGCAGCCTGTGAAATTGAAAGTTCATTTTTCTGTAAAAGACGTGCAGCGTATTCGAGACGCTTGTCCTGGACGTAAGAGTGCAGGGAAGTGTCGTACATTGTCCTGAAAACTCTGTTTAATTTACTGATGCTCATTCCAAGCTCATCGGCTACGGTCTGGGCATCATATTCAAGAGAAGGGTTTCGCTGGATTTTTTCTCGCAGGGTTTCAATCCGGTTGATGTCATTTTTGTTTGGTTGAGGCTGGCGTTTTATTTCATCTGTTTTATGGTAAGCAATTCCGTAAAGTACAAGTGCGGTGAGCTCAATCATTTTGCCCTCGGTGTAAACACCTTCGTATTCTTTGAATCGGTCAGCGGTATCGATTTCTGAAAGGACCCGGAACATTTCTGGGGTAATTGTTGTTTTTGTAACGTGTGTCAAAAAATGGTCTTCAAGATTTTTGATGTTCTGATCTGAAAAATATTTAGAAAGCAACTCCTGAAAGTATGAAGTCGGCATCTGAAGATTTTTGAAAACAAATTTTTCTCCGGCCTTATAGCTCATTGCAGTAGAATAATTGTTGTTTCTGAAAACGCATACTTCACCCTTTGCCATCTGGACCTGTTCTCTTCCTGTATTAAAGGAATAAGACCAGTTTATATCCTGGCTAAGATTAAACATAATCTGAACTTCATCATTGCCACAGTTATCTTTTTCTTCGGCAAAAGTTGTTTCTGCAACTTGAAAATTCCAGCTGTGATAAATTATATTTTCGCGCTTTTTTGACTTTTCCAAATTTAATTTACCAAAGGTGGTTGAGACGGAACAGCTTTCATCGATTTCAAGTTTGATAGCCTTACCATGAACAATTAAATTTTTATTAATACTCATAGGTAAGACTATCATAGCACAGTTAGCAACTACTATCAAGAATTAGCGCGACGTTTAGTTTTTTTATCAAGTGGCTTTGTAAGATAAATAAGAGCCGGAGTAAGGGTGTAATCAGCAATAAGTGCAGAACCTAATCCTATGATAGAAAGCAGACCGATTCTGAACATCGCAGTAATAGGACTAAAACAGTACATAAGGAACATTGCACACAAAATAAAGGTTGTCGTTCCCATTGTCTTGCCTATTTCGCGGAAGCTTTCTGTAACTGCATCGGCATAGCTTTTGCCATTTTCAAGTTTAGCTTTGATATGGTTTGAGAAGTGAATTGTATCATCAACTGCTATTCCAAGAATCATTGGCATAATCATCATTGTCATTTCGTCAAGCGGCATATGACTGTAACCCATAACGGCTCCAATTAAAAGAACCGGTGCAATGTTTGGAATCATAGTAATGAGACCTGTTCTTATACTTGAAAAAACAATTATCAAAAGAATTGCAATCATGACGAACGACGCGCCAAAAGATTTAAGCTCGCTTTTTACGACGGTTTCATTCATGGCAGCATTTTCTGCAACAGTACCAACAACCGAAATATGTGCTGTTGGAAAATATTTTTTTGCTGCAAGTTCTGCGGCTGTAATATCTTCTACAATTTTGTTTGCATTAAAATCAGAAATTTCTACATGGGCATATGCGGCATTGTAACTTTCGGAAAGTTCATCAAAGAGTGCTTCGCTGTCAGAGATTTCATAGAAGAATAAAAGCTGTGTAAGCATATCCTGTTCTTCTGGAATTTTGTAAAAGGATGGATTATCACCATTAAAGACACGGTACATTTCTTTTACCATTCTTGTGATGCTTCTTACACGAGGTTTTCCATTTGTGATTTTTGTCAGCTGAAGTTTTCCTAAGTCCTGCTCCAGTTTATCGAGCGCGAACATATTTTCTGGATTTTTAAATGCATCTTCTTCGTCAAATTCTATCATAACATCATAGCTGTAGATGTTACCGAGTTTGGTTTCAAGAACTTTTTCAATACGCTGAATGAAAGGAACTTTATTTCCCATGAACTTTAAGTAGTCCATGTTTACTTCCATTTTAAGAAGTCCCGGAATGCAAAGAGCAATTACAAGAACAGAAATAATTGTAACAAGCTTACTGCGCTTTACAATTTTTTTACCGATGTTTTCAAAAACGAGGTCAGCCTTTGTGGCGCCTTTTGTTTCGAATTTAGCAGGAGCCCTGTCTTTTCCATAGCTCAGGAAAATCGGAATTAAAATTACAACATAAATGTAAACCATGATGACAACGCAGGAAGCAACTGCACCAAGCCAGATCATAGGACGGATATTTGCAAAGAGAAATGAAAGAAGTGAAACTGCAGTTGTGATTACTGTGAATAAAATCGGCCAGCCGGATTCACCTACAGCTTCGATAACAGATTCTTTTCTTTTACCTGTCTGTCTGAAGTGCATTTTAAATGCGTTGATATAGTGAAGGGCATAACCGATTGAAAGGGCCATTCCTAAAAGAACAGGAAGTGACATCATATCAGAATCTGCCGGAACATTTATAAGTCCTGTAAATCCTAGTACAGTTGCAATACTAAAAATTGTTGCAATAAATGGAACAATTACGCCGGACACTGAGCGGACAAAAATGATAAGACAAATCAGCATGACCAAAAATCCAAGACCGATTCTTGAAACAAAATCTTTTGTAATAACATCTGTTTTTTCTGCAGTGGTGTAGGCACTTCCGATTGGCATGAGAGTCCATCGGTCGCTTTTAAACTCATCGCTCATAATAACTTTTTCTGCGGCGTGTCCAACTGCTGTTACATCTTCGCTTTCATTTTTGAACGGATTAAGCTTTAAAGAAAGCCAGCATTCTTTTGCAGTATCAGAAACAAGATTATTAACGATAGATTCTCGGCTCATAATAAAGGCTTTCTTTTCTGCAAGCTCTTGAGGATCACTTGGAATTCCATCGTCAAACGGACTTTTTACTTCAAAGCCCTCTTCATCACCAATTGGAATTGAAATAGTTGTAAGTGAAGTTACTTTATCTGCAAAAGGTACCTCTGTTTCAAGACGTTCTCCCAAACGGTCAATCATGTTAAGAACATCTGGAGCAAAAACATCATCAGCCTGAACAAGTACCAGAACATACTGATCGTTTCCAAAGACTTCCTTAAAGTGGTCAGAATTCTTTTTTATTTCACTGCCATTTACAATCCAATCGCTGTTACTGCTTTCTGTTCGGAAATTACGCATTCCTGAAATACAGATCAGCGTCCACGCTATAAGGATAAAGAGACAAAGTTTGCGATGCTTTATCTGAGCTTCGCCAAATTTGCGAAAGAATAGATTAATTTTTGAAACTTTCATAAAAGACTCCCGATATAAAGTTGTAGTTAGATATTGCTAACTATATGCTATTTTATATGCAATTATGACGGGGCGCTATCAAAAGACGCCTAAGTTTTAACACTTTTCGCTCAAAATTATTATAAAAGTTACTGGGGCTTCGAATCTTTCTGGAGGACAAAGACAGCGCCTCGCACTTGCCCGGGCACTTTTACTGAATCCTCAGGTTTACATTTTTGATGAAGCAACAAGCAATCTTGATTCTCTGAATGAAGCTGTAATCTTAAAAATCATTAAATTTTAGAGTGTTCTATTCCATTTTTTATAAAGTTAGTTTATACTAACATGCAATAGTTATGTATAACTTACATAATAAAAAGATAGGAGGCTCAGTATGAGCGAATTTTTCAAAAATATTCCCCAGATAAAATATGAGGGAAAAGAAAGTAAGAACCCATGGGCATTCAAATATTATAATCCGGATCTTACGATTATGGGTAAAAAAATGTCTGAACATCTTCCTTTTGCAATGGCCTGGTGGCATAACCTTGGTGCAAATGGAGTTGATATGTTCGGTTCTGGTACTGCCGACAAGTCTTTCGGACAGATTCCTGGAACTATGGAACATGCAAAGGCTAAAGTCGATGCAGGTATAGAGTTTATGAAAAAGCTCGGAATTAAATACTACTGCTGGCATGATGTAGACCTTGTTCCTGAAGATCCTAACGATATCAACGTAACAAACAAACGTCTCGACGAAATTTCAGATTATATCCTTGAAAAGACAAAGGGAACT